>DASWGI010000308.1:0-4109 GCA_036393835.1 Myxococcales bacterium | reverse complement strand
CCTCGCGCACCGCGCCGACCTCTTCGTCGCCGCCCTCCGGAAAGACGTGGAAGCCGACCTCGATCATGGGAAGCTTGTGCGCCATGCCCGACAGCTTTGTCACCAGCCGGTCGCGCCGTAAAGCCCGCCCGTCCGCTTTCCGGGCGCGCTCGCACGTGGCGCGCGCGATGTGCATCTGTTGCCCGACCAAGGAGGAACGCCATGGCACAGAGGAAGGTCGCAGGGGGAGGGGGATACTCCCGGAGCGGATATGTACGTGTTGTACAGAGCCGCGGACCGGAGCTCTCCCCCTCGCGCCTGCGGTGCCTGCTAGACTCGGAGAGTGAAGGTCCACCAGGAAGAGATCGATCTGCCGGCGCGCGGGCGCGGGCTCCACGACGTGACCTCCGAGGTCCGCCGCGCCGCTGCGCGCGCCGGCGTGCGCACGGGGCTGTGCAGCGTGTTCGTCCAGCACACCAGCGCATCGCTGATCGTGCAGGAGAACGCCGATCCGGCGGTCCTTCGCGACCTGCAGCGCTGGGCCGACCGCATCGCCCCCGAGAACGCCGACTACGAGCACGACACCGAGGGCCCCGACGACATGCCGGCCCACATCCGATCGTCCTTCACCCGCACCGCGGAGACGGTCCCGGTGCGCGACGGCGAGCTGCTCCTCGGCACCTGGCAGGCGATCTATCTGTGGGAGCACCGCCGGGCAGCGCACGAGCGGCAACTGGTCGTGACCGTGGTTGGGTCGTGAGGGGCGCTCGACGATCGCGCGCGCAATCGTCGGATCGCGCAGGAAGGCCACGCTCGGGGTGACCTGGGCCCTTCTTCCGCCGGCGTCGATGCCGCTTCACGGCCGGCTGGAGCAGATCGGCATCGTGGAGTTTCCGCCGGCCCGCGAGCTGTTCGTCTGCGATCTCGCCTCGGGCGGGCGCCGGCGATAGGCCCGAGCGCGCTCAGAGCGCGGCGCGGAGGATGCCGAGGAGGTCCTGCTCGGAGCGCTCCGCGTTCGCGACGGGGCGCACGGCCTCGCGCAGGTCGTCGTCGGAGAGGCGGTACTCGGCGAGATGGCGGGGGAGATCGAGCTGTGCCACGAGCCGGGCCACGCCCTCCGCCGCGGTGGGCGCTTCGAGCGCCTCGGCGATGCGCTTCATCGTCTCCGGTGCGCGCGGGGCGAGGTAGCGCAGGACGTGCGGGAGCAGCAGGCAGGAAGTGACGCCGTGGGGGATGTCGTGCCGCGAGCCGAGGCGCTTGCTCAGGGTGTGGCTCAGGCCCTTCGCGGCGGGACCGGGGAGCAGGTACGAGTGCCACGCGCCGAGCTGGCATTCGGTGCGCGCCGCCAGGTCGGCGGGGTTCGCCTTGGTGGCGAGCAGCCCCTTGCGCAGGCGGCGCAAGCCGTCGAGCGCGGCCACGTCGGGCAGCGGGTGGTCGCCGGGAGCGAGCAGCGTCTCGACGGCGTGGTCCACCGCGCGGATGCCGGTGGTCAGCCACAGGTCCAGCGGCGTCTTCACCGCCAGCTGCGCGTCGTAGAACACGGCGGCGGGGCGCAGCTCCGGGGCCGCGACTCCGACCTTCTCCTTGGTGCCTTCGGCGCTGAACCCCGCGTTGCCGGCCAGCTCCGCGACCGAGAGGGTGGTGGGGACGGACAGGTGCGGGAGCGTGCGCTCGAGCTTCGCGCCACGCGCGCGCGCCGGCGCGTCGGGGAGGGTGACGTCCAGCCCCGTGGCAAGGGAGAACGCCACCGTCTTGGCCGCATCGATGGGCGACCCGCCGCCGAGCGAAAGCAGGGTGTCGGCGCGAGCCTCTCGCGCCGCGCGCACGGCGTCCATCACCGACCGCGCGGGCGCGTGCTGGCCGATGTCCGCGAATCGGCCGGCGAAGCGATCGCCCAGCAGCGCCTCGACGGCCGGCGCGAGCGCCGGCTCCCGCACCGCGCTCTTCGTCGTCACCACGAAGACACGGCGCCCGCCCACGCGGCGCAGCTCGGCGTCGAGCTTCTCGCGGAGGCATCCCGCGCCCCAGTGGATCACTTCCGGGTTCGAGTACTGGAAGGTTGGCATGGCGCTCCTCGCCCCACCCGGCGACATGATCTAGCATGCCGCTTGCGTGCCCGCCCGCAAGGAGCTGCTGCAGGTCGCCGGACGAGAGGTGGCGATCTCGAACCCGGACAAGGTGTTCTTCCCGCGCGCCGGGTACACCAAGCGCGACCTGGTCCTCTACTACCTGGCGGTCGCGGAGGGCGCGGTGCGGGGCGTGCGCGGCCGCCCGATGGCGATGAAGCGCTTCGTCGACGGCGCGGAGGGCGAGTTCTTCTTCCAGAAGCGCGCGCCGGCGCAGCGGCCGGTCTGGGTCGACACCGTCGAGCTGCGCTTTCCCTCCGGCCGTACGGCGGTCGAGGTGGTGGTGAACGACCCTGCGCAGCTCGCCTGGGTGGTGAACCTCGGCTGCATCGACCTGAACCCGCACCCGGTCCGCGCCGACGACCTCGAGCACCCGGACGAGCTGCGCGTGGATCTCGATCCGGTTCCGAACGTCCTCTGGGCGCACGTGCGCGAAGTTGCCCTGCTGGCGCGCGAAGTGCTCGAGGAGCATGGGCTGCGCGGGTTCCCCAAGACCTCCGGCTCGCGCGGCATGCACGTCAACGTGCGCATCGAGCGCCGCTGGACCTTTCCGCAGGTGCGCGCCGCGGCGCTCGCGCTGGCGCGTGAGGTGGAACGCCGCGCGCCCGCCATCGCCACCAGCAAGTGGTGGAAGGAGGAACGCCACGGCGTCTTCCTTGACTACAACCAGAACGCGAAGGACCGCACGGTCGCCTCGGCCTACTCGGTACGCCCCACCCCCGACGCCCGCGTGTCCACACCGCTCGACTGGAGCGAAGTGCCGGACGTCGATCCCGCCGACTTCACGCTCGCAACGGTCCCGAAGCGCTTCGCGCAGCGCGGCGACCCGGCCGCGGCGATCGACGATCAGGCCGGCTCGCTGGACCGCCTGCTCGAGCTGTCCGAGAAACAGCGCGCGACGGGGCAGGGCGACGCGCCCTGGCCGCCGCACTATGCGAAGCAGGAGGGGGAACCTCCCCGCGTCCAGCCTTCCCGCCGGCGACGGTGAGGTCTCGAGGTCGCCGTCTGGGTAGCGTACGCGTCGGCTTTTTCGCTCCGCTCGGCCTCGTGGGCTACGCTCCTTCCCGGTGGCGCAGAGCTCCCGCATCCTCGCGTTCGACTGGCTTCGCGGCATCGCCGTGGTGGTGATGATCCAGACGCACGCGTTGTCGCTGCTCCGGCCCGAGCTGCGGACGGGGCCGCTGTGGATGCGGCTGCAATGGATCGACGGGCTGGTGGCGCCCGCGTTCATCTTCTCCGCGGGGTTCTCGCTCGCCCTGGTGCAGGTGCGAGGTGCCGCCGCGGGAGCGCGCTGGCCGCGGTTGCGCAAGACGCTGCGGCGGCTCGGGGAGGTGCTGCTCGTCGCCACGCTGGTGAACTGGATGTGGTTTCCGCTCTTGCGCGAGCCCCGCTGGATCTTCCGCGTCGACATCCTGCACTGCATCGGTCTCTCGCTCCTGATCGCGGTGCCCATCCTGGCGGCGCTGGCGCACCGGCCGCTCGTGTTGCGCTGGGTCGCGCTCGGCCTGGCCGCGGTCGCGTTCGGCGCCTCGCCGCTGGCGGAGCGCGTGCACGGGCCGCTCGCCGCGCTCGCGAACGGGAGCACCGGCTCGGTGTTCCCGCTGCTCCCCTGGGCCGGCTACGTGTACCTGGGCGCCTCGGCCGGCGCGACGGCGGCGGCGGGCGACGCGCGAGCGCTGGCGCGCTGGATCGCCGGCCTGCTCGCCGCGGGCGTGGCCCTCTGGCTGCTCACGCCGCAGCTCACGGCGGTCTACCCGCCGCACGAGTTCTGGGTGACCAATCCCGCCAACCACGCGCGCCGCTGGACGCAGGTCTGCGCCCTGGTCCTGGCGCTGATGGCGGCGGAGCGCTTCCAGGGGCGCTGGCGCACCTCCGCGCCCGTCCGGTTCATCGAGGTGTTCGGCACCTCGTCGCTGGCCGGCTACTTCTTCCACCAGATGCTGCTCTACAAGCAGATCGGCGGGTTCTCCTTCGACGCGATGTGGGGCAAGCGCTGCGACTGGA
>DASWGI010000307.1:0-1781 GCA_036393835.1 Myxococcales bacterium | reverse complement strand
GCTCCTCGGGAGCGAAGTCGTAGAGGTCGTATTCGATGGCCTTGAGCGGATCGAACAGCTCGTCGGGCGGAGCGGCGCGCGCCGCGCGGGCGAGCGCGGTCGCGAGAAGGACTGCGGCCGCGGCTCGCACGCGCCTCTCTTCGCATCAACTCCCGAGGCCTGACAAGCGGTCAGTCGTCGTGCACCGGCGGGATGCGCCGCTTGATCTTCGCCACCGTGTGCGTCTTCACCTGCGCCGCCCACGCCGAGTCGACCGATTGCTTGGTGGGCGTGCCGGGCGTGTCGAACAGCCGCAGATCGAGCGACAGGTTCGTCACCAGGAGGAACTCTCCGCTGAACGCGAGGCTGGCCGGGAAGAGGAAGCCACGCGGTTCGCCGCGCTCGCCGATGCCGTCGAAATCACCGAGCTTGGCGATCGCCTTCCCGGTCTTGTCCACGACCACGATCTCGTCGGCCTGGTTCGCGCACACCCAGATGTTGTCCTGCTCGTCGATGATGAGCCCGTCGGCGCCGTTGATGCTGTTGGTGAAGACTTCCGGGCTCCCCGCCGCCCCTCCCGCCAGCACCGGGATCTTGATGATGGTGTCGTCTCCCGTGTTGGCCACGAACATCGCGGTGCGCGCGTTGTTGAAGGCGATGCCGTTCGCGCCGAAGGGCGGGTCGCCCGTCGTGGTGAGCAGCGGGCTCGAGGCCCAGGCCGTCGCGGCCCCGCCGGTGGCAGCGGTCTTCCAGATCACACCCTGGAACGAGTCCGAGACGTACACGTTGCCGGCGGCGTCGAAGGTGAGCGCGTTGGGGCCTGCCTTCGGCGAGAGCTTGGTGAACAGGGTGGACGTCCCGGTCATCGGATCGACGTTCAGCACCTGCTGCGCTCCGAAGTCGATGACCAGGAGCGCATGGGTGGTGGGGTGGAAGTCGAGGCCGAGCAGCGCCGGGCTCGAGCCGTCCACCCCGTGCAGGTTCAGGACCCGCAGCAGCTTGCCTTCCTTGTTGAACACGATCACCTGTCCCATTCCGGAGTCGGTGCCGCGGAAGTCGAAGTCGGCCACGTAGACGTCGCCGTTCCTCTTGTCGACCGTGAGCCCTTCGGGGTTCCTCTTCGGCGACGGAAGCGTCGCGAAGGTGGTCGCTTCGCCCCGGTCCCAGGCCGGCGCGGCCGGGGAGAGGAGCAGGACGGAGAACGCCGCGAGCAACAGCGTGCGGACGGTCATTTGGAAGGCCTCCTGTGGGGCGCGAAAGCATATTCCCCTATTTTCCAAGGGACAATGAGACCCAGGTGCCCTCCAACTCCGCGGCCACCTCGTCGGGGATGCGCACCCCTCCAGGTGAGCAGGAAGGCGGCCATTCGCGGCATTCTGCCGCCCGTCCGCGGTTGACAGGGGCGCCGGCGACCGTTAATTGCTTCAAAAGATTCTGAAAGTTCGGCAGCCCGGAGGCACATGGCGGCGCTCACTTCAGCGGGCCTCTCGGACCTCGTCGAGGCGGCCGCGCGGCCCGAGGCACGTCCCTCGGCCGCGCAGCTCCTGCCGGTCACCGCCGCGGCCGAGGGGCTCCCCCGGCTGGAGCGGCTCCTCGTCGCCAGCGCCCGGCGGGGACCGCGCGAGCTGGCCCCGGCGGCCGAGGCGCTGGTCCGCTCCGGCGGCAAGCGGGTGCGCCCGCTGCTCACGCTGCTCTCGGCGCGCGCGGCCGCGCCCGGGCGGCGCGCGCGCGGGCGGGTCGCGCTGGCGGTGGTCGCCGAGCTGGTGCACTCCGCGACGTTGCTGCACGACGACGTGATCGAC
>DASWGI010000306.1:0-3502 GCA_036393835.1 Myxococcales bacterium | reverse complement strand
GAGCTGCTCGCCCGCTGGGCGCTCGAAACGCCCGCCCAGGCGCAGGAGGCGACCTGGTCAGCGCTCTGCTTCCTGGTCGAGGTGGAGCACGCCGCCGCCACGCAGCTGCCGGTCCCGACCGTGCTGCGCAACGAGAAGGCGGCGCTGGACGCGGACGGCTTCCTGCGCGTGCCGCGCGGCGCGCTGGAGCAGTTCCGGTTGCGCTCGGCGCGCGCGATGGGGTGGATGGAGCAGCTGGTCTTCTTCCGCGAACGCTTCCCTACAGCCGCGCAGCGAAACCCACCCGACGCGCTGTACGCGCTCGCCCGCCTGTTCGGTGGCTCTGCGGCTACGCAGGACGCCGCGGTCGACGTGCTGGTGCGCGAATCGGTGCTGCCGGAGATCGAGGACCTGCTCCACCGCACCGTCACCTATCCCGGCCTGCAGCTCATGCAACAGCGGATGCGCGAGACCGAGCCGCAGCGGAGCGCCGAGGCGCGCCGGCTGGCGGGGGACGTCCTGGGCGAGCTGACCAGCTCTTCGGTGTGGAGCGTGCGCAAGCGGCTGGTCTCGACCGCCACCCGGGCCGTCCTGGGGGCCCGCCCGCTGCTCGAGGAGCTGGAGCGGGGCGGCATGAAGGTCGACCGGGGCCGGGCTGCCCGCGGGTTTGCGCGAAGGCTCGAGGAGGCCGTCTCGGCGCTCTCGGGCGCCCGCGTACTCCCCGAGGCCCTGATCGCCCGCCTGGCCGGGAAGGTGCAGGAGCCCGGCGCCGGAGAGGCGGAGGAGGTGACGGAGCAGGACGCCGCGCGGAAGTAATCGGAGCGACTGGCTGTTCTGCCGCGCGCCGCCGGAGGGTCTACCGGTGGTCCTGGTCCTGCTGCAGGGCCGCGTAGATGTGCCCGCGCTTCGGCCCGTACTTCGCCATGGTGGCGACGCCCGCGGCCATCAGGCAGAGGAGCCCGGCCACGAGGAGCCCGACGACTTGCTGGGGCGGCATCCGACGCATCGCGAGCCATCCTAACTCCGCAGTTTCGGAGAAGCCAATCAGTCGCCGCCGGATAGGGCGGCGCTGCGCTTTTCACGGAGTGGACATGGTGGGATGCGTTCCGGCGGGGCCGTGGGTGCGAAATAGGCGGCAGTTTCCCTCGTAGATGGCCAGACCCGGCCATCTTCCAGGAGTGTGCGTGAGCGAAGCCCAGACGGCGGAATTGCAAGCGCAAAACTCGCGCGTCCCTCCCGCCGCGGTGGCGCTGGTCGCTCCGGACGTGGGCATGGAGCGCGTCGCGCGCACGGGCCGCGTGCGCGGGCCGCTGCTCGTCGCGCTGGCGTGCGCCCTGCTCTCGGCCGGGGCCGGCGTCCTGCGCGTCGACGCGAAGGACGCGACGCTCCGGGCGATGGAGAAGGCAGGAGAGCTGCAGACCTCCAGCGACCGGCAGGTCGAGGACAACACCAGGAGCGCCGAGCGCGTATATCTAGTGACGCGCGTGGCAGGCGCGCTGATCGAGCCGCCGCTGCAGCTGGGCCTTCTCTGCGTGGCGCTCTTCGGGCTCTCCTGGTTCCTGCGCGGCCGCTCGGAAGGCCGCGCCGTCCCGCCGGTGGCCGCGGCGGCCCTGCTGCCCGCCGCGCTCGCGAACCTGCTCGAGGCGGGGGCCACGTTCCAACACGCCGCCATCGCGCCGGACGGACCCACCGCGCTGCCGCGCACCCTGGCGGACGCCTGGAACGCGCTGGCGGGACACCCGGCAGGTCCGGCCGCGCTGAAGCTGCTGTCGGTCTTCGATCTCTTCTCGTTCTGGACTGCGCTGCTGGTCGGCTTCGGCGTGGTCGCGGCTGGGCACGTACCCCAGCGGCGCGCCGTGATAGGGACGCTGGTTGGTTGGCTCTGCTTGCGTCTCCTCACCCAGGTCGCCATGGGAGGTCATTGACCGTGCTTCGCGCAGCCCTCGCAGCCTCGTCGATCGCTTTCGCCGCCGCAGCCCAGGGCGGATCCGGTACCGCGCAGCAGGCCGCGCTCACGCTCGAGCAGGCCATCCGGCTGGCGCTGGAGCGCAACTTCGACCTGCGCAAGAGCCAGTACCAGGCGCTCTCCTCCGGGCAGGACCTGATCACCGCGCGCGCGGCGATCCTGCCCAAGCTCGACTTCAACGCGTCGGTTTCCGAGATTCGGCTCAACGGCCAGCAGTACTCGGGCGGCGTGCCGATCCCGGGCGCGACCACCACCAACTACTCCACGCAGTTCGCCGGCAACGTGCGGCTGCAGCAGCTGGTCTTCGACGGCGGCAAGTGGTGGAACAATCTGGCCGCCGCTGACTTGAACCTCGCCGCTTCGGAGGCTGGCGTGGACGAGCAGCGCCTGACGGCGCTCTACACGGTCGAGCAGAGGTTCTACGAGCTGGTCCGGGCCCAGCGACAGCTCAAGGTCCTGGGCGACGCCGCCGTGCGCAGCCGCGACCAGGCCGATTTCACCCAGCGGCTCTTCGACGGCGGGCGCGCCACGCAGGCGGATGTCTACGCCGCGCGGGCGAACCGGGACAACGACGAGATCAACCGGCTGGGGCAGGAAGCGAAGGTCGAGCTGGCACGGCAGGACCTGGCGGTCACCATCGGCGCCGATCCGGCCGAGCCGCTCGCCATCGCGGAACCCGCCGCCATGCAGCAGGATCCGTCGGCGCCTCCATCCCCGGAGGAGGCGGTGCAGAAGGCGCTTGCGCAGCGGCCCAGCCTCAAGGCCTTCGCGTTCGCCGCCGAGGCGCAGCGGAAGAGCGCAGCCGCGGCAACAGGTGACTACTGGCCGTCGCTGACAATCGGGGGCAACTACTCGCGAAGCAACCCCGAGTTCACCGTCTTCGCTGATCCGATGCTCAACAAGAACAGCCAGCTCATTGGCAGCGTCAACCTGTCGTGGAACATCTTCAACGGCTTCGCCACAAAGGCCGCGGTCGAGAAGGCGCGCATCAATGTGCTGCTCGCCGAGAACGACCTGATGAACGGTCGGCGGGGCGTCGCCTCCGACGTGGAGAGGGCGATCGCGCAGCTCGCGGTGGCGCGGCAGCAGGCGCGGATCGCCGTGCAGAGCCTGCAGACGTCGAGCGAGAACCTGCGGCTGGCGCGCACGCGGCAGCAGGTCGGGGTGGGCACGCAGCTCGAGGTGCGCGACGCGGAGCTGAAGCTGACGCAGTCCGAGCTGGCCCGCGCCAACGCGCTGGTCGACGGTCACGAGGCGGAGGCGGCGCTGCGCCGGGCGACCGGTGGGTAGCGTTTCCACTTCCAGAGACATGGGACGGACGAGATGACGAAGGGACGCTGGATCATCGCAGGGATCGTCGTGGCAGGGGTCGCGGCCGCGACCGTGCAGGGCCTGAGGCCCCGCCCGCCTCCCCCGGTCGAGGTGACCACCTCGGTCGCCAAGCGCGGTCCCATCACGCGCCTGGTGACCGCCGCTGGACACCTGCAGGCGCACCAGACGGTCAAGGTCAGCTCGAACATCTCCGGCGACCTGCTCTCGCTCGCGGTCAAGGAAGGC
>DASWGI010000305.1:0-1535 GCA_036393835.1 Myxococcales bacterium | reverse complement strand
CCGCAGGCGGCGAGCAGGGCGGCGAGGAGGAGGATGCGCTTCATTGCAGCACCTGCACGTGGGCGTCCTTGGGCGGATCGAAGCGGAACAGGGAGTCGGGCAGCCCGGAGCTCACCTTCACGTCGCTGAAGATGAGCTGGTTCACGTCCCCCTGGCCGTTGGTGAGCACGCTCGCCAGCACCTGCCCGGCCTTGTCCACCACGAAGACGAGCTTCTGCAAATCGGCGCTCGGCTGGCGCGGAACGAGCTCGATCGCGTCACCCTCGGGCAGGCCTTCCGGCCGAGGCACCGAGCGGACCGCGAAGCGGTCGAGCAGCCTGCCCTTGCCGAAGAGGAAGGCGAACTCGGGGGGCACCTGGTCGGGGCCGAAGCCGCGCTTCACCTGCGCCTCCTTGTCCTCCGGGTTCCAGCTCCACAGCTCCTTGCCGTCGATGATGATGAGCCGGCCGTCGTCGTACTGCCAGCGGAGCAGGACCGGCTTCTTGAGGAACACCTTCCCCGTGGCGTTCTTCACGTTCCCGAAAGTCGGGTACGTGGACGTCTGGGCGAAGCGGGCGCTGAAGTCCTTGATGCGCTCGTAGTGCCGCTGCACGCGCCGGGCGATCGCCGCCGCCGGGTTCTTGGCGGGGGCGGCCTGGGACGGAACAGAGGCGGCGAGCAGGGCGGCGATCAGGACGGGCATGCGGGCTCCTCTTTACCGCGTTCGACGGCGCTCTGCCCAAAGGTGTTCACCGCTTCACGCGCCGGGCCAGCTTCGCCGCCAGGCGCAGGAAGCGCGAGCGGAGCGCGCGCCGTTCCTCCGGCGGAAGGTCGCCCGCCGCCCCCAGGAACGCGCGGCGGCCCGCGCAGATCTGCGAGAGCGCGATCCCCGCCGCCACCGAGACGTTGAAGCTCTGGGTGAAGCCCGCCATCGGAATGCGGAACGTGCCGGCGCAGGCGGCCAGCGTTTCGGCGGAGGGGCCCTCGTGCTCGTTGCCGAACAGGAGCGCCACGGCGCCGTCCGCGGCGATCTCCGTGTACGGTCGCGCCCGAGCGTCGAGGTGGCCGGCGTACACGGCGAATCCCTCCGCGGCGAGGGCGCGGGCCGCCTGCGCTCCCGAGGCGTGCGTCGTGACGTCGAGCCACTTGTGCGCGTCCTGTGTCACCCGGCGGTGCGCGGCGTCGTCGCGCGCGTCGTGCGGCACGACGTGCACGCGGGAAAGGCCCAGGCCTTCCGCGGTGCGCAGGACGGCGGCGACGTTGTGCGCGTCGAGCAGGCGATCGAGGACCACCGTGACGCTCCGCAGCCGGGCGGAGAGGACCGCCTCGATCCGCGCCAGCCGCTGGGGCGTGAGCAGCGATTCCCAGAAGGCGTCGTCGCCCTCCGGTTCCTGCCCTTCTGCATCGCCCTCGCCGCGGAGCACGTCCTCGGTCAGCCCGCCCGGCCCGGCCAGCTCCGCCGGATCGAGGTGGGGCTTGCCGATCCACGCGCGGACCGGGCGGCGGGGGCTCACTTGCGCCTCGCGCGCGTCGCCCGCTCCTTCGCGCGCCGCCCT
>DASWGI010000304.1:0-4805 GCA_036393835.1 Myxococcales bacterium | reverse complement strand
CCGCTCAGCTCGACCCGGAGGAACTGCCCCGGCTTCGGGTCCCGCACCTCGACGCGGTACCAGTCCTCGTCCTCGGCCCACCCGTACGTTCCCTCGACCGGCTTTCCCACGGCGACCACGGTCGCGTCCACGGCCCGATCGTTCGGCTCCAACTCGCGGCCCTCCACCGGCGCCGTCCCCACCACGGTCAGCTTGTACGGTCCCGCCTCCGCGCTCGAGGCGCGCACGAAGCACGCCTCCGCGCAGGCGATCGCGGGCACCAGCAGCGGCTCGCCTTCCGTGCGCAGCTTGAGCATCCGGTTGCGGTCCCGGTCGAGCACTTCCAGCTCCGCCGCGTGAGGCGGCGAAAGCTCCACCTGCAGCGCGAGCGTGCGCCCCGGGCCGGGGGCGACGCGATACCAGTCGTCGTCGGCCGACCGCGGCCGCGGCGGCGCGAAGCTGCCCGTCACGATGGCGCGGTCGGGAAGCTGCTGCGCGTGCAGGTAGTCGTTCGGCTCGCGCTCGGCCACTTGCTCCGGCGGTGGCGGGCCCGGCGGAGGAGCGGGCGGCGGCGGCGGCTCGGACTTGCTGCACGCAGAGAGCAGCAGCGCGGCGGCGAACAGGCTGCGCGCCGCCGCTCGCCCTGCAGGAGCCGCGCGACGCGAAGCTACCGATGCGATGCGCCCGCTCCGGCCTGGCGCGACGAGAACTCGCGGAAGAACCCGACGATGCCGGCGATCATCTCCTTCGCCGAGTCGCCCTCGGTGGTGAAGTCCGCCGACTCGAGCCAGATCCCGCCGCAGCTCTCGCAGGTCTCGTACACCAGCGGGTTGCGCTTGTGCTGGCTCTCGATGGCGAGCAGGCCGACGTTGTCGACCGGACACTCGCCGGCCTCCGATTCGGGGTTCGCGCGGCCACCCATGCCCTCCAGCGTCGGCAGGCCGGCGTGGAGGAGGATCCGGTTCAGGTCCGCGACGTCGAGCCAGAGACCGCCGCACTCTCCGCAGCGGAAGAGGACCCGGTCCCCTCCCTGGGTGAGCTCGACCATCTCGACGTTGTCTCGCGGGCAATCCATGGTGCTCTGGCTCCGATCCTGGGGATTTCGTGAGTCTAGCAGGCCACGTGCCCGGCAGGCTACCCGAGCGGTGCCCCTCGCCCGCTGCCGCCGCGCGGGCTCACGGGCCCCTCGCTTGCACGCGCCGCACCCGGGCGCCCAGCGACCGCAGCTTGTTCTCCAGCGCCTCGTACCCGCGGTCCAGGTGGTAGACCCGGTGCACGGTCGTCACTCCCTCGGCGCGCAGCCCGGCCAGCACCAGCGAAGCGGAGGCGCGCAGGTCGGTGGCCATCACCGGCGCCCCGGACAGCTTCGGAACGCCCTTCACCACCGCGGTGTGTCCGTCCACGTGGATCTCGGCCCCCATGCGCGACAGCTCCTGCACGTGCATGAAGCGGTTCTCGAAGACGGTCTCCACCACGCGCGCCGCGCCGCGCGCGACCGTCATGCAAGCCATGAGCTGGGCCTGCAGGTCGGTGGGGAACCCAGGGAACGGCCCGGTGACGAAGTCGACGGCCTCCAGAATCGCCGGAGCTCGCAGCCGGAGCCCGTCGCGCTCGGACACGATGGCGGCGCCCGCCTCGCGCATCTTGCCCAGGAGCGCGTCCAGGTCCTCGGCGCGAGCCCGCCGCACCAGCACGTCGCCGCCGCTGATGAGGGCGGCCGCGAGCAGCGTGCCCGCCTCGATGCGGTCCGGGATCACCTCGACTTCGGCGGGCCGCAGCTCGCGCACTCCCTCCACCACCACGATCGACGTGCCGGCCCCCTCGATGCGGGCGCCCATCCGTGTGAGCACGGACGCCAGCGCGGTCACCTCGGGCTCGCGCGCGCAGTTCTCCAGCACGGTCCGTCCGTCGGCGAGCGCGGCGGCCATCATGAGATTCTCGGTCCCGGTCACCGTGGGCAGGTCGAACACGACCTGGGCGCCGCGCAGCCTCTTCGCGCTCGCCTCGACGTACCCGTGCGCCAGCTCGATGTGCGCTCCGAGCGCGGCGAGCCCCTTGAGGTGCTGATCGATGGGCCGCGCGCCGATCGCGCAGCCTCCCGGCAGCGACACGCGCGCGCGCCCGAGCCTCGCCACCAGCGGCCCCAGGACCAGCACCGACGCGCGCATCGTCTTCACCAGCTCGTACGGCGCCTCCGGACGGGGCAGGTCCGCCGCGTCGACCTCCAGCGTGTGCCCGCCGGTCCCGGGATCGCGCGCGACCTTCGCGCCCATGTGCGACAGGAGGCGCCCCATGGTGCGGATGTCCGCCAGCTCCGGGACGTTGCGGAACACGCTGCGCCCCGGCGCGAGCAGCGCCGCGGCGATCTGCGGCAGCGTCGCGTTCTTCGACCCGCTGACCTCCACCTCTCCCTTCAGCGGAACTCCACCCTCGATCTCGATCGCATCCATCCAGGCTCCTATGGCTTGCTGGCCACCACGTGACGGTCGAGGTCGGCGAGGTCCTTCACCGCGCGCACGCCGGTGAAGCCGGCCTGGGTGCACAGATCGCACACCTTGGCCGCGAGCGGGGGGTCGATCTCCACGCCGAAGAAGCCGCCGGGCGCCAGCCAGTCGCCGGCGCCGGCGATGATGCGGCGGATCACCGCCAGGCCCCCTTCCGCGGCGAAGAGCGCCTCGGCCGGCTCGTGCACGACGATCTCCGGCGCCAGGCGCGCGCGGTCGTGCTCCGGCACGTAAGGCGGATTGGCCACCACCGCGTGGTACCGCTCGCGGGCGGGGAGCGAGGCGAAGAGATCGCCCACGAAGACGCGCACGCGCCCGGGCGCCAGCGCCTCGGCGTTCTCGCGCGCCGCCGCCGCCGCTTCCGGCGACCTCTCGACCAGGTCGGCACGCACCCCCGGCAGCTCCGCGGCGATGGACACGCCGACCGCGCCCGAGCCCGCGCACAGGTCCAGCGCGCGCGCGTCCGCCGGGAGGGCTTCGATGGCGAGCTGCACGAGCAGCTCCGTCTCCGGCCGGGGGATGAACACGCCGCGCCGCACGCGGAAGGGACGCCCGTAGAACTCCCGCGCGCCGAGGATGTACGCCACCGGCTCCCGGTTCGCACGGCGCTGTAGGAGCGGCTTCACGCGAGCCAGCTCCTCGGCCGAGAGCGGCTTGTCGAAATCGACGTACAGCCGGGTGCGCGAACAGGAGAGCGCGTGCGCGAGCAGCAACTCGGCGTCGAGACGCGGCGACTCGACTCCCCTCTTCGCCAGCCACTCGCGCGCCCAGGTCAGCAGGGCGCGCACCGTCCAGCTCTCCGCCATCACGGCTTGCGCGCCGAGACGACGCGCTCCACTCCCTTCGCGTCCCGGTGCGCGCGGCAGTCGCGCATCCCGCTCCGCTCGAGCAGCGCCGCCACCGCGGCGACCTGCGAGGGGTCGCATTCCTGCGCGTACGCGCCTCCCGGCCGCAGCCAGCCGGGCACCTCTTCGATCAGGCGCCGCACCACGTCCAGCCCGTCGGGACCGCCGAAGAACGACACGTGCGGCTCGTGGTCGATGACCTCCTGCGGGAGCTTCGTCCCGTCCGGCACCCAGGGCGGATTGGCGGTGACCAGCGCGTACTTGCCGCGCCGCTCCGGCGGCAACGGCGTGAACAGGTCGCCCGCGAAGCAGCGCCCGCGCTCCGGGATGAGCCGGTCGGCGTTCTCACGCGCCAGCTCGATCGCCTCCTCGGACACGTCGGCGAGATCGACCTGCAACCCCGGCCGCGCCTTCGCCACGCAGATGCCCGCGGCGCCGATGCCGCAGGCGAGATCCAGCGCGAACCCCTGCGCGTCCTCCGGCATGCGCAGAAGGCCGGCGCCGATCAGCACCGGCAGGTCGAGCCGGGGGATGAACCCGCGGCGGTCCACCTTGAAGCGCACGCCGAGGATCTCCACCGCGCCCACGATGTACCCGGTCGGCTCCAGGGAGAGGCGGCGCTGCAGGAGCCGCAGGAAGGCGCCGTGTCCGCGGGCGTCGAGCCGCTCCCGCGCCATCGCGGGAAGCTGGGCGGGCAGCACACCCAGCGCATGGGCCAAAAGCTCGCGCGCCTCCTGCGCCGGGTCCTCGCTGAGCAGCTCCGGGGCGCGCATGCGCTCGGTGGTTGCGTCGAGCAGCTCGGCGACCGTGGGCAGGCTCACGTGGCGGCCGCCTGCGCCCCGCCCTGCATCTGCTGCCGCAGCGCCTCGGCCTGGAAGTACGTCCGGCAAGCGACGATCACGTCCTCGATGTCGCCGTCCATCACCGCCTGCAGGTTGTGCCGGGTGAGCCCGATGCGATGGTCGGTCAGGCGATCCTGCGGGAAGTTGTAGGTGCGGATCTTCTCGCTCCGGTCGCCGGTGCCCACCTGGCTGCGGCGCGCGGCATCGCGCGCCTGCGTCTGCTTCTCCAGCTCCATCTCGTACAGCTTGGCGCGCAACATCTTGAGCGCCATGGCGCGGTTCTTGATCTGCGATTTCTCCTGCTGGCATTTCACCACCACGCCGCTCGGCTTGTGGGTGAGCCTCACCGCGCTGTCGGTGGTGTTCACGCTCTGCCCGCCCGAGCCGGTCGACCGCATCACGTCCATCTGGATGTCGGCGGGGTTGATCTGGACGTCCACGTCCTCCGCCTCCGGCATCACGGAGACGGTGACCGTGCTGGTGTGGATGCGCCCCTGCGCCTCCGTGGCGGGCACGCGCTGCACGCGGTGCACGCCCGATTCGTACTTGAGGCTGGAGTAGATGCCCTCGCCGGAGACGGTGACGGTCGCGTCCTTGACGCCCCCCGCGGCGTTCTCGCTCGAGTCCACCACCGT
>DASWGI010000303.1:0-9339 GCA_036393835.1 Myxococcales bacterium | reverse complement strand
GCGACTCGGGTTGCGCCACCGGTATGGCGGCGCCGAACGAGAATGCGGGTGACGCTTCGGATGGTGGGTTGGGGCGGCCGGGAAGCTTTCGCACCACAGTGGGAACCGGCGGCTGCGGCCAAAGACGCGCGACCAGCTCTTCGACCTGGCGCTTCGACTTGCCGGCCGCCTCCGCCAAAACCCTTTCCTGGTTCTCGGTGGTCAGGTGCGGCGCGAGCAAGCGCAGTCCGGCCAGGTGCACCTGCCCGGAGCGTACCGCCTCCAGGATCACTGGCATGCAGCGTGCGGCGCGGGCGACGTTGATCCGGTTGCAGGCGACGTCCTCGGAAAAACCGAGCTCGCCGACGCAGAAGGCGAACATGGAGGAGAACGCCCAGTCGAGGTAGAGCTTCCGCTCGTCGATCTCGCCGAGATGAACGAGAAGCTCCGCCTCGAGGCCGTGTGATCTCCGCACCAAGTCCTGCGTAGCGGAACGGAGGTCCGAGGAGCTTAGGGATTCGACAACGATTCGTGAGTTCATCATGTGCGCCGTCGTAGCACGGCGTTTTGCGGAGCCGTCCGGGCGGCGCACGCGAATGCTGGGCGGGACGTCGATCCAAGAGGAGGACTTGGGCGAAACGGCCGGTCTCCAGGCTTCTGCAGCAGCTACAAGGCCGTTGTTGCGAACGGTGGGAGCCGTTTGCGAAGCGAAGGCCACAAACCTGTCAATCGCAAACGACTCGCATACGTAAGTTGTCCGATGAGGCACGACGCGCCCCCACGGTCGTGCATCCGCGCCGGGGCGGGACGCAGCGCGTTAGACGGGCGGCCGGCAGTCAGGCTTGGCGTTCGTCGCCGCGCCTGCGATCGAAACTTCTCCTGAAAGCAACAGCGATCGGGGTGGGCTTGTCCTCGGCCATGAACGCGCCCGCCCATACATCTGCGCTGCGGCATGCTGGTTGTGCCCGTCAGAGGAGCGGGAGCTGCCGACCCGGCCGATCCGGCCGGCGAAAGGTGGTGCTGTCGTCTCCTCCCATGCAGCCGGTCGCGAGCCCGACGCGGCGGGCGGTGGACTCGAAGAGCGCCCGCGCCGCCTCCGCGTAGCGACCTTCGCCGCGCCCGCGGACGCCCCACCGGGAGTCGTACAGCTTGCCGCCGCGCGCCTCGCGGACGCGCGCCAGCACGCGCTCGGCGCGGAGCGGCAAGGTCTGGCGCAGGCGCTGCTCGAACACCGGCGCGACGCTGCCCGGCAGCCGCAGGAAGACGAATCCGGCGCGCCGGGCGCCCGCGGCGGCGGCGGCTTCCAGGATGCGGGCGATGTCCTCGTCGCCGAGTCCGGGGATCATCGGTGCGACGTTCACGCCAACGTCCAGCCCGGCCGCCGCGAGCCGCTCGATGATCTGCATGCGCCGCTGCGGCGAGGCGACGTGCGGCTCGACGGCGTGCGCGTGCTCGCGATCCCAGAGCGGAATGCTGACGGTCACCCCGACGTCGGCGACCTTCGCCAGCGCCTGGAGCACGTCGAGGTCGCGCTCGATGAGAGGCGATTTGGTGATGATGCCCACCGGGTTGCGGTACTCGGCGCAGACCTCCAGGCACCCGCGCGTGAGCCGGTAGCTCGCCTCGAGCGGCTGGTAGCAGTCGGTCACGCCGGAGTAGACGATCAGCTCCCCCTTCCAGCTCGGGCGCTCGAACGCCTCGCGCAACAGCCGCGGCGCCTCGGGCTTGACGGTGATCTTGCGATCGAAGTCGGTCCCGGCGCCGAAGCCGAGGTACTCGTGCGACGGCCGAGCATAGCAGTTGTGGCTCACGACGCCGTTCGCAATGAAGTCGCCGGTTCCCGTCGTGATGTCGTACATCGGGATGGCCATCCCGAGCGGTTCGATCGACACCACGCGCAACTTAGCGGCGCTCTTCAATGCCTGACCTTCGATGTCGCGCTTCCTGGTGATGCACGGAGCAACGCTGTGGAAGAAGCGCAAGTGCTCACGTAATCCGCCGCGCACGCGGACCTGGGTTGCCCGCCCTGGTTCGCGACTCCGGTCGAGCGTCGCATCGAATCGGAGCGCTGCGAGACAGCCCCTCACTTCATCCAGGATCCGCTCATCCGTGTTCGAGATGCGGAGGATTCCGCCGCTGTAGCTGCCCTCCGCGTCGAAGATTCCGGCGAGGAACCCGGCGCGCCAACTCGGTATACGACTTGCGGGCCACGAACAGATCTCCTGGATGCGCTCGAAATGCGACCGTGCGTGCGTCCGGATTCCGACCATTCGACGCCGCATCGCGAAAGCTTCCTGGAACACGAACTCGCGCGTCGCGACTTCGAAGTCCGACAAGAACTCTCGCGCGCGCCGCAGTGGCTCCAGGTCGACGAGCGCCAGCCGGAATTGGAACTGGTCCCCGTGAGCGCGACCTTCCCGCGCGTACCTGAAGATCCGGAGCAGCCCATCTCCGCGGACCATCCCGCAGAGATAGCCTCGCTTGTAGTCCGCATCGATGGGCGGGTGGGTGGCGAATGCACCGGTGCCGAGCAAGGAGTTCCCCGTAGTGAGGTGCGGACGGCGCTGCCCTCCGCACGTGCTACCCTTGACGTATTTCCACCCTCGCTCCGTCAGGAATCGGTGGTCGCTGCTCGCCACGAGAGTCGTTCCGTCCTCGAGAGTGATCCGGAACGCTTTCTTCAGAGTCTGCCAATGCGCGAGGACCTTCGTGCGCGCGTACCGCCTGTAGGTGCCGCGCGCGACGGACCCGTAGATGATGTCGTCGACGCGGACCTCGGCCAGGCGGCGGGTGGTGCCGTCGCCCATGAGGATCGGAGTTTCGCCCGACATGCAGTAGCTGCATGCGTGGAAACATCCACGGTACGGGTTGACGCTCCAGGCGAAGCCGACGTCGGGGCTGTCGTTGTGCGAGAGGATCTCGCGCGTGTGGTCCTCGTACACTTCGAGCCGCGCGGGCGGGGCCTCTTCGAGGTACTCGACCTCGGTGGTGGACCACGGGTTGGGCGGGTTGGCGATCGGCTTCAGCACGCCTGGATCTACTGCACGGAACAGGCGTTCAGGTCAATCGCATCGGGCGTTGCAATGTCGTCCAGGCTGATCATTCCTTTGCGTCCCCACGCGGAAAAAAGGAGGCGAGCCATGCAGAGCCGGGCGCAGGCAGTCTGGGAAGGCGACCTGATGTCGGGGAAGGGTCGGGTCAGCTCGCGGACGAGCGGCGTGCTCCGCGACGCGGGGCTGTCCTGGAAGTCGCGGACCGAATCCGCCGGCGCGAACACGACCCCCGAGGAACTGCTGGCCGCCGCGCACGCGAGCTGCTTCGCGATGGCGCTCTCGCACGGCCTGGCGCAGGCGGGCAAGCCGCCGCAGAAGCTGGACGTCACCGCGACCGTCACCTTCGGCCCCAAGCAGGGCGGCGGGTTCTCGGTCCAGGAGAGCGCGCTCGAGGTGCGCGGCTCGGTCCAGGGCATGGACGCCGCCGCGTTCCAGAAGGCGGCGGAGGCAGCGAAGGACGGCTGCCCCATCTCGCAGGCCCTCAAGAACAACGTGAAGCTGTCGGTCAAGGCCCAGCTGGGCTGATCCCGAACAGCTACAAGATTGTGCGTTGCGTCGTGCAGTCATAGCGCTTAGCGTCATCGCCATGGCTGCGGAGAACACGAACACTTCCGGTGAGGCTGCGCGGCTGCCCGAAGAGAGCCGCCCGGGTTCCGAGGCGCACCTCGACGAGTGGGTCGCTCCCGACATCGCGGACGAGCGCGGCTTCCTCCGCGCCGGGAAGATCCTCGAGTGGATGGACGTGGTCGGCGTGCTGGCGGCGAGCCGCCACTGCCGCCGCCCCGTCGCGACCGCGTCAGTGGACGGGATGGAGCTGCTGCACCCCATCCGCGTGGGCGAGCGGGTCACGATGACCGCCTCGGTCGGGTACACCTCGGCGCGCTCGCTGGGCGTGTCGGTCTCGATGCGGCACGGGACGCCGGCTGCCGGGCAGCGCTCGCTGACCGGGTACATGACCTTCGTGGCGCTGGACCCGCGCGGCAAGCCGGGTCCCGTTCCGCAGCTGCGGCCGCAGACCCCCGCCGAGGTGGCCCGCTTCCGCGAGGGCAACGTGCGCCGCGAATTCCGCAGCAAGCTGCGCTCGGGACAGCTTCCCGCTCCCCCGCCGCCCACCGGCCGCGAGCAGGCGCTGTTGGTGCGCGAGCTGCTCAAGCTGCTCCCGCGCTCGCTCTTGCCCATCGGCCGCGGCGACGCGCTCGAGCCTCGCCGCCGGCACATCTCGTACGTGCACAAGATCGAGCCGGTGCGCGCCAGCAGGCTGAACTTCCACGGCACGCTGTACGGCGGGACCTTGATGCGATGGATCGAGACCACCGCCAACCTCTCCGCGCGCGCCTATCTCGACGGCGTCCCGGTGCGCTTGGGCGGGCTGCACGGGCTCACCTTCATCCGCCCGGTGCGGCGCCACGTGTTCGTGCACGTCCGCTCGGCGGTCGCGCACACCGCGGCCGATTCGCTGACCGTCCTCGTCAACGTCGATGCGGAGCAGCCGCTCGCCGGCGAGCAGGAAGAGACGCTCCGCGCCTTCCTCACGTACGTGCCGGTGGATGCGCGCGTGCGCATCCCGCCCATCGAATGCCTGGGCGACGACGAGCGGGCGGCGTTCGACGAGGTCGAGCACCGCCTGGCCCTACAGCGATCGCTGTTGGTCGCCGACGCCTGAAGGCGACTCAGTGATCTTCGCGGTCGGGGTCCAGGCGGTGTCGCGACAACGGGTTCTGCGATGGCCTGGCCAACCCGTCGGCCGCATCTCGCTGGACGGCATGGTCGATCCGCCCCAGCTCCTGGTGCCGACTGAGGGCGGTCTCGCCGTCCTCCGGTCGCTACCGTAGAAAAGCGCAGCGCCGCCGAATATGGCGGTGACTGAGCGTCGGGTATGTTGCGGCGCCATGGATGGTGGTCCGTCGCGCCGCGCGGTGCTGCTCGTCGCCGCCGCGGCGCTTCTCTGGTCGAGCGGCGGGCTGTTCATCAAGATCGCGCCGATGCCCGCGCTGGCGGTGGCCTGCGGACGCGCGCTCATCGCCACGCTCTTCTACCTGGCGGTGCTGCGGCCCGACCTCCGCAAGGCGCGCTTCACCACCGCGCTCGCGTACGCGGGGTGCGTGGTGACGTTCGTGACGGCGACGAAGCTCACCACCGCGGCGAACGCCATCTTCCTGCAGTACACCGGCCCCGCGTACGTCCTGCTGCTCTCGCCGTTCCTCCTCGACGAGCCGTTCCGGCCCATCGACGCGATCTGCGTCGCGCTCTCGCTGGCCGGCATGTCGCTCTTCTTCATCGACAAGCTCGAGGCGGGACAGCTCGCCGGGAACCTGCTCGCCACGCTGAGCGGCGTGTTCTTCGCCTTCACGGTGCTGCTCATCCGCCGGGACGCGAAGAGCGGCACAGGGGACGCGATGCCGTCCATGACGCTGGGCAACGTGCTCGCGGCGCTGGGCACCGCTCCGTTCGCCGGCGCGCTCGCGCACCTGTCGGGCGCCGGAGCGCTGGTGCTCCTCTACCTGGGCGTGATGCAGCTCGGAGTCTCGTACTGGCTCTTCGCCCGCGGCGTCCGCCAGGTGCCCGCCGCCGAGGCGAGCCTCATCTCGATGCTGGAGCCGGTGTGCAACCCGCTCTGGGTGCTGCTCGGCACGGGCGAGCGGCCCGGCCCGTGGTCCATCGCCGGCGGCGCCGTGGTGCTCGGGGCGGTCGCGCTCCGGACCCTGGTCAAGCAGTGAGGCGCGGGCCCGTCATGGTCGCTCCTCCACCGCCAGCGCATAGAGCGTGCCGGTGGCCTCGTCCAGGTACCAGTCCAGGGGCGTTGCGCTCTGTGGCGAGGGCAGGGCGTCCTGCAGCGCGAAGAGCTTCGCCGCCGCGGCCGGCAGCTTCGCCGAGCCCACGCCGAGGTAGAGGCGCCGCGGTCCCTCGTCGATCCGGAACGCGGCGCGCGACACCCAGGCCGGCTTCGTTCCCTGCCGCGCCCGCTTGAGCTTGTCGTTTCCCACCGCGACGCCGTCCTTGCCCGCCCAGTCGGCCTTCAGCGCCTGGATCCGCGCGTCGACGGAAGCCGCATCGGTCGGGTCCCAGGCGCGCGCGGCGAGCGGTGCGAGCAGCAGCAGGATGGTGAGCCGCATGGGCGCAGTGTGGCGGACCTGCGCCGGGGAGTCGACTTCTCAGTCCGGAACGACTTCGAAGCGGACGCGCGCCACTCCACTGCGGGGCTTGGGCACAGGCGGCGAGGAGAACGAGGAGCGCAGCGGAACGGCGCTTGGGCATCGGCACAATCTGGTGCGCGGCCGGGGTGCGGGGAAGGTCCCGCGGCTTAGAATGTCCGCCATGCCAGTGCCGCGCGTGGCGATCCTGGGCGGTGGATTCGGCGGCCTCAACGCTGCCAAGGCGCTGCGCCGCGCGCCGGTGCAGGTGACGCTGGTCGACCGGCGCAACCACCACCTGTTCCAGCCGTTGCTCTACCAGGTGGCGACGGCGGCGCTGAACCCGAGCGACATCGCGACGCCCATCCGGCGCGTGCTGCGCCGGCAGCAGAACGCCGAGGTGATCCTGGGCGAGGCGGCCGCGATCGACGTGCCGGGCAAGCGCGTGCTGCTCCGCGACGGCGTCGTTTTCTACGACTTCCTGGTGATCGCGACCGGCGCCACGCACGCCTATTTCGGCCACCCGGAATGGGAGAAGGATGCGCCGGGGCTCAAGAGCCTGGAGGACGCCATCGGCATCCGCCGGCGCGTGCTGCTCGCCTACGAGGCGGCGGAGCGGGAGGACGATCGCGCGCGCCAGGAGGAGTGGCTCACCTTCGTCGTGGTGGGCGGCGGCCCGACGGGCGTCGAGCTGGCGGGAGCGCTGGCGGAGATCGCGCGGCACGTGCTGCCCGAGGACTTCCGGCGCATCGACCCGCGCACCGCGCGGGTGGTGCTCGTCGAGGCGGGCCCGCGCATCCTGCCGGCCTACGCGCCGGAGCTGGCGGAGAAGGCCGCGGCGCGCCTGCGGCGGATGGGGTGCGAGGTCCTGGTCGGGACGCCGGTGACCGCGGTGGACGCCGAGGGCGTCGTCGCGGGCGGGCGCCGGATCCGCTCCCGCTGTGTGATCTGGGCGGCCGGGGTGGCGCCTTCCCCGATCGCGCGCTCGCTCGGCGTGCCCCTCGACCGCGTGGGGCGCGTGAAGGTCGAGCGGGACCTCTCCATCCCCGGCGCGCCGGAGGTCTTCGTCATCGGCGATCTCGCGGCGGTGGAGGATGCACAAGGGAGGCCCGTGCCGGGGCTGGCGCCGCCCGCCATCCAGGGCGGCCGCCACGCCGCGCGCCAGATCCTGCGCACGCTGGGCGGTGAGCCGCGCGAGCCGTTCCGCTACCGCGACAAGGGGACCCTCGCGACCATCGGACGCAACGCCGCCGTCGCGCAGATCGGCCGGCTCCGCACCGAGGGCTTCTTCGCCTGGGTGCTGTGGCTCCTGGTCCACATCTTCATGCTGATCGGCTTCCGGAACCGGGTCCTGGTCCTGGCGCAATGGGGCTGGACGTACCTGCGCCACGAGCGCGGCGCGCGGCTCATCACCGGCGAGGTGCCCCAGCTCTTGCCTCAGGGAAGCGCGCGGACGGCGGAGTAGCGGTTCTTCCCGCCGCGCTTGGCGCCGTAGAGCGCCTCGTCCGCGGCGTGGATCAGCTCCTCGGCGGTCGAGATGAGGTCCGCGGGATAGTCGGCGACGCCGAGCGTGGCGGTCACCGAGACGGGCGCGTCGCCCGCGTTCAGCGAGAGCTGCTCGACCGCCTTGCGGATGCGCTCGCACACGCGCAGCGCGCCCTCGGGCTGCGTCTGCGGGAGGATGACGGCGAACTCGTCTCCGCCGTAGCGGGCCGCCACGTCGGGGGTGCGCAGCGAGCGCGAGATCTCGGAGGCCACCGCCCGCAGCAGGCGGTCGCCGAAGACGTGGCCGTACTTGTCGTTGACCGGCTTGAACCCGTCGAGGTCGATCATCGCGAAGGCGAGCGTGCCGCCGTACCGGTCGACGCGGTTCATCTCCTGGGCCAGCCGGTCGACGAGGTAGCGGCGGTTGTACAGACCGGTGAGCGGGTCGGAGACCACCAGCCGCTCCAGCTCGTGCCGGATGGAGAGCACGCGGTCGTGCATCTCCTTGACGCGCAGGAGCGCGCGCACCCGGGCGAGCAGCTCGTCCGGATCGCAGGGCAGCGGCAGGTAGTCGTCCGCGCCCCTCTGCAGCCCCAGCACGCGCTCGGCCGTGGTGCTGCGGTGGCTCGCGATCAGCACCGGGGTGAACTGGTCGTGCGTGCCCTTGAGCTGCGGGAGGAGGTCGAGGCCGTCCATGTCCGGCAGCGACCGGCCCAGCACCACCAGGTCGGGTGCGCCCTCGCGGAGCTTCTCCAGCGCCTCGGCGCCGCTCGCCGCGGCCGCGACGGTCAACTCGGCGCCCGACAGCAGGTCGCGCTGCGAGGCGCGAGCGCTCTCGTTGGCCTGCACCACGAGCACCCGCATCGTCCCTCCCGCCAAGGCGACGCGGATGTTCGATAGCAGATAGGGGGCACTGAGGGGAAGCCTGCTACTCTTCCCCACATGAAGCACGTGACGGTGTTCGACTCCCCCGGTGCCAAAGTGCGGCTCGACAAGATCTCCACGCGCCCGCCGAACAGGATCCAGAAGCCCGACGGGCAGGCCCGTTTCCAGGAGCTGAACGACGAGCTGTTCGCCCTGCAGGACCTGATGTGGGGCGCCAAGACGCACAGCCTGCTGGCGGTGCTCCAGGGCCGCGATGCCGCCGGGAAGGACGGCACCATCAAGCACGTGGTCGGCGGCCTGAATCCGCGCGGCATCCACGTGGTGTCCTTCCGCCAGCCCACCGAGGAGGAGCTGCGGCACGACTTTCTCTGGAGGGTGCACCTGCGCACGCCGCGGCTCGGCGAGGTGGGCATCTTCAACCGCTCGCACTACGAGGACGTGCTGGTGGTCCGCGTCCGCCAGCTGGTGAAGAAGTCGCTGTGGAAGCTGCGCTACGGGCACATCAACGACTTCGAGTCGCTGCTCGCCGAGCAGGGCTGCATCGTGCTGAAGTTCTTCCTGCACATCAGCCCGGAGGAGCAGGAGCAGCGACTGCTGGCGCGCGAGAAGGACCCGGTCGGCTCCTGGAAGCTGAGCGTGCAGGACTGGAAGGACCGCGAGAGGTGGGACGAGTTCACCGAGGCCTACGAGGACGCCATCTCCCGCTGCGCCGCTCCCCACGCGCCCTGGATGGTGGTCCCTTCGGACGCGAAGTGGTTCCGCAACCTGGCCGTCGCCGAGGCGCTGGTCGCCGCCCTGCGGCCGTA
>DASWGI010000302.1:0-1705 GCA_036393835.1 Myxococcales bacterium | reverse complement strand
GCGAGCAAGCGCAGTCCGGCCAGGTGCACCCGCCCCGTGCGGAGCACATCCAGGATCACCGGCATGCGCCGTGCGGCGCGGGCGACATTGATCCGGCTGCAGGCCACGTCCTCGGAGAACCCGAGCTCGCCCACGCAGAAGCGAACATCGAGGAGAACGCCCAATCGAGGTAGAGCTTCCGCTCGTCGATCTCTGCGAGATGGACGAGAAGCTCCTCCTCTACGCCTCGAGATCTCTGCACGAGCTCTCGCGTAGCGGAAAGGAGGTCGGAGGAGCTTAGCGATTCGACAACGGTTCGTGAGCTCATCATGAGCGCCGTCGTAGCATGGTGTTTTTCCGAGCTCTCCGGAGGCCGCGCGCACACGCTGGACGGCGGGTCGACCGGCGAGGAGGACCCAGGAGGAACGGCCGCTCTCCACGCGCCCCCGGCACGTAGACCACCTTTGTGGTGATGCTGCCGGGCCGTCTGCAAGACGACGCGCCAAACCTGTCAATCGCAAACGACCGCATACGTAACTTGTCCGATGGGACGGCGCGGCGCCGATGAGCGTGGCAGTTGCTTTCTAGGAGAGCCGACCGGAGCGACGGCGAGGACTCCAAATTCGCTGCGGGCGAGGCGGAGGGCGTCGTCCGCGGTGGCGCCGCCTGTGCAGTGCCCCTTCTGACGCGCCGCGTCCCGCCCCGGGGCGGGACACAGTGCGTCAGAGGAGCTGGCCTGGCGTGCGAGCTGAGCTCCTCGCCGCCGCTCCGCTCGACACCTCACCTGAAAAAGCAAATGCAGACCCAGGTGGGTTCGTCCTCACATGCACGATGCACGTCTCCCGCTCCTCGAATGCCGCTGGCGCGTACGAGGCGCCGGCGCGTTCACGCGATCGACGTGACGGATCACCGGCGCGCCGCCGGTGGCGTCGCGGTCGCGCCGTCCTCCGGCCAGGCGTGGCGCGGGTACCGGCGCATCAGCTCGCGGCGCACCGCCGGGTAGTGCCGTTCCCAGAACCCCGCCAGGTCGGAGGTGACCTGCTGCGCGCGCCCGTTCGGCGCCAAGAGATGCAGCACGACGGGCACCTTCCCGCCCGCGACGCGCGGTCCCGCCCGCAGCCCGAAGAAGTCCTGCAAGCGCGAGCGCGCCGCCGGCGGCTGCCCCGGCTCGTACTCGATGCGCAGCTTGCGGCCGCCTTGGAGCTGGACCTGCTCCGGCGCGAGAGTGGCGAGCGCGCGCGGCGCCCCGGGGCCGAGGCGCCCCAGGAGCGCTGCGGCGAGGTCGGCCCCGCGCACCTCCTCCAGGGATGTCCGCCCGCGGCAGATCTCGCGCAGCGCCTCCGCCACGTCCCCGTCGGTCAACGCGCGCACGCCCGCTTCGGGGCAATGCGTCGCGACCAGCTCGGCGCGCGCGCGGAGCGACCGGAGCGCCTCCGGGTCGAGAAGCTCGTCCGGCCGGACGTGCTCGGCGAGCAACCCCTCGGCGGCAGCGCGCTCCGCCTCTCCCGGAGCGCGGCGGCTCTCCTCCAGGACGAGCGCGCCGTACGTCAGCCGGGACGACACCGTCGCCCGCCCGCGCGCCTCGTCCCAGACCACCTCGGTGGACTCGCGCAGCTCGCCGGGGAACAGGTCGAGCAGCCATTCCGGCTCGATGGCGCTGGCGAGCCGCACCACGCGCCCCTGCCCGCGGCGCTCCTCGACGTCCACGGCGACCAGGAGCTGCGCG
>DASWGI010000301.1:0-3960 GCA_036393835.1 Myxococcales bacterium | reverse complement strand
GGGAGGGGTGTGCCCACCGGCCTCGCCGGAGCCGTTTCGGGCGCTTGCGGCTTCTCGGTCTGCGTCCCTGTCGGAGCCGTCTGCGCGGACGCAGCGGTTGCGGCCAACATCGCGAGCAACGATGCCCAACACGACCTTCTCTTTGCCTTCCAGATACTTCCCATGGGCTCCTCCTCTGCGATTGGATGCGGCGGAAGTTCCCCCTCCCGCACACGGTCAACGTCTGCGGACGAGCGCGCGATCTTCATTTCTCCACTCGGTAATGGCGGCGCGTGGGATCGCCGCGCAGACAGCGAGCCGCATCTTCTCCAAAACTACCGTCAAAACGCAAGACGCACTTCGGCAGCGCTCCCGCCGAGCGGCTTGCTCGGCCGCCCGGCGCTGGTGTACGGATTCCGCTTGCCCGCCTGCCCTTGGAGGCCGTGATGCGCTTCGGACGCTGGAGCCTTCGCCTGGCTGCCGTCGCACTCCCTCTCGCGCTCGCCGCTTGCAAGGGCGGAGGCGGCGCGGGCGATGCAGGCGGCGAGCCAGCGAAGGGCAGCTCGCTGAAGATAGGCGCGGCGCTGAGCATGACCGGCGCAGCCGCCACCTACGGGCAGTCGCAGAAGAACGGCCTCGACGCGGCGACTGAGGAAGTGAACGGCGGGAACACCTTGCAAGGCGTCAAGCTCGAGCTGCTGGTCGAGGACGACGCGACCAGCAAGGAGCAGGGCATCAACGTCTTCCAGCGGTTCATCAACACCGACAAGGTCAGCGTGATCATCGGCCCCACGCTCTCCACCACCGCGACCGCGGCCGACCCGCTGGCTCAGCAGGCGCGCGTCCCGGTGCTGGCCATCTCCAACACCTCGCCCACGGGAATTACCGACATCGGCGACTACATCTGGCGCGACTCCTTGACCGAGGCCCAGGTGGTCCCCGGAGCGGTGAAGAAGGCCAAGGCGAAGATCGGCTTCAAGACCGCCGCCGTCCTCTACGGCAACGACGACGTGTTCACCAAGGCGGGCTACGACGTGATGAAGAAGGCGCTGGCTGACGAGAACGTCACCGTGGTGGACACGCAGACGTTCGCCAAGCCGGACCGGGACTTCAGCGCGCAGCTCACCGCCATCAAGGGCAAGAACCCGGAGATCGTGGTCGTCTCCGCGCTGGCCGACAACGCGGCCGCCATCGTCGCGCAGGCCCGGCAGCTCGGGTACTCGGGGCCCATCCTCGGCGGGAACGGGTTCAACAGCCCCGCGTTCATCAAGAACGCCGGGCCGGCCGCAGAGGGCGTCCTGGTCGGCACTTCCTGGAACTCCGCCAGCACCGCTCCCGCCAACCAGCGCTTCAAGGAGCTGATGCAGAAGCGTGGCGTCAACCCCGATCAGTTCACCGCTCAGGCGTATTCGGGCGTGCTCATCGTCGCAGAGGCGGTGCGCAAGGCGGGCTTCAAGACGGGCCGCGACGACATCAAGAACGGGTTCGCGCAGGTGAAGGACCTGGACACCCCGCTGGGGAAGTTCTCCTTCACCCCGACGCGCGACGCGCAGCACCAGCCGGCGGTGCAGCAGGTCAAGAACGGGAAGTTCGAGATCGTCCAGTAGCCGCCGCGGGGGATCCCTCGGGATGTGGCAGCAGGCGATCAACGGCGTCTTCCTCGGCGCGATCTACGCGCTGTTCGCCGTCGGGTACGCCCTGGTGTTCGGGGTGCTGGACATCCTCAACCTCGCCCACCAGGCGGTGTTCACGCTCAGCGCATTCATCGCGCTCGCCTTCGTCGCCGAAGGGAACATGCCCCTGGCGATCGCCCTGCCCGTCTCGCTGCTCGCCGCCGGCCTGATCGGTGTCGGGCTGGAGCGCGTCGCGTTCCGTCCGCTCCGCGGGCGTTCCGACTCGAACATCTCGGGGTTGATCAGCTCGCTGGCGGCCGCCACCATCCTGGAGGCGATCGCGCTGCAGATCTGGGGCCCGGACGTGCACCGTTTCCCGCTGGGCACGTTCCCGGACAAGCCGCTGCACGTCCTGGGCGCGACGGTCTCCGCGCTCCAGCTCACCATCATCGCGGTCTCGGTGGCGCTGATGGCCGCGCTGACAGCGGTGCTGCGGGCGACTCGCCTGGGGCGGCAGATCCGCGCGGTCGCCGAGTCGCCGCGCGCCGCGCGCATTCTCGGCGTCGACGTGGATCGGGTCATCGCCTGGTCGTTCTTCCTCTCCTCGGCGCTGGGCGGGGCGGCGGGCGTGCTCTTCGGCGTGGCCTTCAACAGCGTCTCGCCCGACATGGGCCGCAGCGTGGAGCTGAAGGGGCTCGCGGTGATCATCCTCGGCGGCATGGGCAGCATCGCGGGCGCGGTCATCGCCGGGTTCGCGCTCGGTCTGCTCGAGGTCCTCACCGTCGTGCAGCTGGGGTCCAGCTGGCGCGACGCGGTCTCGTTCGGCGTGCTGTTCTTGGTGCTGCTGGTGCGGCCGTCCGGTCTGCTCGGAAAGGCCGCGATCCGCGAGGCTTGAAGTGCCTGACTTCGGCAGCTTCTTCCTCACCTACCAGTCGCTCTTCGCCTTCATCGGGTTGAACGGCCTGCTCGCGCTGTCCGTCTACTGCACGCTGTGCTGCGGCCAGCTCTCGCTCGCCAACGCCGGGTTCATGGCCATCGGCGCCTATACTGGAGCGCTGCTGACGCAGAACGCCCACGCCCCCTTCCCTCTCGCTCTGCTCGCCGGCGCGGTCCTCCCGGCGATCATCGCCGTGCCGCTGGGGCTGCCGGTGCTGCGGCTGCGCGGCGTGTTCCTCGCCATCGCCACCATCGGGTTCGGCGAGGTCGTGCGGCTCGCCTTCGTCAACTGGAGCTACACCAATGGCGCGCTGGGCCTGGTCGCCATTCCGCAGAAGACCCGGCTCTGGATGATCTGGGTGGCGCTGGCCGCCGTCATGTTCGCGCTCGCCCGGCTGCGCGGCTCGCGCGCGGGCTACGCGCTGGAAGCGATTCGCGAGGACGAGGCCGCGGCGCGGACCATGGGCATCGCCAGCACGCACTACAAGCTGTCCATGTTCGTGCTGGGCGCGGCGATCGCCGGATTCGCCGGCGCGCTCGAAGCCCATCTGACGTACATGGTCGCGCCGAACGGCTACGGCTTCTCGCGCGCGGTGGACATGCTCGTCTACGCCGTGGTGGGCGGCGACGCGGTGTTCTACGGCCCCGTGGCCGGCGCCGCGTTCCTCACCGTGCTCCCCGAGGCGCTGCGCGGCGCCGGCCGCGCGCTGGGCCTCTCGCCGGGCCCTCTCCGGCTGTTCCTCAACGGCGCCATCCTGCTGGCGGTGATCCTCTTCCTCCCGAACGGCATCGTCTCGCTGCCGCGCACGCTGCGCGAACGGCGGATGCGGAAGGCCTCGCGTGCTGCTCTCGGTTGAGGAGCTGGAGCGGAGCTTCGGCGGGGTGCGCGCGCTCGACGGCGCTGCCGTCCAGGTGGCCCTGGGCGAAGTGCACGGGCTCATCGGGCCCAACGGAGCGGGAAAGACCACGCTGCTCAACGTCATCTCCGGGCTCTTCCGCCCGACGCGCGGGCGCATCGTCCTGGGCGGCGAGCGCATCGACGGGCTGCCGTCCCACCGGATCGCCGCGCTGGGCATCACCCGCACCTACCAGAACATCCGGCTGTTCCCCGGGCTGTCCGCCCTGGAGAACGTGATGGTCGGCGCGCACCTCGTCCGGCCCGGGGACACGCTGCGCCGCATGCTCTTCCTGCCCTCGGCGCGCGCCGACGAGGCCCGGGCGCGTGAGGCCGCGCTGCAGCTCCTCGCGCGCGTCGGCCTGCGCGATCGCGCGCACCACCGCGTCTCAGGCCTCTCCTACGGCGACCAGCGCCGCGTCGAGATCGCCCGCGCCCTCGCCTCGTCGCCGCGCCTGGTGCTGCTGGACGAGCCGACCGCCGGGATGAACGCCGCGGAGGTGCAGGCGGTCGCGGCGGTCATCCGCGAGGTCGCGA
>DASWGI010000300.1:0-6812 GCA_036393835.1 Myxococcales bacterium | reverse complement strand
GGGCTCGCCATCCGCGCGGTGGCGCAGGACGAGGAGACGGCGCGCACCATGGGCATCGACTTCCGCGCCGTGGTGCTCTTCACCTTCGGCCTCGGCTCGGCGCTGGCCGCGTTCGCCGGCGCAATGGACGGACTTTATTACAACGAGGTGTACTACGGGATGGGCCTGCTCCTCGGCGTGATCGGGTTCGCCTCCGCCATCATCGGCGGGCTCGGCAACCTCTACGGCGCGGTCATCGGTGGCTTCCTCTTCGCCGCGCTCCAGACCATCGGCGCCGTCGCGCTGCCCTTCGCCAGCGCGTACAAGGACGTGTTCGCCTTCGCCGTGGTCATCGTGCTGATGGCCGTCCGGCCCACCGGCCTCATCGGCGAGCCCGCGAGCGAGCGCGTATGACCCGGCTGCGCGGCGCGTTGGGCGCGGCGGCGGTCGCCGCCCTGTGCGCGCTCTACGCCTGGGCGTTCCTGCGGGCGGAATCGCAAAGCGCCCTCGCCCTGCTGGTGCTGGCCGGCGTCGCGGCGGGCGCCGTCGCCACGCGCACGCGGCTGCTCGAGAAGCTGCCGCCGGCGCCGGAGCGGCTCACGCAGCTCTTCGCGCTGCTCGCCGTGGCGGGGCTGTGCATCGCCCTGCACGAGGACGACTTCTCCCTGCTGCTCGTCGCGCGCGTCCTGATCGTGGTGCTGGCCTGCCTGGGGCTGCACATCCAGCTCGGGTACGCGGGCGTGCTCAACTTCGCCGGCGCGTCCTTCTTCGGCGTGGGCGGGTACACGGCGGCGGTGCTCACGCGCTCGACCGGATTGCCGCACCTCTTGGTGCTCCTCGCCGGCGGAGCCATGGCCGCCCTCGTCGGCACGCTGATCGTAGTGCCGGTGCTCCGCACCCGCGGTCACTACGCGGCGCTCGTCACCATCGCCTTCGCGCTGCTCTTCCGCACCTTCCTCGAGGTCAACGACTCGCTCGGCGGGCCGCAGGGCCTCAAGCTCAAGGAGATCCGGATCGGTCCGTGGCGCTTCAACGATCCGGTGGAGCTGGGTCCCTTCTCGGGCTCCTTCTACCTGAACTACCTGGCGCTGCTCCTCTTGCTGCTCGCGCTCGGCTGGATCCTGGCGCAGCGCGTGGAGCGCTCCTGGATCGGGATCGACCTCGACGCCGTCCGCCTGGACGAGACGGCGGCCTCCACCTTCGGCATTGACGTGGCCCGCTGGAAGACGGTCGCCTTCACGCTGGGCAACTTCCTCGCGGGCGTGGCGGGCGCGGCTTCGGCGCACATGGTCGGCTTCATCGCCCCGAACAACTACAGCTTCGGCGAGTCGCTGGTGCTGGTCTCCATCCTGCTGCTCGGCGGGGTAGGGAACGCCTGGGGCGTCGCGCTCGCCGCCGCCATCGTGGTCATCCTGCCGGAGAAGCTGCAGGTCCTCCAGGAATACCGGTTCCTGCTCTACGCCGGCATGGTCGTGCTGATCCTCATCTTCCGCCCCGTCGGCCTGCTGCCGCGCCGGATGCGGCGCCTGGTGGACACCGCATGACCGCGCCGCTGCTCCACTGCGAGAAGCTGACGAGGCGCTTCGGCGGCGTGGTCGCGCTCGACGGCCTCGACTTGCGTCTCGAGGAAGGCCGCGTGCTGGGCCTCATCGGACCCAACGGGTCTGGCAAGACGACCTTCTTCAACGTCCTCACCGGCCTCTTCCCGCCCAGCGCGGGCGAGATCGAGTTCGCCGCCTCGCGCATCACCGGCCTGCGCCCGCAGGCGGTCTACCGCGCCGGGATCGCCCGCACCTTCCAGCGCTCGCGGTTGTGCCTGCCGCTGTCCATCTTCGACAACCTGATGATCGGCAACCATCAGCGCCTCGACCACGGGCTCTGGTTCAACCTGGTCCGGCGCCGCGCGCTTCGCCGCCAGGTGGAAGAGGCGCAAGCTGATGCCCGCGAGCTCTTGCGCACCTTCGACGAGCCGCTCGCCGCGCGGTTCCTCGAGCCGGTCGCGCGCGTGCCGATGATCGACCGCCGGCGCATCGAGATCTGCCGCGCGCTGATCAGCCGGCCGCGCCTGCTGCTGCTGGACGAGCCCTCCGCCGGCATGACGCTCGAGGAGACGCAGCGCTTGATGGACGATCTGCTGCTGGTCAAGCGCCGCATGCCGGGGCTCACCATCATCCTCATCGAGCACGAGATGAGCGTCATCGAGCGCATCACGGAGCGGTGCGTGGTGCTCAACTACGGGCGCAAGATCGCCGAGGGCACCTACGCCGAGGTGGCGCGGGACCCGCAAGTGCGGCAAGCCTACCTGGGGCTGGAGTGATGTCCGAAGGGCTGCGCGTCGAAGGGCTGTACACCGCGTACGACCGGGCGGACGTCCTGGAGGACGTGAGCGTCGCGGTCGAGCCGGGCAGCATCACCTGCCTGCTCGGCTCGAACGGCTCGGGCAAGACGACGCTCATCCGCTCCATCCTCGGGCTCACGCCTCCCCGCCGCGGCCGGGTGCTGTTCGGCGACCGCGATCTGACCCGCCTGCCCACCCACGGCATCGTGGCCTTGGGGATCGCGGCCATCCCCGAGGGCCGCAAGGTGTTCCCTCGCTGCACGGTGCTGGAGAACCTGCTCCTCGGGGGGTACCTGGAGCGCGACGCGAACGTCATCCGGCAGCGGCTGGAGCGCGTCTTCGCCCTGTTCCCGCGCCTCGCCGAGCGGCGCGAGCAGCTGGCCGGCACGATGTCGGGAGGCGAACAGGCCATGGTCTCCATCGGGCGCGGGCTGATGGGCGCGCCCAAGCTGCTCCTGGTGGACGAGCCCTCGCTGGGCCTGTCGCCGCTCCTGGTCAAGGAGAACTTCGCCGTGATCCGCCGCATCAACGAGCAGGGTGTGACCGTCTTCCTGGTCGAGCAGAACGTGCACCAGACCCTCGCCATCGCCCACCGCGGGTACGTGCTCTCCAAGGGCAGGGTGGTGGCTCGAGGCACCGCGCAAGACCTGCTTGCGAACGAGCAGGTCCGCGAGGCCTACTTCGGGGAGGCCGCGAGATGAACGCCGTCGCGCTGACGCAGGAGCTGGTTCGCATCCACACGGTCAACCCGGTCGATCCGGAGCGGCCGGCGGCGGAACGCCTGGGCAAGCTGCTCCAGGATGCCGGCTGGTCCGTCTCGCTGCACGAGTTCGCGCCCGGGCGGGCCAGCGTGGTCGCGCGCCGCGAAGGCGCCTCGGACGAAGCGCCGCTCTGCTTCGCGGGCCACCTCGACACGGTGCCCCTCGGAGCGGCCGCCTGGGGCCACGACCCCTTCGGTGGCGAGCTCGCCGGCGATAAGCTGTACGGCCGCGGCGCGAGCGACATGAAGAGCGGAGTGGCCGCCATCGTGTCCGCCGCGCTGCAGCTGTCCCGCGCCCGCCTGCGCGGGCCGGGCATGACCGTCGTGCTGGTCGCGGGCGAGGAGACCGGCTGCGAGGGAGCCGCGCACCTCGCGCGCACTCCGGGCGCCCTCGGCCGCGCCGGCGCGCTGGTGGTGGCGGAGCCGACCGATAACCGACCCGTGATCGGTCACAAGGGGGCGCTCTGGTTGCGCGCCCGCGTCCGCGGCGTGACGGCGCACGGGTCCATGCCGGAACGGGGCGTCAACGCGGTGGTCAAGGCCGCCCGCGCGGTGCTGAAGCTCGCTGACGTGCGGTTCGACGTCCCCCCGGACCCGCTGCTCGGCGCGCCGACCCTCAACGTCGGCACCTTCTCGGGCGGGCTGAACGTCAACTCGGTGCCGGACGAAGCCGTGATCGGCATCGACCTGCGGACCATCCCGGCGCAGCGGCACGCCCAGGTGCGCGCGCAGCTCGCGGCGCTGCTCGGACCCGAGGTAGAGCTGCTCCCCATCGTCGACCTGGAAGGCGTGCGGACCGAGGAGAGCGATCCGTTCGTGCAGCGCGTGCTGCAGGCTGTTCGGGAGGTCGCGGGCGAGCAGGTCAGGCCCGGTTCCGCTACGTACTTCACCGACGCGAGCGTGCTCACTCCCGCCTACGGCGGCGTGCCCACCGTGGTGCTCGGGCCGGGCGAGATGGCCCTCTGCCACCAGACCGACGAGTGGTGCTCGGTGGCGCGCATCGAGCAGGCGGTGGAAGCGTACCTGCGCATCGCGCGGGGCTGGTGCGAGGCGTGAGCGCGCCGCACGAGCTCTCCGTCGCCGAGGCGCTCGAGCGCCTCGCCCGGCGCGAGCTGACCGCGGAGGAGCTGGTCCGTTCTTGCCTGGCGCGGATCGCCGAGAGGGAGCCCCGGGTCCAGGCATGGGAGATCCTGGCCGCCGATGCGGTCGACCAGGCGCGGCGGATCGATGCGCAGGCTCATCGCCCGCTCCTCTGCGGGCTGCCGGTCGGCATCAAGGACCTGATCGACACGGCCGATCTCCCGACCACCTACGGGAGCCCGATCTACGCCGGCCACCGCCCGAAGACGGACGCGGCGTGCGTCGCTGCGCTGCGCGCCGCGGGCGCGGTGGTCCTGGGGAAGACCGTTACGACCGAGTTCGCAGCATACCGCGGAGGGAAGACTCGCAATCCGCGCGATCCTGCCCGGACGCCGGGCGGATCGTCGAGCGGCTCGGCCGCCGCGGTGGCGGATCGGATGGTGCCGGCGGCGCTCGGCTCGCAGACCGCCGGGTCGGTGATCCGGCCCGCCTCGTTCTGCGGCACGGTCGGGTGGAAGCCCACCTTCGGCACGTACGACCTGCGCGGGGTGCACCCGCTGGCACCGTCGCTCGACACGCTCGGCTTCTTCGTCCGGAAGGTCGCGGACGTGCCCTGGATGGCGGCCGCGCTGTCCGGCGCGCCTCGCCCCGCGGCGATCGCGGAGCTGCCGCGCGCACCGCGCCTGGGCTTGTGCCGCACCGATCAGTGGCCGAAAGCGGAGCCGGCGACGCAGCGGCTCATCGAGCAGGCCGCGGCGCGCCTCGAGCGCGCGGGCGGCGAGGTGCGCGAGGTGGAGGCATTCGCCGGACTGGCCGATACGCAGGCCGTGATCATGTCGGCCGAGGCGGCGGCCGCGATGCGCGCCGAGCGGGAGCGGCACGACGCCCAGCTCAGCGACCGGTTCCGTTCCTTCCTTCTCGAAGGGGAGCACTGCCCGCCCCAGCGGCTGCGCGAGGCGCGCGAACGGGCCCAGCACGGGCGCCACGAGGTGTCCCGCGCCTTCGCCGAGCTGGATGCCCTGCTCACGCCCGCCGCGGCGGGAGAGGCGCCGCCCGGGCTCGAGAGCACCGGCGATCCGGCCTTCTGCCGCGCGTGGACGTTGCTCGGCTGTCCCTGCATCTCGCTGCCGGTGCTCACCGGGCCCGAGGGCCTACCCGTGGGCTTGCAGCTGGTCGGGGCGCCGGGCACCGACGATCGGCTGCTCGCGGTCGCCGCCTGGGCGGAACGCGAGCTCCCAGCCGCCGCCGTATTCGGCGGCGCTGCGCCTTTCTGAGCGCGGACTCGTCTTATTGAGCGCTCCAGCTGCCCGACGCCAGCACGCGGCCGCTGGACCGCTCCTGGACGAAGGCGACCAGCCGCAGCCTCGCCTCACGTGCGCCGAGCTGCACCTCGCCGGACCAGGCGCCCTGATCGACGGCGCCGATGCGCCGCAGCTCGCGCACCACCCGGACGTGGGACAGCGTACGGCCCGCGTTCTCGCCTCGCGCCACGCGGCCGGCCGGCGGGTCCTCGACGGCCGCGAGCAGCACCTCGGCGCCGCGGTGGGGCGGCAGCTTGGCCTCGAGGTGGAGCGCGTTTCCGTTCCGCCGCGCGGTGATGGTCCCGTGCGGCTGCGCCGCAGCCTCCGCCGCCGCGGAGCGCGCCGCGGGCTCGTCGCTGCCGACGACCTCCGCGCGGCCGTCGATCACCGCTTGCGGAGTGTAGATGGCGCCGCGCCGGAGCCGGGACGCGTAGAGCTGCTGGCGCTCGGTGAAGACCGGGCTGGAATACGGGTCCCGCCAGCCCAAGGAGTCCCAGTAGTCGACGTGCTCGGAGAGCGCGAGGATCTCGACCCCGCGCACGGGCTGGTCGCGCACCAGGCGCGCCAGGAGGTCGTCCGCGGCCGGGCAGCTGGAGCACCCTTCCGAGGTGAACAGCTCGACCAGCACCGGGACGCGGTCGCCGGCGCGCGCCGGCAGCGCGGCCAGGAGCAGGGCGGCGGCGAACGCGCGGGACATGCAGAATCAGTTTATCCCCAACAGTGAAATTCCGATCTGCGTGGTAAACGGGGACGATGCCGTCGCTGGACCCCGGCATCCACCTGCTGCACAAGCCGGCGGGCCCCACCAGCTTCTCGCTGGTGCAGCCGTTCCTCTCCGAAGCGCGCGGCCGCAGGCCCAGGATCGCGGTCTGCCATGGAGGGGCGCTCGATCCGTTCGCCGAGGGGCTCCTGCCCATCCTGGTGGGCCGCGCCACTCGCGCGTTCGAGCTGCTCCATTCCATCCCTAAGGAGTACGAGGCCGAGGTATCGTGGGGCGCGGAGACCGACAACGGCGATCTGCTCGGCGCGGTGGTGGCCCGCGGCGACGCTTCGGGCCTCGACCCGGCGCGGCTGGACGGCGCGCTCGCGCCGTTCCTCGGATGGCACGAGCAGGTGCCGCCCGCCACCAGCAACAAGCGCGTCGGCGGCGAGCGGGCCTATGTGCGGGCGCATCGAGGGGAGCTCGTCGAGCTTCCGCCGGTGCGCGTCTACGTGCACGAAGCCCGCTGGGTGTGGCACGACCTCCCCCGCGCGAGCGGGCTGCGGCTGGTGGTGCGCGGCGGCTACTACGTCCGGTCCCTGGCGCGGGACCTCGGGCGCGCGCTCGGCTGCCGCGCTCACCTGACGCGTCTCT
>DASWGI010000299.1:0-23014 GCA_036393835.1 Myxococcales bacterium | reverse complement strand
CGCTTCCAGCGGCTCGCAGGCGAAGACCGGCTCGGGGTTCCCGGCGCCGAACGGCGCCAGCCGCCGGAGCTGCTCGGCGAGCCCCCGGCCGATCTCCTCCGGGCGCAGCGTCGAGTCGATGCGCAGGCGGGGCTCGAGCTGCTCGGGAAGCAGCCGCTCGCGCGCCACCGTCTCGAGCGCGTCGGCGAGCTGGTGCACCCCCGAGGTGGGCAAGGTGACCCCCGCGGCGTGGCGGTGCCCGCCGAACCGCGTGAGGTGCGCGGCGCAGCGGGCCAGCGCGTCGTAGAGGTGGAACCCCTCGATGCTGCGCCCCGACCCCTTGGCCGTGCCGCCCTCGTCCTCGCACAGCACCAGCGCGGGGCGGTGGAACCGCTCGACCAGGCGGCTCGCGACGATGCCCACGACGCCCACGTGCCAGCCGGGCGAGGACACGACCAGCGCGCGCCGATCGCCCAGCTCCTGCGCCTTGCCCACCGCCTCGTCCGCGATGCGCGCCTGCAGCTCCTGGCGCTCGGCGTTGGCCCGATCGAGCTGCTCGGCCAGCTCGCGGGCCTCCGCGAGATCTTCCGTCAGCAGCAGCCGCACGCCGACCGACGCGTCCGAAAGCCGCCCGGCGGCGTTCAGCCGCGGCCCGAGCTTGAAGCCGACGTCGCCGCAGCTCACCTCGCCCGTGATCTGCGCGACCGACTTCAACGCCAAAACGCCCGGGCGCGCGCCGCGCGCCAGCTCGCGCAGCCCGAAGTGGACCAGCACGCGGTTGGGTCCGGTGAGCGGCACCACGTCGGCGATGGTGCCGAGCGCCACGAGATCGAGCTGCTCGCGCAGGTTCGGCTCGGTCCGGCCGGCGAACCACCCCGCCTCGCGCAGCCGCCTGCGCAACGCGAGCAGCAGGTGGAAGGCGACCCCGACCGCGGCCAGCTCGCGCCCCGGGAACAGGCAGCCCGGCTGGTGCGGGTTGAGGATGGCCACTGCGCGCGGGAGCGCCTCCGCCGTCTGCGCGGAGGTGTGATGGTCGATGACCACGACGTCGAGGCCGAGCTGCGCCGCGCCTTCGATCTCCGCCACGGCGGTGACGCCGCAGTCGGCGCTCACCACGAGGCGCGTCCCGCGGCCGGCGAGCTTCTTCATCGCCTCGAGGTTGAGGCCGTAGCCTTCGATCAGCCGGTTGGGGACGTAGTACTCGATGCGCGCGGGCGCGCCGCCACCCGGAGCGCAGGACGCGAGCTTCCGCAGCACGGAGACGAGCAGCGCGGTGCTGGTCACTCCGTCGACGTCGTAGTCGCCGTAGACGCAGATCGCCTCGCGCGCCTCGAGCGCGCGCTGGACGCGCGCGACCGCCGCGTCGATGCCCTTCAGCCCGAACGGGTCGGGCAGCTGCTCGAGCCGTGGCTCGAGGAATCGCTGCGCGGCCTCGGCGTCGCGCAGGCCGCGCGCCCAGAGCGCTCGTCCCACCGCGGGCAGGAGGCCCAGCTCGGCCGCGAGACGGCTGCCCTGCTCCGCTCCGGCGGCCGTCGCCGCCTCTCCCGGTGACCAGCGCATGCGAGCGGTCTAGCACGGGGGTCCGACACCGCTGTGGGTGGCGGGCACGCCGGCGGCGCCCGCATGCACCGTCCGCGCACACCAGTCGCCGCCCCCTAGGGCGGCGCTGCGCTTTTCCCAGAAGGGACACGATCGGCACGCACACTTCCGCGCTCCCGATGGCCAGGCTCCTGGCCGGTGCAGGCTCGATTCCGAGCCGATCGCGTCACGTCGCGAAACGACTCACGTATCGCCCGCACCGGCGCGACGCCGCGTTGCCCCCGGGCCGGACCTCCAGCCCGCCGGGCGCCGGCCGGTGCAGGCCTGACACACACATGCACGGACCCCGCCAACCTGCGCGGCGAGGGACAAAAGCAGCACGCGCCCGCGAGATGCCATATGAAATAGAAGGGGTTGGAAAGGAGCGCGGATGGAAGCGGCGCCCATGGTTTTCCCGGTGCGCTATGTCTCGGAGGGGGCCGCCATCCAGACGACCTCGCGCGGCCTCTCCGGCGAAGGAATCGCGGTGCGCTCCCTCGTCCCTCCGCGTGTCGGCGCCCGCGTCTCGCTCGCGCTCTACCTGCCCGGCAATCCCAAGCCCGAGGTGGCAGTCGGCGTGGTCGCGGCCTCGGCGCGGGACCGGCCCGTCCCGGCGGGATTCTGGGTGCAGTTCACGGCCATCGACGTCGCGGCGCGCGAGCGCATCACCGCGCTGGTGGCGGAGAAGGCCCGCCGCGCGCGCGAGCTGCGGGCGCCGCGCGGCTTCCAGCGCTTCCACACGCAGTTCACCGTCCACTTCCGCACCGCTCGGGAGTTCGTCCGCGAGCACGCGCAGAACATCAGCCGGGGCGGCGTGTTCATCCAGACCGGTACGCCTCCCCAGGTCGACGAGGTGATCACGGTGCAGCTCGAGCTGCCCGACGGCGGCGCGCCGGCGACCACCACCGGCCTCGTCATGCACCGCGTGACCCCCGAGGAAGCCGAGCAGCAGGGCATCGTGCCGGGGATCGGCGTGCAGTTCCTCGACGCGGACGATCAGTTCCGCGAGCGCATCGACCGGTACATCGGGCAGGTCGGCTCCGCCTCGGCCTGAACTGGTGGTCGATCCAGGTCGTCGAGCTGTCCCCGAGGCGGAGGAGTTGAGCCGCGCTCATCTCGCCGCGGCCTGCTGCGGCGGCTTCGGCGCGGGCTTGACCTTGGGCTTGGCGGCCTCGATCGCCTTCCGGTGCGCCATGTGCTCCTCGAGCCAGATGGTCATGGGGCTGGCGATGTACCAGGTGGAGTACGTGCCCGAGATGATGCCGACCAGCATGGCGAGGGCGAAGTCCTGGATGGTGCCGACCCCGTAGACGATGAGCCCGACGAGCGACAGCGCGGTGGCGCCGGAGGTGAGGATGGTGCGCCCGAGCATCTCGTTGATGCTGCGGTTGATCAGATCGCGCAGCGGCAGGCCTTTGAGCTTCTTCGCGTTCTCGCGGATGCGGTCGTAGATGACGATGGTGTCGTTCACCGAGTAGCCGACGACGGTGAGGATCACCGTCACCGAGGTCAGGTTGAACTCGTGGCGCGTCACCACGAAGTACCCGACGGTCACGATGGCGTCGTGGATGAGCGCGATGACCACGCCGGGCGAGAAGCGGAAGTCGAAACGGAACCCGACGTAGATGAGGATCATCAACATCGCGTAAAGCACTGCCTGGACGCCGTCGTACTTTAGCTGCTTTCCCACCTGCGAGCCGACGTACTCCGTCCGCACGATGTCGGCCGAGTCCTTGCCGAACTTGTCCCGCAAGAGCTGGCCGATCTTGTCCCCGGGTCCCTGCGCGATGACCGTGTACTCCTGGTCCTGCGCCTCGCGGGAGGTGAGGGCGCGCACTTCCTTGGTCTGCACGCCGGCCTTCTCCACGGCCGCCTGCAGCGCGGCCGGGTCGACCGCCTTCTTGAAGGTGAAGTCGAGCTTGTCGCCGACCTCGGGATCGAAGTGGAAGCCGGAGAGCTGCGCCAGCGGCAGGTCCTGCGCGACCTCCAGCTTCACCTTGGCGGCCGCCTCGGGCGTCAGCAATGCGATGCGTTCTACGCGGATCAAGAACTGGTTGTCGCTCTTGTTCCCGTACTCCTGGACGGTGGGCTCGCCGAACCCCGCCTGGCTGACCACCTCGCGCACGTCGCCGGCGGAGACCGACTTGTCGAACCTCACCTGCAGCTCGGTGCCGCCGGCGAAGTCGACGCCGTAGTTCAGCCGGGGCCAGACGACCGCGCCGAGGAGGATCAGCGCGTTCACGATCAGCGAGATCGTCACCGCCACGCGGCGGTACTTGACGAAGTCGTGGTTCGTGCCGGGCTTGACCAGTTCGAAGTACTTCATCTGCATGGCGGTTCCCTAGACGCTGAAGGCCTTGTGCAGCTTGCCGTGGCCGACGAACCACTCGACGATGGCGCGGGTCACCACGATGGAGGTGAACATCGACGCGAGCAGCCCGATGATGAGCGTGGTGGCGAATCCTCGCACCGGTCCCGAGCCGTAGGCGCGGATCACGAACCCGGCGACCAGCGCGGTGACGTGGCCGTCGAAGATGGTCCAGAACACTTTTTCGTAGCCCGTCTGCACGGCGGAGGCGAGCGAGCGGCCCTGCTTCATCTCCTCCCGGATGCGCTCGTTGATGAGCACGTTGGCGTCCACCGCCATGCCCAGGGTGAGGACGAACCCCGCGATCCCCGGCAGCGTGAGCGTCGAGTCGAGCAGCGCCATCACCGCCAGCACCACGATGCCGTTCAGGATCAGCGCCACGTCCGCGACCACGCCGCTGAAGCGGTAGTAGACGGCCATGAAGAGCAGCACCGCCACAAGGCCCCACACGGCGGCGAGCGATCCGCGCCGGATCAGCTCGGGCCCGAGCGAGGCGCCCACCGAGCGCTCTTCGAGGATGCGCACCGGCGCGGGCAGCGCGCCCGACTTGAGGACGAGCGCGAGGTCCTTCGCCTCCTGCAGGATCTCGTTGATGGGCTTCAGGCCACCCAGGTGGATGGAGCAGACGCCGCCCGGGATCGGGCCCTGGATGATCGGCGCCGAGTCCACCGAGTCGTCGAGCACGATGGCCATGCGCTTCTTCACGTTGGCGGTGGTCAGCCTCTCGAACAGCTCCGCGCCGGTGCGGTTGAAGCTGACCTGCACGTAGGGGCGGTTGCCCTCGCCGGGAGAGTTGTCGAAGGCGACCCGGGCGTCGGTGATGTACTCGCCCGTCATGCCCGCCCTCTTGTCGAGGAGGTAGGTCCGGTAATAGGTCTCGCGGGCGACGCGCTCCTCGACCTTCTGGATGCCGAACTCCTTCCCGGCAGGCGCCTTGCCCTGCACGAACTTGCGCAGCTCGATGCCGTCCTTCGCGCGCAGGTAGGGGGAGGTGACGAGCGCCCCGCCCGCGCCTTCGTAGCGGTCCCAGTCGAGCGTGATGCCGGGCGGCAGGTCCTTGAGTTGGGTGAGGCTGCGATCCTCGTCGTCGACGATCTTGAACTCCAGCTGCGCCGTCTTGCCGAGCAGCTCCTTCGCCTTCTCCGGGTTGGAGTAGCCGGGGAGCTGCACCAGGATGGCGGAGGCGCCCCGCTTGGCGATGGTGGGCTCGGACACGCCCCACTTGTCGACGCGGTTGCGGATCGCCTTCACCGCCTGGTCGACCGCGCTCTCCTTGAGCTGCTTGATCGCGTCGTCCTTCATCGACAGCTCGAAGGCGGTCGCCCCGGTGCGGCGGATGTACATGTCCGGGTAGTCGTCGGAGAACCGGTTCTTCGCCTGGGCGAGCGCGTCGCCCTGCCCGCTCACGGTGACGATCCCCGTGTCGGGGTCGCCCTTCACCTCGACGCCCTTGATGCCGTGGCGGTCGAGGTCGGCGGCCAGCTCCTCCGCCCGGCGCACCGCCTTCTCGCGCACGGCGCGGTCCACCTCGACGTCCATTACTAGATGTATACCTCCCTGCAGGTCGAGGCCGAGGTTCAAGTGCCGCGCCGGCGCCCACCTCGGCCGCGCCTTCTCGAACACGCCCGACTCGTTGCGCTGGTCGGGCGGCAGGCGGAAGTAGGTCCACGACGGGACCAGGGCATAGATTGCCGCCACCGTCACGGCCACGATCAGGCCGGCTTTCCAATACCAGGAGCGATCCATCGATTCTCCCTACTTCTTGGCCGCGTCCTCGGCGGCCGGGGCGGGAGGCTCCTTCACCACGAAGGGCCGGTTCACCTGGTCCTTGAGCACGCGGACGCGCACGTTGTTGGCGATCTCCAGGGTGAGGACGTCGCCCTGGACCCCCGCGATCCGGCCGACCAGGCCGCCGTTGGTGACCACCTCGTCGCCCTTCTTCAGGCTCTCGAGGAACGACTTGTGCGTCTTCTGCTGTTTCTGCTGGGGCCGGATGATCATGAAGTAGAAGATGCCGAAGAAGATCGCGACGAGGAACAGCATGTTCCCCGGCCCGGCGAGCGGGGACTGAGCAGGCGCTTCGGCCTGGGCCAAGAGCAGCGAGAGCACGGAAGACTCCTTTGCGAAAGCGGGCCGTTCTAACAGAGGCGGGCGACTGCTTCAACCCGTGAGACGGCCGGTTTCGTCCAGCTTCCGCAACGAGTCCAGCAGCACCTCCTGCGTGTTCAGCGGCGGGAAGGCCCGCGGCACCATCCCGGCGGGCCCGCGCAGGAAGGTGAAGGTGCCGCCCGTCTGCTGGCTGAGCAGCCCGAGCACCGCCGCGCGCGCGTCGTCCCCCTCGGCCCTGGCGGTGGAGATCGCGAGGACCACCTCGCCGCTGACGAAGCCGAACAGCCGTTCGACGCCCTCCCGCTCGATGAACAGAAGCCCGGTCTTGGCCCCCTGGGACATCATCCCCAAGAGCTCGGTCGGGTGGACGGCCAGGAGCTCGCCCCAGAGGACGGCAACGAGCTCGGGCGCGAGGAAGTCGCGGACGCGCTGGTGCTGCGGCCTCTTCGCTTGGCTCACGGCTCTCTGCCCCCGGGCAGGAACTGTGGCCCAGGCGGCGGGGCCGTGCAACTTCAGTCGGGTCCCTCCCTGAACGATTCGAGCAGCCGTTCCGTGTAGTTGCGTGCCCCACCCGCCTCGATGGCGGCCCGCAGCCCGGACATGAGGTCACTGTAGAACGTGAGGTTGTGCAGGGTGTTCAGCCGGAACGCGAGCAACTCCTGCGCGGCGAAGAGGTGGCGCAGGTAGGCGCGTGTGAACGTCCGGCAGGTGTAGCAGCGGCACCCGGGGTCGGCGGGGCGCGGGTCACGGGCGTAACGCGCCGCCTTGATCTGCAGCCGCCCCCGGCGCGTGAAGAGCAGGCCGTTGCGCGCGACGCGGGTGGGCAGCACGCAGTCGAACAGGTCGACGCCTGCGATCCCGCACCGGAGGAGGTCCTCGGGCGTGCCGACGCCCATCAGGTAGCGCGGCTTGTGCGCCGGCAGGAGCAGCGCGGCGTGCGCGACGCCTTCCCACATCTGCGCCGGGTCCTCGCCGACCGAGAAGCCGCCCAGCGCGTTGCCGGGCAGGTCGAGCGCGGCGATCTCGGCGGCGTGCCGCTCGCGCAACTCGCGGTCGAGCCCTCCCTGGACGATCCCGAACAGGTTGCCGCGCGGGTCCTTCAGCCACTCCTCCTTGCAGCGCACCGCCCAGCGCGTGGTCCGGGCGACGGCCTCCTCGTGCTCCTTCCGAGAGGCGCGCGCCGGAGGGCACTCGTCGAAGCACATCAGCACGTCCGGGCCGAGCTGACGCTGCACCTGCACCGCGCGCTCCGGGGTGAGCAGGTGCTTGCTCCCGTCGAGGTGGCTGCGGAAGAGGGCTCCCTCGTCCGTGATCTTGCGCTGCTCGGCCAGCGAGTAGACCTGGAAACCGCCCGAGTCGGTGAGGATCGGTCCGGGCCAGCCCATGAAGCGGTTGAGCCCGCCCATCTCCGCGACCACCTCCGGCCCCGGGCGCAGAAGCAGGTGATAGGTATTGCCGAGGACGATCTGCGCGCCGATGCTCGCCAGGTCGTCGGGAGCGATCGCCTTCACCGAGCCCGCCGTCCCCACGGGCATGAACTGCGGCGTGTCGACGCGGCCGTGCGGCAGCTCGAGCACGCCGCGGCGCGCGGCGCCGTCCTGGTGGCTGATCGTGAACGAGAGCATCCCGGCGGTTCTTACACGATCAGCATGGCGTCGCCGTATGAGAAGAAGCGGTACCGGCGCGCCACCGCCTCCCGGTACGCCGCCTGGATGCGGGGCAGCCCGGCGAAGGCGGAGACCAGCATCAAGAGCGTGCTCCGGGGCAGGTGGAAGTTCGTAAGCAGGCCCTGCACGGCGCGGAAGCGGTAGCCGGGGCTGATGAACAGATCGGTCGAACCCGGGCCCTCGCGGAGCGCCTCGCCGTCGTGCGCCGCTTCCAGCGTCCGCAGCGCGGTGGTGCCCACCGCGATCACGCGCCCCGTGGCCGAGGCGACCGCGTCCGAGGTGCCGGCGGGCACGTGGTAGCGCTCGCGGTGCATCCGGTGGTCCTCGACCCTGCGCGCGCGCACCGGCAGGAAGGTGCCCGGGCCGACGTGGAGCGTGACCTTTGCGACGCGGACGCCGGCGGCCCGCAGCTCTTCGAGGAGGCGCGGCGTGAAGTGCAGCCCCGCGGTCGGGGCCGCCACCGCCCCCCGCTCCCGCGCGAAGATGGTCTGGTAGCGCTCGCGATCCTCGGCGCGCGCAGGCCGCTCGATGTACGGCGGAAGGGGCATCTCGCCGGCCTCGTCGAGGTAGCGCCACAGTGCGTCGCCGTCGAGCGGGAGGCGGACGACGATCTCTCCCTCTCCGCGCGCTTCGACCACGGTGAGCCGGGCCCCGTGCGCCTCGATGACCGCGCCCGGCCGCAGGGGCTTGCTGGACTGCGCCAGCGCGAGCCAGTCCGCCCCGCCCAGCGGCTCCACCAGCAGGACCTCCACCTTCCCGCCGGTCCCTTCCTTGCGCCCGCGCAGCCGCGCCGGGATGACGCGGGCGTCGTTCACCACCAGCAAGTCGCCCGCCCGAAGCAGCCCCGGCAGGTCCCGCACCATCCGATGCTGCGCATCCCCCTGCTCCCGCGGCAGCACCAGCATCCGCCCCGCATCCCTCTCCGGCAGCGGCTCCTGCGCAATCAACTCCGCCGGCAATTCGTAATCGAACTCCTCGACATCCACACCGCGCCCTCTATCATGCCAGGGCAGATCCTGGCCGTGCTTCGGGTCAAACAGCGGAACGCGGAGACGCGGAAACGCGGAGTTGTTTTTCTAATCCGATCGGACGCCGGTGCTCGATCGGGCACCCGAACCAAACCCTCCGCGCCTCCGCGCCTCCGCGTTCGCTTTTCGCACGTTACAGTGAGCGCCGCGGCGCGTCAGGCGGGGGGTTGGTTGGCTGTCAAGGGGGTCGCCGGGCGGTCTCGCGATGCGAAGATTGCGGAAACATGGACGTGCCTGTCTTGCACTTGGTGAACCGCTTCTGGATCGGCGGGGCCGAGCGGCAGTTCGTCGAGCGGCTGCGGCTGCATCCGCCTGGGTTCGGCGCGCTGGTGGGCTGCCTGGAGCTGTCGGGGCCCATGCTCGACCAGGTGCGCGCGCTCGGGTACGAGCCGGTGCTCTTCCCTCTCAAGGGATCGATGCTGCGGGCGAACACGCTCAACCAGATCGCGCGCATGGCCGCGCTACTGCGCGAGGAGAACGTGCGCATCGTGCACGCCACCGATTTCAACACCAACCTGCTCGCCTACGCCGCCGGCCGGCTGGCGGGCGCGAAGGTGATCGTCAGCCGCGTCGACCTGGGCCACCTGCGCGAGGGATTCGGCAAGTGGCACCGCCAGGCCGAGAAGTGGAACGCGCGTCACGCCGACCTGGTCGTCGCCAACGCGGACGCGGTGCGCGAGGTGTGCATCCGGGACGAGCGCTGCAGCCCCGGGCGCGTGGTGGTGGTCCGCAACGGGATCGACCTTCCGCGCTTCGATCGGCTCGCCGCCCAGCCGCTGCAGGCGCCGCTGCCGATCGGACCGGACGACGTGCCGGTCGCCGTCATCGGCAACCTCTGGCCGGTGAAGGGGCACCGCACGCTGGTCGAGGCGGCCGCCCTTCTCACGCAAAGGCTCCCCCGCGTGAAGTTCCTCTGCGCGGGAGAGGGCCCCGAGCGCGAGGTCCTCGAGAAGCGGATCCGCGAGCTGGGCCTCGAAGGCCGCGTCCTCCTCCTCGGGCACCGGCTCGACGTCCCGGCCATCCTTGCGCGGGTCCGCGCGGCGTGCCTGTGCTCGAGCGCGGAGGGTCTCTCCAACGCGCTGATGGAGGCGATGGCCGCGCGGCTCCCGATCGTCGCCACCGCGGTCGGCGGGAACCCCGAGCTGGTCCGGCCCGGCGAGAATGGCCTGCTCGTCCCGTATGGCGACCCCGGCTCGCTGGCGGACAAGCTGGTCGAGCTGTTCTCGGACGAGGAGCGCGCCGCGCAGATGGGCCGGCGCGGGCGCGCGCGAGTCGAGGCGGAGCTGACGCTGTCGCGCATGGCGGAGGGCTACGGCGCGGTCTACCGCCACCTTCTGGATGGCGCGCGGGCCCCGCAGGCAGCGCTCTCGCCCCAGGTGCCGTAGAAGGGCGGGATGGGCCTGCTCTCGGACGCTGCGGCGATGGCGCGCGGCCGCGCGGGAGGCAAGCCGGCCGAGGAGCTGCGTCAGTACATCCGCCGCACCTCTGAGCCTGGATAGTAGTGCGCGAGGATCTGTCGGTAGGATTCCCCGCGCAGCGCGCGCGCCCGGGCGCCCCACTGGCACAGGCCCACCCCGTGGCCGTTGCCGCGCCCGCGGAACACCGCCGCGCCCGCCTCGATCGAGACGTCGAAGAGGAGCGAGGGCAGCGCGCTGTAGCCGAGGATCTGCCGCAGCTCGACTGCGGCCAGGCTGCGCGCGCCCGAGGGGGTGTCGATGCGCAGCGTGCGCGCCCGGCCGCTGCCCGTGCGCGCCGAGACGCTCACCGAGGTCACCTTTGCGAGCACCCGGCCGGCCTTCCGCAGCGCGGCCGAGATCTGCGCCAGCGGCTTGCGCACCACCCAGGCGCGTCCCGCGTCCGCGTCGTCCTGCTCGGACACCAAGTACGGCGTGCTGCCCCCCGCGAGGTTGAACGCGTCCTCGCCGGTCTCGCTCCGCCCGCCGCACGAGGCGCTGAAGTACGCCGCGATCGGCGCGGCGCCGTAGGTGAGCACCTCGCCGGCGGTGGCGTGCGCGGCGCGGAGGGCCCCGCTCGCCGGATGCGCCGCCCCCGCGTAAACCTGGTCCAGCGCCGAGGAGCCCAGGTGCGCGCGCGCCGCCGGCCCCTGCGCGATCTTCTGCGCCACGGCGAAGGTGCGCGCCGCCACCGCCTGGGCCTCCAGCGCGGCGTCCGGCCAGTCCCTGGGGACCTCGCTCGCCACCACCGCGGCGACGTAGTCCTCCAGGTCGAGCGCGTTGACCAGCACCAGGCCGCCCGGATCGGCCCAGGCTTCCAGCCGTCCGGGGAGAGGCCTCCCGTCCACCCGCAGCCGGCCGGACCCGGGGCGCACGATGAGCGGCTCTCCGCCCTCCAGCTTGCGTCCGTCGACGAGGAGGACGCCTCCTCGCGCGGCGACCTCGTGCAAGGGCCCTGGGACCTCGAGGACACGCCCGCCCTGGCTGAGCCGCGCGCCCGGGCCGTCGAGGCGCGCGGCCGGTCTGCCGCGCGACAGCTCGATCCGGATCTCCTCGGCCGCCGCAGGCAACGCGAAGAGCAGCAGCGCTGTCAGGACCCTGCGCACCGGGCGCGAGCCTCTGCCGGGGGGATACGGCGCGCAACTTTCCAAAGCGCGATCCGCAACGTTTCGGACCCCGCGCGAGGCGCGGCGGGGAGCGGATGGTAGAATAAGAAAGTGCTCTCCCGCATCCGCCGCTCGGTCGCGCTGAAGCTGATCCTCGCTTCCGCAATCCCCTCCGCCGTGGTCCTGCTGGTGGGGCTGGGTGCGCTGATCGCCTACACCGAGGACGTGGCGCGGACCGACCCGGTCCTCGCCTTCCACATGCTCAAGCAAGGCGCGGTCCTCGGCAGCCTGCTGACGCTGACCTTCGCCGGGATCGCGGTGGCGATCACTTCGCGCAGGTTCCTGGTCAAGCCGGCGCAGCACCTCGGCGCGACCATGGCGCGCGCCGAGATGGGCGACATCCTGGTGCGCGCGAAGGTGACCGGCGACGACGAGTTGGGCCGGCTGGCGCGCGCCTTCAACACCATGCTCGCGCGCGTCACCGACATGGCGGCGCACGAGATCGAGACCGAGCAGTCGCTGGAGACCCTGGGGCGCGAGCTGACCCTGCAGCGCGAGCTCAGCTCGGTGAACGCGCGCCTCGCCGCCCACGTGCGCGAGATGGAGCTCCTGCTCGACGCTTCCAAGGCGCTCAGCGGCACGCTCGATCTTCCCGAGCAGCTCGAGCAGCTCGGGCGGCTGGTGTGCGCGGCCCTGGGCATCGAGGAGTTCTGCGCCCTGCTGCTCGAGGAGTCCACGCACCAGCTGGTCATCGAGGCCGTCGTCGGCCAGCGGCTCGCCGCGGCGCGCGGGATGCGCTTCCGTCTCGGCGAAGGCGTGAGCGGCACGGCGGCGGCGCAGGGGAAGACCATCTACGTGCCCGACGTGCAGCGGGATCCGCAATACCTCCACTACAAGGGGCTGCGCCGGACGACCGGCTCGTTCCTCTGCGTCCCGCTGCGCGCGAAGGGCCGCATCGTGGGCGTGATGAACCTGAACCGGCCGGCCGTGGACGGGTTCTCTCCCCAGGAAATCCGGCTCGCGGAGGCCCTCTCCGCCCAGGCCGGCCTGGCCATCGCCAACGCGCGCCTCTACCAGCAGACCCGCGACCTGTCGTTCACGGACCCGCTCACTGGCATCCCCAACCGCCGCCACCTGTTCGCGCGCCTCGAGCAGGAGCTGTCTCGCAGCCTCCGGTTCGGCGACGAGCTGACCGTCCTGATGATGGACCTGGACCTGTTCAAGCAGGTCAACGACGCCCACGGGCACACCGTCGGCGACGCGGTGCTGCGCGGCATCGCCGTGGCGCTCCAGCGGAACGTCCGCAAGGTGGACATGGTGGCCCGCTACGGCGGCGACGAGTTCGTGGTGGTGCTGCCGCGCATTGCTCGCGAGGAGGCGATCGAGGTGGCCGAGAAGCTGCGGCGCGCGGTGGCGGCCACGCCGCTCCCGGCGCCCGCGGGCGGTGGACCTTTGCGCGTGACCGTCTCGGTGGGCGTGGCGGGCTTCGGGCACGACGCCACCGACGTGGCCGGGCTGATCGAGAAAGCGGACGCCGCCCTGTACGAAGCGAAACACGCCGGCCGCAACCGCGTCGCGGCCGCGCAGGCGAACGCGCGCGCGGCCTCCTGAATCGCAGGCGGTTTCTTCCGCCGTCCGCCCGGCGACAGCGGCCTGCCGAACCGGTTGCCGACCGCCTTGCGTATGCGCACGTTCGCCCCCGGAATGCACGCCCGTGCAGGGCGCGCGGGATCCGGGGGAGGTCCACATGGTGGCGGTGGCGCTGGCGATCCTGGCGACGGCGGCGGCGGTCGATTCCACGGTCGAGAAGCGCCGGGGCGACTCGGTGCAGTCGCTCCTGCGCGAGGAGAGCCCCGACGTCTTCCTCGCCAAGGCGACGCTGCAGCAGTACCTGTCCCGCATCGTCCGCCGGGACTGGGACGGCGTGAAGCGGCTCACCCACCCGAAGGCGCGCCTGTCACCCTGGGCGGAGCGCAACGACGAGCTGAAGACGTTCGAGTTCAAGGACGCGCGGCCGGCCGCGCCCGGCGCGGTCGCCATCGAGATCGCCGAGGACGTCTACCACCGCGACTCCCAGGAGATGTCCACCGGGGATCCCGCCGTCTACCTGCTCTTCAAGTCGCGCGGGTCGTGGCGGGTCGGCGACCGCAAACCGGCCGCCCGCCTCCGCAACGTGTCCAACGACTCGATCCGCACCCGCTACCCCGGCTGGGTCGACAGCCAGGGATTGGCGCAAGCCCGCCGCGCCGACCCCCTCTCCGCCAAGCACCGTTAGCCGCGCTGGGTTCAAAAGATCAACGCGGAGGCGCGGAGGCGCGGAGGATTCGTTGGTTCGTCCGATCGGGCGCGTGCGGTCGATCGGAGCAGCCAAACAAATCTCCGCGTCTCAGCGTCTCCGCGTTCTGCTTTTTGACCCCTGACCGGCCCCCTAGTGGACGGAGGCGGGTAATTCGGCGGAGGCGATGTAGCCGACGTGCTCGCGGGCCTTGGCGATGTCCGCCTCGTACTTGAGCAGGGTCGACAGCGTGTCCGAGACGAGCTGCGCGTCGAGAGAGGCGGCGTTCAGCAGCAAGAGCGCGCGGATCCAGTCCAGCGTCTCCGCGATGGAGGGGAGCTTCTTCAGGTCGAGCTTGCGGATCGCCTGCACCGCGGCGACCACCTTGCGGGCGAGCTGATCAGCCACGCCCGGCACGCGCTCGCGGACGATCTCCAGCTCGCGCTGCGCCGTGGGGAAATCGATGTAGAGGTGCAGGCAGCGCCGCTTGAGCGCGTCGGACAGCTCCCGCGCCGCGTTGGAGGTGAGCACCACGCGAGGCGTGTGCAGCGCGCGAACCGTGCCGATCTCGGGGACCGTCACTGAGTAGTCGGCCAGCACCTCCAGCAGGAAGGCCTCGAACTCGGGGTCGGCCTTGTCGATCTCGTCGACCAGGAGCAGCGCCGGGTCGGGGCTCCGGATGGCGGCCAGCACCGGGCGCGGCAGCAGGAAGCGCTCGCTGAAGAACAGGTCGTCGGACCCGGCGACGCGGTCGGCCGCCTCGCGCAGGGTCCCCGCCCCCGCGATGGTCTCGGCGATCTTGTCCTTGAGGAGCTGGGTGTAGAGCAGCTGCTTGGCGTACTCCCACTCGTACAGCGCCTTCGCCTCGTCGAGCCCCTCGTAGCACTGCAGGCGGATGAGCCGGCGCCCGGTCGCCTCGGCGAAGGCGCGCGCCAGCTCCGTCTTGCCCACCCCGGCGGGCCCTTCCACCAGCACCGGCTTCTCCAGCCGGTCCGCGAGGAACACGCTGGTGGCGATCTCGGGCGAAGGCAGGTAGCCGGCCGAGCGCAACCGAGCCTCGACGTCCTGGATGCTGGCCAGCGAGACGGCGCTCATGCACGGCTTTTAACATGCGGAGGTGCGTAACGCGCTTCGCAGGTGGCACCGCTCCTGCACAAGCATTCCGTCGTGAACCGCCGAATCGCGCTGGTGCTCGCGGCCCTGATCGTCCCGGGTGGTCTCGTCGTCCTGGTCGGGGCCGTGGTGGTCAAGGCATTCTACCGGAGCGAAGCCGGCCGCAAGGCTTGGGGGCGGGTCACCCACCTGTTGCGCCGGCCGGTAGCCGCGCTCCACCCGTTGCGAGAAGCCGCCTGATCGCCGGTCGCGGCGGGACGCGGGAGGAACCGCCGTTCCCACGCGGGGGTCCGCGCTTCCCAACGTCCGGCGGCGGCGAAGCGGCGGCGGTCAGTCCTCGGAGTTGCCCGCCCCGACCTCGATGCGAAGCGCGAGCGGGTCTCCGCGGGTCTCGGTGACGGCGCCGAAGCAGCCCTCGCCGGTCCGGGTGAAGTGCAGCGACACGCGCGAGTTCCCGATGCGCATCCCGCGCAAGGTCACCTGGCTCGCCCACTCGGGCAGGTGGGGGTTGACGATCTTCAGCGCCCGCCGGGGTCCGTCGGGGTAGAGCCCCAGGCAGGCGCGCAGCATGAGGAACATCGCCCCGGACGACCACGCCTGCGGCGAGCACGAGACCGGATAGCTCACCGGCTGCTCCTGGTCGGCCCGGTCCATCCCGCAGAACAGCTCGGGCAAGCGGTAGTGGCGGAACCCGCGCGCGGCGGCGTAGGCGCCGCTCAGGATCTGCAGCGCCTGCCGCTGCATCCCGTAGTGCGACAGGCCCATGGCGATGAGAGAGTTGTCGTGCGGCCAGACGGTCCCGTTGTGGTAGCTGAGCGGGTTGTACGCCTTCTGCCCGCGCGCCAGCGTGCGGATGCCCCACCCGTTGAACCCTTCCGCCGAGAGCAGCGCCCGGGCGACCCGGCGCGCCTTCGCGTCGGGGATGGCGCGCGACCAGAGCAGGTGCCCCATGTTGGAAGCGATGCTGCGCACCTGCTTCTTCTCGGCGTCGAGCGCGAGCACGTACGTGCCGGTGCGCTCGTCCCAGAACGCCTCGTCGATGCGCCGGGCCAGCTGGATGGCCTTTCGCGTGCACCGGGCGGCGTCGTCCCGCCGGCCGAGCTGGCGGTAGATGCGCGCCATGCGCCTGCGCGCGTCGACGCAGTAGCCCTGCACCTCGACGAGCGCGATCGGCGGCGTCGCCGGCGTGCCGTCCGCGTGGGGGACGCCGTCGCGCGAATCCTTCCAGCCCTGGTTGATCAGGCCGCGCGGGGTCTTGCGCTGGTACTCGACGAAGCCGTCGCCGTCCTTGTCGCCGTATTCCTCGATCCAGCGCACGGCCGCCTCCGCCGCGGGGAGCAGCTGGTCGCCGGTGGCGCGGTCGTCGGTCCATTGTAGATACTCCGAGTAGAGGATGATGAAGAGCGGAGTCGCGTCCACGCTGCCGTAGTAGGGAGTGTGCGGTACTTCCCCTGCGCGGGCCAGCTCGCCGCGGCGGATCTCGTGCAGGATCTTGCCGGGCTCCTCCTCGCGGAAGTCGTCGACGCGCTTGCCCTGGTGGGCGGCGAGGAAGAAGAGGGCGTCGCGCGCCACCTCCGGGTTGACGGGCAGCGCCTGGAACCCGGTGATGAGCGCGTCTCGCCCGAACGGTGAAGCGTACCAGGGGATGCCGGCGGAGATGACGCGCCTGCCCTCCCAGTAGATGTTCAGCGCCTTCAGGTCCGCCACCGCCTGCTCGAGGGACCAGTTGAAGGCTTCCTCGGTGGTGTGCACGTGGGTCGAGCTCTCGGCCCAGTCGCGGTAGGCGGCGCGGGCGCGGCCCAGCCTCTCCTCGTACCGCCGCGGCGGAGGCGGGTCCGATTCCTGGTCGCTGCCGGGATAGCGCCAGCCGCTCTCGGGCAGCTCGCCCAGGAGCGGCAGCGGCCGGAACTCCGGGCTACGCCCGGCGTCCGCCGCCTCGCGCACCGAGACGCCGGAGCGGAGCGCGTGCAGCGAGGGGATGCCGTGCAGCTCGATCTGCGCGCTCTCGTTGGGTCCCAGGTGGAAGCTGAAGCGCGCCCTATCCGAGGCCAGCTCGTCGGGCGCGCGCCCGGGGAAGAACACCTCCGACCGGTACACGGCGCCGTCGCGCCCCTGGTACGCGAACACCACCCGGTCGCGGGTGACCCGCGGCCGGAAGTAGGTGCCGCGGTCGCGCCGGCGCGCGCCGCGCACCTCGAACTGGTCGGCGAAGTCGGCGGCGAACTCGTACTCGATCCAGTAGTCCACCTCGTGCACGAGGAAGTTGGTGAGCGTGAGCCGCTCGACGAACTGGTCGTCCATCAACTGCTCGCGCCGCAGGTGGAGGAAGTTCACCGGATCGGCGAAGAGCCCGCCGAACAGCGTCGAGGTCACCGTCAGGTCGATCTGCGAGGTGTACTCGGAGGTGTTCTGGGTGGAGAGCACCACCGGCGGCCCGCCGGCGACGGCCAGCTTGAGCTTGCTGAGGAACCGGGTGTCCTCGAAGTACCCTCCCTGGTCGCGCGCCCCCGGCGGGAAGATGTCGCCCAGCCGCCCTGTGACCGCGAACAGGTTGCCCCGCTTGAGGACCAGCTTCTCGGTGCCCGTGGACTCCGGCAGCTGGGTCAGGTCGTCGTAGCCGAGCAGCTCGCTCGCCGCGATGGGAGTCAGCGTCCGATCGGCCACGTCTATCCCGCGTACCCGGCATCGGCGGCTGCGAAGCTCTCGGCCGCGGCCTGCCGGTACAGCTGGAGGTAGTCCGACGCCATCCGGTCGGCCGACCAGCGCTCCGACGCCAGCGCGCGGATGCGGGCCCGGTCGAAGAGCTTGTCGGCCACGCGCGCTCCGGACACCAGCTCGCACGGATCGTCCGCCGTAAGGCCGGTGATGCCGTCCTGCACCACCTCGGGCACGCTCCCGCGGCGCAGCGCCAGCACCGGCACGCCGGAGAGCTGCGCCTCGATCATCACCAGCCCGAAGGGCTCGTCCCACTGGATGGGGAAGAGCAGCGCGCGCGCCCGCGCCAATAGATTCGTCTTGCGCTCGCCTCCCACCGCGCCCAGCTCGAGCACGCCGTGCCGGCGGATGAGAGGCAGGACCTGCTCGAGGTAGTAGTCCAGCTCGTGCGGCTCGCCGGCCATGACCAGCGGCAGCCTGGCGCGTGCCGCGACCTCGATGGCGAGGTGCGGCCCCTTCTCCCGCGAGTAGCGGCCCAGGTAGAGCAGGTACCCCTGCTCCGGGAGGAAGGGGAAGCGTTCCGGGGAGAGCCCGTGGTGGATGACGGCCGAGACGGGCGCCTCCTCCCGCCGGGCCTGGCTGCCGCTGATGGCCACCAGCTTTACCTGAGGGTTGGCGCGGTAGATGCGCGAGAGCTTCTCGTCGCAGTTGTGGTGCACGGTGGCGACCGCGGGGTACGGGCAGAGCCGGGACAGCTCGACCGCCGCGCCGCTGTGCAGGTGCACCACGTCGAAGCCGCGCGGATCGCGCCCGATGTCGCGCAGCGACCAGGCGGCATGGGTCGCGTCCACGTCGGCGTTGGGCGGCCACTGCGCGGACGGGAAATAGGAGCGCACCTCGACGCCCTCGGGCCGCGAGTCGCCGGTGGCGTACACCACCACCTCGACGCCGCGCCGCCGCAGCGCAGCCGCCAGCTCCGCCACGACCAGCTCCGTGCCGCCGTAGCGCGGCGGCGGGACGGGCACGAAGGGCGTGGAGACGAGCGCTACGCGCAAACGGATTCCCTCCCGGGTCGGGGGGAATCTGTGCATTCGATGACTGTCCGGACACGCCCGCCGGTCAGGCCTGGGGACGGTACACGCGGTAGTCGATCTCGGGGAACAGGTTGTCCCGCGCCTCGACCTGGCCGAGCCAGCGCTCGTCCACCTGGTTGCCCTTGAGCTGGTCGTAGAGCCGCGTGAAGCGGAGCAGGTGCTCGCGCGTGCGGCGCACCGCGTAGTCGACCATGGTGCCGGTCTTGATGATGAAGGCCCAGTCGCTCGACTGGGCGAGGAGCAGCTCGCGGGCCGCCTGGTTGAGGGCCCGCCGCTGGACGCCCGACGCATCGTGGAACGAGCGGGCGAGCTCGATCATCCGGTCGGCCGCCTTGTGCAGGTACCGGTAGACCCAGTCGTTGCACTCGTCGAGCCACACGCCCGCGTACCCGCCGGCGCCCCAGCTCGACATGGGCGGCTGCGACACCTGCTGCTCCGGGTACATGGCCAGGTAGTCGATCGGCGAGAGCATCTGCAGGACGTCCTGGTCGAAGGCCGCCTTGCGGATGAGCAGGTCGAGGAAGGCCGGCCCCTCGTACCACCAGTGCCCGTACAGCTCGGCGTCGTAGGGGCTGATCACGATCGGCGGCGGCCCTTCGCCGAATGCCTGGCGCAGGTACTCGACCTGCTTGGTGCGGTTGAAGAGGAAGTTGCCGGCGTGCAGGTCGGCCTTGCGGCGCGCCGCCTCCGGGTCGTAGGGCTGCTTCTGGTCGAGCGGCACCTTGCCGGTGATCTTGTAGTACTTGATGCCGACGTTCTTCCGCGCGCCCGTCGCCTGGATGTACGGGCGGATGTATTCCCAGTCGGCGTCGTAGCCGATGTCCCGGTAGAACTCGCGGTAGTCGGCGTCGCCGGGGTACCCGTAGTCGGCGCTCCACACCTGCATCGAGCTCTCGGGATCGCGGGCGAAGGCGGCCACCCCGCTGGGCGTGTACACCGGCGCGTACACGCCGCGGCGCGGGCGCGGCGCGGCGTTGGCCAGGGCGTGCGCGTCGACGAAGAAGAACCGGATGTTCTCCTCCGCCAGGTAGCGGTCGACGCCGGGCGCGTAGCCGCACTCCGGCAGCCAGATGCCGCGCGGGTCGCGACCGAAATGCATGCGGTAGTGCGCGGCGGCCACGCGGATCTGCGCGCGCATCGCCTCCGGATGGACCATCAGCGGCAAGAACCCGTGGGTCGCGCCGCAGGTGATGATCTCGAGCGCGCCGTGGTCCTGCAACCGTTTGAAGGCCCCGACCAGGTCGCGCTTGTACCGGTCGTGGAACAGCCGGCGGAGGTGGTAGTGGTGCTCGCGGTAGTGCCGGGCGAGGGGACCGAACTGCGGGTCGTTCCGCAGGCGGTGGACTTCCTTGTCGGTCAGCTCGCAGAGCGAGTCGAGCCGCTTCGCATAGCGCGAGAGCAGCAGCTCGTCGCGCAGCATGCCGACCAGGGGCGGCGTCAAGGTCAGCGTGACGCGGAACGGGATGCCGTCGTCGACGCAGCGGTCGAAGACCTCGACCAGCGGCAGGTACGTCTCGGTGATCGCCTCGTAGAGCCAGTCCTCCTCGAGGAACTCGGGGTATTCCGGGTGGCGCACGTACGGCAGGTGCGCGTGCAGGACGATGGAGAGGACGCCGCGAGTCACGGCTCCTCGTCCTTCTTCTGCAGCGTGCCGCTCCAGGGCACCTTGCCGCCGCTGCGGCTGGTGGTCGAATGGCGGGGCTGCATGCGCCGCTCCCAGCCAGGCGGCGCGGCCCCGGACTTCCACGCCAGAGGCCGGCCGCCCGCGACCGGGTCGCCGCGCAGCGCCGATCCGAGCGGCAGGGTGGCGTACACCTCGTCGAGCACGTCGCTCGGCTGCGCAGGGGGAAGCTTGATCGGGCGCGCCGCGCGGAGCATCCGGGCGCCGCGATCGCCCAGCGCCCACAGCTCCACGCGCAGCTCCAGCGCGCTCGGCAGCTCGCGCACGTACCAGCCGCGCGACTCGAGGTGCACCTCGACCTCGCGCAGAAGCTCGTTGCCGCGCACGTTCCACACCTTGAGGCTGGCGCGCGCGGTCCCGAGCCCGCCGAAGGCCTGCTCGATCTGCTGCTGCGAGAGGTCCCAGTAGACGTAGATCGTCTGCGGATCGCGGATGAGCGCCAGAAGCCGCCCGTCGCCGTAGGTCCAGGGCAATTCGCCCAGCTCCTCGACCAGGCCGTGCTCCTTGGGCGGCGCCGCCGCCGCCGGGCTGTGCGTGCGCACGTCCGACTCGGGGACGATCCCGGGCGGAGCGAGCGGGACGCCGGGGTGGGCCGGCAGCTCGTGGTGCAGGTTTCCGTTCTGCGGAGCGGGCTGCCCGGCGGAGCGCGCGATCTCGCGCGCCTCCTCGGTCTGGGTGCCTCCACCGGCGGGCTGCTCCCGCCCGTTCAATTCCTGCGGCTCGTCCTCGAGCGCCGCCCGCCGTGTGGGATCGACCCCCTTGCGCTGGGCGGCCTCCTCACGGCCCGTCGCGGAAGGTCGCGGCCGCGGTGGTGGAGTTTTGTCGGGCATCGGCGAGCCGTCTCTACCGGGACGCCGGCAGGGGATCAAGCCGTCCGCGGCAGGGGCCGAATAGTTAGGGCCGCGCGGGGTCCGCCGCAACTCCGAGCGCAGCCAGGTGTGCTGAAGCGGGCGGGGGGACTGTCACTTGCGCGACAGCGAGTCCGCCGTCTGCTTCGCGTAGGCCTTGAGATTCGGCTGTGCGTCCGGAGCGTTGCTCTCGGCGAACGCGCGGTACATCTCGATGGCCCGGGGCGCGTCGCCGAGCTGGCGGTAGGCCTCGGCCAGCCCGAACAGGGGGGCGGCGAGCGCCGGGTCGGCCGCGCGCGCGGCAGCGTAATCCTGGGCGGCCTCCTGGAAACGGCCCAGGCTGATCTGCGCCGAGCCGCGGGCGATCAGCGCGTTCGCGTACCCGGGGCGCAGGGCGATGGCCTGGTCCAGCTCGGCCAGGGCGGGCTCGTACTTGCGATCGTGGATGAGCGCGACGCCGGCCGAGTAGTGCCGCCGCGCGGACGCTTCATCTCCCGACGCCGGCGGCGTCGGGCTGGCCAGGGCCGGCTTCGCGGCCGGGGCAGGGGTTGGGGCCGGAGCCGGCGCGGGCGCCGCCGTGCCCGGCTGCGCCACGGTGACGATCGTCGTCCCCTGGGGTGCGGGCCTCCGCATCTCGCGGCGCGCGAACGCCGCGCCCAGCGCTTCCTGCGCCTCGGCGTTCGAGGGGTCCAGGGCGATGGCCTTGTTCCATTGCTCGATCGCCTCGGGGTCGTGCCCCATCTTCGCGTAGACGTGCCCCGCCTTCACCCGCGCGGGGACGCTCTTCGGGTCGGCCATGATCGCGTCCTGGTACGCGTACAGGGCCATGCGGAAGTCCTTGGCGGCCAGCGCGCTGTCGCCTTCGGCGATCTTCGCGCCGACGTCCACCGGCACGGCGACGGCCAGCTTGCCGGTCGGGGCGGGCTCGCCGGCGCCGTGGACGATGGTGCGGGTGCCGGACGCGCCTTCCGAAGTGGCGGGGGTCGTGCTCGCGGTGGAGGCCGCGGGCGGGGTCGTGTTCGCGGGCGGGGCCGGCGTGGCGGCAGCGGCCGGCGGCGTCGCGGAGGCCAGCGCCGCCGCGGCCTGCTCCTCCATGTCCGCCTGCGGCTGCAGCTCGGCGATCCGCTCGTTCGCGCGCTGCACCCACTTCTGCTCGCTCGGTCGCTTCTCCTTCTCGAGGTACTGCCGGTACGCCGCGACGGCGCCGCTCGCCTGGCCCGACTGGCGCAGCGACTCGGCGAGGCCGTAATAGCCGTCCGGATCCTCGGGAGCGAGCGCGGCGTAGCGGCGATACGACTCGGCCGCGTCGGGGAACTTCTGCGCCGTGCGCTGCGCGAAGGCGAGGTTGTACCAGGCCGACGCGTCCCTGGGCTGGAGCCGCACGGCGGTGCGGAAGTGCCCGATCGCCTCCTGCACCTGTCCCCTGCGGAACAGGATCTTCCCGATCTCGTGGTGCGCCACCTGGTCGTTCGGGTCGGCCTCGACGGCGAGGCCGAAGTCCTGTAGAGCCTCGTCCTCGCGCCCGGCGGCGATCGCCGCCAGGCCGCGCTCCCGCATCTGCGCGGCGCGAGCGCGCTTGGCCGCCGCCGCCTTGCCGGTCGTCTTCTTCGGCGCCGCCGAGACGGGTCCGGCAGCGATCCCCAGTGCGCACAAGGTGAGAGCGAGTCGCATGCCAATCCGCATGCCTGGACGATACACCAGCGCATCCGACGCTCTACTTTTTGGAGCCGGTACGGCTGTCCCAGGAATCTCTCGGTGCGCCACCCTGGCCGGGTGCCGCTCCGGCGCGGCGCCGAAGAAGCCCGGGGAGGCTCATAGGAGCCTAGGCTGCGGACTTGTCCCGGGACGAGTTGAGGTGCGCGATGACCGGGCTCGTTCCATGAACGCCTTCCCGTAAGTTTTTTCCGCGGCGAGCTGGTTGTGCGCACGGCAGAGCAGCCGGATCCGATCGGCCTGGTGCAGATGCGTCTTGGCGAATCCGTCGACGTGATCGAATTCCAGGGCACCGGTCTCCGGGCACCTCCGGCCATCCTCGCCGGTGAACGTGCAGCACCCACCG
>DASWGI010000298.1:0-13132 GCA_036393835.1 Myxococcales bacterium | reverse complement strand
CTAATCTAGACCAAGAGATCAACGCGGAGGCGCGGAGACGCGGAGGGATTCGTTTCAAAAAGACTCCGCGACTCCGCGTCTCCGCGTTGATCCTTTAGGCAGGTTAGAAGGCGGCGCCGGGTTTGGGGGTGGGGACGGCGTCGGAGAGGGCGGGAGCGGAGCCGCCGGCCAGGATGCGGTAGGCGCTCCAGGCGCCGAGCACCACCTTCACGTAGGTGCGCGTCTCGCGGTAGGGGATCTCCTCCACCCACCGGTCCAGCGGCTGGCCCGCGGAGCGCACGGCCCAGGGCGCGGCGACGCGCGGGCCGGCGTTGTAGGCCGCCGCGGCGATGGCCGGGTCGCCGAACCGCCCCAGCAGCTCGGACAGGTACCAGGCGCCCAGGTCGATCGCCGTCTGCGGCTCGGCCATGTCCGAGTCGGTCGGCGAGGGCCGGCCCAGCACGATGGCCACGCGCCGGGCGGTGGCCGGCAGGAGCTGCATCAGGCCCACCGCGCCGGCGGCGCTGCGGGTGTCCGGCTTGAACAGGCTCTCGCGCCGCGCGACCGCGAGCAAGAGGTACGGATCGACCCCCGCGCGCGCGGCGCTCGAGCCGACGTGGGGAGCGTACGCCGCGGGGTACGCCCCCTCGAGCAGCGCGGGGTCGGCGCCGGGCCGCGGCGTCTTCCACCCGAGCAGCGACTGCGCCAGCGCGAGCGACCGGTCATACCTCTGCGCGCGCTCGTACACGGGCAGCGCGAGCACGGCCTGCGCCGGTCGCTGCCGCACGAACCGGTCCGCCTCCGCGCCGGCTTCGGCGAGCAGGCCCAGGCGGAACAGGTCGGCGGCCAGCGCGAGACGCGGCGGGAGCGGATCGCCCCGGGGCGGCGGGGCAGGGGGCGGAAAAGGCGGCGGTTCCGGATCCACCTGCCCGAGCCGCTGGCGCGCGAGCAGGCCGTAGTACCCGAGGGGGTCGATCTCCACCACGCGCCGGAGGAACACCCCCGCCGGGCGCGGGTCCGCCACGCGTGATTGCCAGTACAGCCCCTGGGCCCGCTGGGCGTCGGAGTCGGCGCTGGCGGTGAACTCGGCGAACCGCTCCGCGGCGTCGGGCAGACCGCGCCGGTACGAAAGCCAGGCCACCGTCCAGCGCGCATCGGACGCGTGCGCTCCGGTCCGCCGGCGCGCGATCCGGGCGAGGCGGCGGCGCGCGTCCGCTTCGTTGCCCTGGTCGAGCTGCAGCCGCGCGGCGACGTACGCCGCCTCCTCGGCCTCGCCGGACTGCGGGTAGCGCCGCGCCAGCTGGTCGAGGATGCGCACCGCCTCGGGATCGTTTCCGCGCCGGGCGCGGTCTCGCGCGAAGAGCATCCCGGCGGGCGCCGCGACGCGCGGAGGGCCGTCCTTCCAAGCCGAGGTGAGCGCGGGCCCGGCCTCGCCCCGCCGGCCGTCGGCGGCCAGCGCGCGAGCGAGGGTCAGCTGGGCCTCGGCCGCCTCGCCGCCGCGCAGCGCCTTCACGGCCGCCTCGGCCTGCGCGACCGCGGCGCCGGGCTTGCCAGCGGAAAGCAACCGCTGCGCGCGCAGGAGCAGCTCGCGCCCGCTGGGCTCCGGCAGGGGCCGTCCGGAGACCTCGGACAGCCGCGCCTCTTCCGCGCGCGCAGTCTGGGCGGCGGGGTGCTCGGGATGCTCGAGCCAGAACTCCCGCCACTGCCGCGCCCCCTCCCGAGCGACCTCTTCTTCCCCTGCGTCGACCCGGCCCGAGAACGCTTCGGCCCGGATCAGGTCGAGTCCGGCCCGGACGTCGCCCGGCTGGGCGGGGAGCTGCGCCGCCTTCCGGGCCTGCTCCGCCGCCTGGGCGAATTCGCCGGTCCCGAGCAGGGCGTCCGCGAGCAGCGCCGACGCGCGGATCCCCGCCGGCCCGTCCGGGTCCGCCTGCGCGGCGGCGCGCAGGGGTTCCAACGCGTCCGCGGGGCGGCCGGCCAGCACGAAGGCCTCCCCGTGGAGCTTGGCCGCGTGCGCCGCCAGGTTTCCCGTCCTTGCTCCCTGGAGGGCCTGAGCGGCATCGGCGAGCCGGCCGAGTGCGAAGAGCGCTCGGCCCCGCACCAGCGCGCATCCCGGGTCCGGGAGACACGACTCGGCCCCCGCGGCGGCCTCGTCCAGCCGCCCCGCGGACAGGGCGGCGCCCGCCTGCTCGGATGTTGGCTGGCCAACGCCTGCCGCGGCCAGGAGGAGCGCCTGGAGCAGGGCGCCCGACGCGAAAATTGTCATTGCGTCACAATGCCTTGCATCCCGGTCGGTCGATGCCTATCCAGCGTCGGTCACTGTGCGACTGGCGAGGCCTGACGCGTTCTGTTATACGCCCCGCCTTCATCGCTGGACCAGGAGGATTTTCCGCATGCGCGTCATGGCCAAGCCGATGCCAACCGAGCTGACCACGCCGATCAATCTCGAGGGGAATCGCAAGATGTCCGTCGAGGCGCACCGGAACCTCTTCTGCACCGCGTACGACGACTGCCTCAACGAGGCCGTGAAGCGCGGCTGGAACAGCTTCACCTGCGTGCGCTGCCCGAACTACACCATCGCGGAGTCTCCGGAGCATTCGATCGAGGCGTTCGCCACGCAGCGCAAGTCCGCCTAGCCGGCTACCGGGCATAGAGCAGCAGCACCCAGAGCCTTCCCGCCCCATAGGTGTCCGAGCTGGCGTAGATCGCCCCGACCCCGAGCCGGGTCCACGCGGGAGACGCGAGGTTGGGCGAGGAACCCGTCGCCGAGGCTCCGCTCCCCACGAACGCCTCCGCGATGGCGCTGCGCAGCCGTGGCTGCGATCGCAGCGCCTCGTCCACCACCTGGCGCTGCAGGTCGCGCGACAGCTCGCCTCCGGACGCCAGCGCGCGCACCTCGCGAGACGCGATCGCGTCGAGGCGCGCGTCGCGGGCGAGCGGCTTGAGGCCCAGGGAACGGCGCTTTTGCTGCAGCAGGCGCGCGACCTCCCCCTCCGGGTCGCGCGACTGTTCGATGGGCGCGGCGAGGACCTCCGTGAGGTACACCCCCTCTGACCCGTCCGGCGAGGTCCCATTCGCGATGCCCAGGCCGAGGCGGCGGTGGTGCGGGTCCAGGAGGTTGGCCAGGTGCGCCGGGGACGAAGCGATGGCATCGTGCGCGGCGAGCGGATCGACGGAAAGCCCGATGTTCTCCCCTGCCGATCTGTAGGCATAGCCCGCCTTGCGGAGCCGATCGGTCATGCTTCCGTCCTCGGGGAGGACGTGGGCGAAGGTCCGGGTGCGGGCCATCTCGCGGCTGTGGCCTTCGGCGACGCCGTCCAGCGCCGGGTCGCGCTGCAGGGCGGGAAGCCCGCGCGCGGCGCGGAGGCGCCCGATCGCGTGCTCGACGGCGGCCAGCCCGGTATCGGTCCGCGGCTGTTCCGGCGGGGGCGACCCGGGCGGCTCGACGCCCACGAAGATGCGCCGGATGGCCACCACCTCCGGACCTCCCGGGCCGCTGGCCAGCACTTCCAAAGTGTGCTCTCCCCGCGCCGCGAGCGTGACCCGCGCGCGGAGCCGGCGTCCGTCCACCGAGACCGGCTGCTCCTCGGTGCGCCCGCCGGGAGCCAGGACGAAGAGGCGCGGCGACGAGAGCGAAGGCGAAAGCGTCGCGTCGACCTCCACCATCGCGCCGGGCTGCACCCGCCCGGGGATGGGCAAGAGGTCGGTCGAGTGCGCCACCGTCACCAGCGCGACCACCGCCTCGTTCCCGGGCAGCACCGCCGCGGCCACACCGGCGCGGTTGAACCTGCACTCCCGCCCGAGCAGGTCCCCGACCGCGCGGTCGGCCCTCGAGGGCGGCGATACCTTGGCGATCCCGGAGACGGGGGAGGGCTCGTAGCTCTCCAGCGCGGCGTAGAACCCGAGCGAGCTTCCGGTGACCGGCGCGCGTTCCGCCTGGGCGGCGGCCACGAACGCCTGGGCGGCGCGCGTGAGCTCGGGGTCGACCGCGAAGGCGAGCGACGGGCAGGATCCGGCGACCGCTTCGCGCAGGGCCGCCTCGAGCGCCTGCTGGCCGGGGAGGCCCGCGTGCGCCGGGACCGCGAGCGCAGCGGCGAGGGCGAACAGCAGGAGGGGCACGCCCCGAGATTACTCGAATCCGGCCGGGGCGCTCGCTTTTGCCGCATCCGACCGGAATCGGTCGCCGGCAGGCGGGTCTTGGTGTAGACATCCTCCCCGGAGGCTTCGATGAGGCTCGGTTTCGGCGAAATCATGGTGGTCCTCGCGCTCGCGCTCCTCTTCTTCGGCCCGTCCAAGCTGCCGCAGCTGGGTGCCAGCCTCGGCGAGGCGATCCGCGGGTTCAAGAAGGGCGTGTCGGGGCTCGGCGAGGAAGAGAAGCAGCAGGAGAAGCTGCCTCCGCCACCCGGCGCCTGATCCGCGCGCGGTAGGCGCAGTTCCGGTGTACGGTTGGAGCCGCATTGTCCCTGAGGCTCCAGCTGGTTGCGCTGTTCGCCGCGGTGCTGGCCGCGACGCTGCTCGTCGCCGCGGGATTCGGGCTCCGCATCGCGCAGAGATCCGTCGAGACCGAGGTGCGGGACCGCACCGTCGAGCTTGCCCGCGCCGCCACCGCGGCGCTGCGGCGCGCCGGCACCGACGACGAGCAGATCTCCGAGGAGCTGGCCGCCACCATCCGCATGCACCGCGGCCTCTTGCGCGCGGAGCTGGCCCGGCCCGCCGCGCTGGGACTCGATTCGGACTTCGTCTCGGCGCGGGTGACGGTCGAGGGGATCACCCTGACGCGCTGGCGCGGTCCTCTGCCCAGCCTGCCTCGCGCCTCGGCCATCGTCGACGAGCCCGAACAGGGACGCGCGCTGCGATGGGCGGAGCCGTTCACCGACGGCCGGGGAGCGCGGGCGAGGCTGGTCCTCATCGCCTCTCTCGCCGAGGCCGAGCGGCTCGTCTCGGCGGAGCGGCGGGCCCTGCTCGCCACCGCGGTGGCGGCCGGCCTGTTCCTGATCGGCGCCTTCTGGATCCTGCTGGGCCGGATCCTGGTGCGCCGCGTTGACCTGCTCTCCTCGACCATGCGAGCGGTGGAGAACGGGCTTTACGACGTGAGCGCCCCGGGACCGGCCGAAGGCGGCGACGAGCTGGCCTACCTGGCGCGCGGCTTCAACCGGATGCTGGCGCAGATCCGCGGGTTCAACGCCGAGCTGCGCGCGAAGATCGAGGACGCCACCGCCGAGCTGACCCGCAAGAACCGGGCGCTGGAGGAGCTGAACGAGCTCCTGGTGGCGGCCCGGCGCGACCTCACCGCGCAGGAGCGCCTGGCGGCTCTCGGCCAGCTCGCGGGGACCATCGCCCACGAGCTCGGCAACCCGCTCAACGCCGTGAGCGGCCACGTGCAGCTCCTCGCGCGGCGCACCGACCTGCCGGAGCCCGCCCGGGCCCAGGTCCAGATCGCGAATGCGGAAGTGCTGCGGATGGCCGAGACCATCCGGCGCTTCCTCGACCAGACGCGCGGGTTCAAGCCTTCGGCGGAGACGGTGCAGATGGAGCCGCTGGTGGACGAGGCGCTCGATCTGACGCTCGGGACAGAGGCGCGCGCCAAGATCCAGGTCCAGCGGGAGGTGCTGGACGGCGCCTCGGTGGTGCGCACCGATCCGGGCCTCGTCCGGCACCTGCTCACCAACCTGGTCGCCAACGCCGTCGACGCGATGCCCAACGGCGGCAAGCTCGAGGTACAGGCTCGCCGCGACGGGCCGGAGGTGGTCCTCCGGGTCGCGGACACGGGAAGCGGCATGGGTCCGGAGGTAAAGCGGCGCATCTTCGAGCCCTTCTTCACCACCAAGGCCGCCGGGATGGGCACCGGGCTGGGACTGGCCATCTGCAAGGAGATCGCCCGCGCGCTCAAGGGCCGCATCGACGTGGAATCGGAGCCCGGCCGCGGGTCGACCTTCACGGTTCGCTTCCCGGCAGAAGCGACGTCCTGATCGCGCTCAGGCCACGCCGCACTTCCGCGCCCCAGCGGAGGCCGCAACCTATCCCCCGACTTAGGTCTGTACTATGTGACCGGAGTGCGCCGCGCGGCGATTCGTTGGGGGGAAACCATGCGCAACTTTGCCGTCTTTCTCGCATTGCTCCTCGCGGCCTGCGGTTCGTCCACGCCGGGGCCTAGCAAGGCCTTCGAGCGGACCGTCGACGGCCAGTGCCCTTCGAACCCCCAGAAGCTCAAGGGCACCAAGCCTGAAGGCGCCGCTTGCGAGGACGCCCTGGAGTGCATTCCGACTTGCTGCTCTTGTAGCGGTGCCAACGCGAAGAATTGGCTCGGGGTCTCTTGCCGCGATGGCAAGTGCGCCAGTGGCGCGGTGGCTTGCTTCGACACGAAGGACGACCCGGTGCTTTGCAGCTAGTCACGGCGGATCCCGCGGCAGGTGCTTGCGACGTACGGACCGAAACGCTATCCTGTACGTACGATGCGCAAGAAGCTCGTTCGGACAGGCAACAGCCTCGCGCTCGTCCTCGACAAGGCCCTTCTCGAGGAAGCGAACATTGACGGAGATACGGAACTCGAGGTGTCCACCGACGGGCGCGTGTTGCTGGTCTCGCCCGTGTCGTCTCCGAAGCGCTCGGCCAAGCTACGCAAGACCGTCGAGCAGGCCCACCGCAAGTACGCCGGGGTATTCAAGCGGCTCGCGGAGTGAAGCCAGCCTTCCCCTCGCTCGACGAAGTTCTGGCGCTGCACGCCGATCAGATCTCCCGCTACGGCGGCGAGACCGGCATCCGCGACCTCGCGCTGCTTCAATCCGCGCTCGCGATGCCTCAGGCGACGTTCGGCGGCCAGTGGCTCCATCCTTCGCTGCCGGAGATGGCTGCCGCTTATCTATTTCACCTCATCCGCAACCATCCCTTCGTCGACGGGAACAAGAGGGCCGGGCTGATGTGCGCGATCGCGTTCCTCGGCTTGAACGACCTGGAGCTCGCGGCGGAACCACACGATCTCGTCGAGTTGGTCCTCGGGGTCGCCGAGGGACGGACCGACAAGGCGCAGGTCGCGGTCTTCCTCAAGGCCAACACGCGCTAAGCTGGAGGCGCATGGGAGAGCTGGCTCGCATCCTGGTGGTGGACGACGACCTGGCCTCGCGCGGGCTGATGGCGCAGATCCTCGCCGAGGACGGCCACCAGGTGGCGGTCGCGACCGATGGGGCGGAGGCGCTGAAGCTCCTGCGCGAGGAGCAGCAGCGCGGCGGCGAGGGCTTCGACGCGGTGGTCAGCGACATCCGCATGGTCGAGGCGGACGGGCTCGAGGTGCTCGACTGGGTGGTGAAGAACGTCGTCGAGACGCCCGTGCTGCTGGTCACCGCCTTCGGCAACGTGGACGGCGCGGTCGACGCCATCCGGCGCGGGGCGTACGACTACATCTCCAAGCCGTACGACGTGAACGCCATCAAGCTGGTGGTGGACCGCGCCCTCCGGCACCGGCGGCTCAGCGCCGAGAACCGGCGGCTCAAGCGCGAGATCAGCGAGAAGTACTCGCTGCAGAACGTGGTCGGGCGCAGCGAGGTCATGCTGCAGGTCTACAAGACGGCGGCGCGAGTCGCGTCGACGGACGCGACCGTGCTGGTGGTAGGGGAATCCGGCACCGGGAAGGAGCTGGTGGCGCGCGCCATCCACGGGGCCTCGCGCCGGGCGCAGGGTCCGTTCATCGCCGTCGACTGTGGCGCGATCGCCGAGGGCGTGCTGGAGAGCGAGCTGTTCGGCCATGCGCGGGGCAGCTTCACCGGCGCGACGGGCGCCCGGCGCGGTCTGTTCGAGGAAGCGAGCGGCGGGACCCTGTTCCTCGACGAGATCGGCGACATCGGGCAGCGCATCCAGGGCCAGCTCCTGCGCGTGGTGCAGGAAGGGGAGATCCGCCGCGTCGGCGAGTCGTCCGCCGTGAAGGTGGACACGCGCGTGGTCGCGGCCACCAACAAGGACCTCGCCGCCGAGGTGAAGTCCGGTCGGTTCCGCGAGGACCTCTTCTACCGGCTGAACGTCGTCACCATCCGGCTGCCCCCGCTGCGCGAGCGCCCCGAGGACGTCCCGCTGCTGGCGGAGCACTTCGCCGCGCGGCACGCCGGCGCCCGCGGCGCGAACATCACCAACGAGGGCCGCGAGGCGCTGCTCGCCTACGATTGGCCCGGCAACGTGCGCGAGTTGGAGAACGCGGTGGCGCGCGCGCTGGCCCTGAACCCCGGAGGGACCATCCTGCCCGAGGACCTGCCCGAGGCGGTGCGCGATCAGTGGCGCAAGTCGCGCGGCCTGCCGGAGCGCGCGCCGACGCCGCCCCAGGTGGCCGTCCTTCCTCCGCCGCCGGCGCCGGATCCGCTGCTGGCGGACCGCCCGACGCTGGATGAGCTGAACCGCCGGTACGCAGAGCGGGTGCTGCGCGATTTGGGCGGCAACAAGACCCGTGCCGCGGAGGCCCTCGGCATCGATCGGAAGACGCTGTCACGCCTGGTCGGACCCGAGGAGTGACAGTCCGTCACCCCGGTTGGGAAAAAATGACGGCCGCCGCCCGTCGGATCCTCGACGGTCGGCTGGATCTTCCGGCACCTTTCGACGTCCATCCACCTGCGCTCCCTAATGATTCCAGTGGGTTATGGTAGACCTGAAGAACTGGCCGGCCGCGTGCATCCAACGAGTGTTCAGCGTGGGCAGCAGCGCTCGCGTCGGAGGGACGGAAGATGCGCAGCCAAGCGAAGCAGGTGGGGCAGGACAGGGTCAGCCGGATCGTGCTCATCGGCCGCGTTCAACTGGCCTACGAGCACCTGAAGGAAACGATGCAGCGCTACCACGACGACTCGCCGCGCGCGCGCGCTGCGATCGCCGCGGCCCGGCGCCGGCTGTCGCTCCTGAACCGGGCGCTCGCGATGCTGGCGCTCGAGGTCGCGCAGCAGCCCGCGTAGCGCGAAAGCTATTCCGGGAATCCGGCGACGGCGCTCGCCAGGCCGTCCAGGGCCGAGAACGGCGTGTGCGCGACGCGGTTCTCGACGCACCAGCGGTGCAGGAAGCTCCCTTCGCGCGCCCAGACCGAGTCGGCCGACCGCGCCAGGCAGCGGTCCGCGAACCCGTCGCCCGCTCCGATCACGTGGCGCGCGCCCAACTTGCGCGCCTCGGCCACGGCGACGCGCTTGCACGAGCCGCACGCCGCGCAGCCCAGCTCGCGAGCGGCGTCCTCGGTGGGGAAACTTACCCGGAGGCTGCCGGGGCCGAAGACGCCCTCGTTGGCGAGGATCCGGACGTGAGCGCGCAGCTCCGGCGGAAGGTGCGCCTCGAGGATCGCCTCGATGTACTGCCGCAGCCCGCCCGACGCGAGGACGAACGGAGCGCCGCGCGCGCGGCACGCCGCGATCAGCTCGGAGAACCCTGGCCGCAGCCGCGCCTCCCGAGCCGCGAAGGCGCGCACTTCGTCCTCGCTCGCGAACACCTCGGTATAGATGGCCTGGATGATCCCGCGCGTGCCCAGCTCGCCGCGGCGGAACCGTGCGCTTTCCGCCTCCCAGTGCGCGGCACCGCCGAAGTGCTTGCTGATCTCGTCGCCGATGTCGAGGAGCGTGGCGGTTCCGTCGAAGTCGCAGACGACGGCGACCGGAGTGGTCTGCACCGGAGGTGCATAACCGGGCGAACGCGACTGTCGCAAGATCGAAGTTCCGAGCCATTGTAGACTCTCCTCGTGGAGGCCGAATCGTGATCGACGCCAAGGGTGCGGTCGCGCCCGGCGGGCCGCGCAGCGACGCCGAGCTGTTCGCCGAGGCGGCGCGGCGGGCGACGGCGCGCGAGCCCTTCGCGCTGTGCACGGTGGTGGCGACCGACCGGTCCGCGCCTCGCGACGCCGGCGCCAAGATGCTGGTCGCGCCGGACGGATCCATCTGCGGCACGGTGGGAGGCGGACCGCTCGAGGCGAGCGTCCTGTTCGAGGCGGTCCAGCTGCTGCGCGGGGGCGGCGGATCGGGGATGCGGCGGTTCGCGCTGACCACCGCGGGCGATGCCGCCGAGCCGCTTCCCGCGGTGCCGTCGCCGGGCGAGGACCTGGGCATGAAGTGTGGCGGCGAGGTGAGCCTGTTCATCGACGTTGTCCGTCCCGCCGCCCGGCTCGTGCTCTACGGCGCGGGGCACGTGGGCGAGCGGGTCGCGAACCTCGCCGCGGAGGCCGGGCTGTGCGCCGTGGTGGTGGACGACCGCCCGGACTTCGCCCGGCGCGAGCGGTTCCCGCGCGCCGCCGAGGTCCGCTGCGCCGATCTGGAGAAAGAGCCGCTCGGCGGACTGTCACCCGGGCCGGAGGACTTCGTGGTCGTCCTCACCAGGTGCCACGCGCTCGACGAGGCGGTGCTCGAGGCGGCCCTGCGAACTCCTGCCCGCTACGTCGGGCTCATCGGCAGCCGCCGCAAGGTCGCGTTGATCCTGCGCTCGATCGCACGGCGGCTGGGGCGCGATCCGCGCGCGGACGCGCGGCTGCACGCGCCCATCGGGCTCAAGCTCGGCGACAAGTCGCCGGGCGAGATCGCCATCTCCATCCTCGCCGAGATCCTCCTGGTGAAGAGCTCCGGGGAGCTGGCGCACAACCGCCTCGGCCCGACGCAGAAAAGTCAAAGGGATCACCGTGCGGACGCGGAGAACGCGGACCAGGTGGGAGGCGATCCCGACACGCGAACTTGACGGGCTGTACGGATGTTCACTACCGTGCGCCGATGCCCAACGAGAGCGCTTCGGCCAAGCAACTGGTCCCGCAGGAGCCCGTCCCCACCATACGCAAGTACGCGCTGAAGAGCGCGCAGCCGCGGCGAGGCCTGGTCGACTTCGACGCCGAGCTGAACGACGAGCAGCGCGCGGTGGCGCTGTGCGCGCAGGCGCCGACGCTGGTGGTCGCCGGCGCGGGCTCGGGCAAGACGAGGACGCTCACCTACCGGGTGGCCCGGCTCATCGAGGAGGGCGTCGCGCCCGATCGCATCCTCTTGCTCACCTTCACCAACAAGGCGGCGCGCGAGATGATGGCGCGCGTCGCCGGGCTCTGCCGGATCGACGGACGCAAGCTCTTGGGCGGCACCTTCCACCATGTGGCGCACGGGCTCTTGCGCGAGCACGCCGGGCGCCTCGGCTACGGCGAGCGATTCGGCCTCCTCGACCGGGAGGACGCGAAGGAGCTGATGGCCAGCGCGACGGCCGACCTGGGCCTGGGCGTCGGCCAGCGCCGCTTCCCCCGCGCCGATGTGCTCGTCGATCTCTACTCCACCGCGGTGAACACGCAGCGGCCGATCGCCGACGTGCTGGCGCGCGAGCGGCCCCAGTTCGGCGCGCTCGAGGACGAGATCCTGCGCGTCGCGCGCCGCTTCGCCGAGCGCAAGACGCAGATGAACGCGATGGACTTCGATGACCTCCTGATGAACTGGAAGCGGCTGCTCGTGGAGGTGCCGCAGGCGTGCGAGGCGGTGCAGCGCAAGTTCGACGCCATCCTGGTCGACGAGTACCAGGACACGAACCTCCTGCAGGGCGAGATCGTCGACCGCATGGCGGCGCCGCATCGCAACGTGCTGGTGGTGGGTGACGACGCGCAGAGCATCTACTCCTTCCGCGGGGCGCATTTCGAGAACATCCTCGAGTTCCCCCGCCGCTACCCGGACTGCCAGCAGTTCAAGCTCACGGTGAACTATCGGAGCACGCCGCAGATCCTCGCGCTCGCCAATCATTCCATCGCGTGCAACGCGCGCCAGTTCCCCAAGCAGCTGTCGGCCTGCCGCGAGGACGGGGTGCTGCCCGCGCTGGTGCCGCTGCGCGACGTGCACCAGCAGGCGGAGTTCGTCGCGCAGCGGATCCTGGAGCTGCGGGAGGAGGGTATCCCCCTGCGCGAGACGGCGGTGCTCTACCGCGCGCACCACCACGCGATGGAGCTGCAGATGGAGCTGGCGCGGCGCGGGATCCCCTTCTACGTGCGGGCCGGGGTGCGCTTCTTCGAGCAGGCGCACATCAAGGACGTGCTCGCGCACCTGCGCTTCGTGCAGAACCCGCTCGACGAGCTGTCGTTCAAGAGGGTGGTCAAGCTCGCGCCCGGCATCGGCGCCGCGAGCGCCGACGCGCTGTGGTCCCAGCTGCAGGCCTGGGCGGAGCAGGGACGGGACCCGCGGATGGAGCTTCTGCGGCCGGAGCTGGACCAGCTCGTTCCGCCCAAGGCGCGCCCGGGGCTGAAGAAGCTGCGCGGGGCCCTCGCGCAGCTCGCCGCTCCGTCGATGCGCTCGCAGCCTTCGGAGATGGTCCGCTTCGTGCTGGACGAGGCCGGCTACCGCGACGCGCTGAAGATCCGCTACTCGAACTTCCAGGCGCGCGAGGATGACGTCCGGCAGCTCGCTGACTATGCGCTGCAGGCCGAGTCGCTCGAGCATCTCCTGGGCGATCTGTCGCTGCTCGATTCGCTGGAAGGCGAGGACGTCATCGAGGGGTCCGACCCCGACGAGCGGCTCGTGCTCTCCAGCGTCCACCAGGCGAAGGGCCTCGAGTGGCGCGCGGTCTTCCTGGTGTGGCTCGCCGACGGGCGGTTCCCCAGCGCGCCGGCGCTCAAGGACGAGGGAGGCGAGGAGGAGGAGCGGCGCCTCTTCTACGTGGGCGTGACCCGCGCCCGCGACGAGCTTTACCTCTGCTACCCGCTCATGCACGAGGAGCAGGACCGCGCGCGCGTCTTGATGAAGCCCAGCCGCTTCCTCGACGAGCTGCCCACGCGGCCGCACCCGCCGTACGAGAAATGGGCGATCGAGGTGGAGGGTGCACCTCCACGCTTGACGGAGTAGCGCGCCCTACCTGCCGCGATCAAGAGCTCAGCGCCGCTCTATAGGCGGCCGCTGGCGCGTGCTAGCGTCGCAGCGTGCGACCCGCCCCCGCCACGGCCCGCGCGAGCGAGGCGCCCAGGCAGGGTATCGGCACCTTCTTCCGCAACATCGTCGACTTCATCGACGAGCGCGGCCGGAAGGCCGAGGTGCTGGAACGCGTCTCGCCGCAGACCCGGGCGCTCTGCGAAAAACCGCCGGGCTGGTTCAGCTGGGTGCCTTCGGTCCACATCGACGAGCTGGAGGCCGCCTTCCTCGCCGTCGCCGGGCGCGAGGCGACCGTCGAGCTGGGCCGCGTCTGCTCGCAGAACCTGGGCACCACCGTG
>DASWGI010000297.1:0-33747 GCA_036393835.1 Myxococcales bacterium | reverse complement strand
CGCGAGGTGCACCTGCTCGACTGCGAGGGCAAGCTGGCGCCCTTCGCCGGCCTGGGCATCGACGCCGCCGTGCTGAACGACTACGTGCGCCTCAAGAAGGGGCTCGAGGGCGGGAAGCTCCAGTTCGCCGCCGCCGGCGGGCTCGGCTACTTCCTCTCGATCGTGGGGCGCACCATCCCGGGCTACGTCCTGCAGCGCGGCGTCCCCCACGTAGAGGTGGTGAACCTCGGCGCGCCCGCGCGGCAGATCGGCCCCGACGGGAAGCCGCTCGGCCGCGACATCGCGCGCGGCGAAGTCATCTACCGCGGCCCGTGCCGCATCGCCGCCGCCGGCAGCGTCCCGTGCTACGGCTTCGGCTTCCAGATGTTCCCCTTCGCGCGCAAGTCGCCGGGCCGCTTCCAGCTGCGCATCTCGGCGATGAGCCTGCCGAAGATGCTGGCCCAGTTCCCGCGCATCTGGCGCGGGCACACGCCCCGCAGCGGTCTGCTCGACTTCCACTGCGACAAGGTCCAGATCACCTTCGACCGCGAGATGCCCCTGCAGGTCGGCGGCGACGCCGAGGGCTACCGCAAGCAGCTGGTGGTCGGCATGGGGGACGAGCCCCTCGAGCTGCTCGACTTCTCCCGCTCCGCCACCGCCTGACTCGCCACAATCAAGACTACAAGATGAACGCGGAGACGCGGAGTTTTGGGTTTGAAAACCCCGAATTCTCCGCGCCTCAGCGCCTCCGCGTTCGTCTTTTAGCCCTATCGCGGCTTCGGATCAGAGGACGTTGGAGGCCAGCTCGGCCAGGGCGCTGCGCTCGCCCTTGGTCAGCGTGATGTGGCCGGCGAGGCGTTCGCTGCGGAACTTGTTCACCACGTGGATGAGGCCGTTGTTGGTGGAGTCCACGTAGGGATTGTCGATCTGGTAGGGATCGCCGGTCAGCACGATCTTGGTGTTGTCGCCCACGCGGGTGATGATGGTCTTCACCTCGTGCGGGGTGAGGTTCTGCGCCTCGTCGACGATGATGTACTGGTTGGGGATGCTGCGGCCGCGGATGTAGGTGAGCGGCTCGATCGCCACCAACCCCAGGTCGACCAGCTCCTTGTAGCTGCGGCCCGCCTTCTTGTCGGCGCGCGACAGCCCCATGAGGAACTCGACGTTGTCGTAGATCGGCTGCATCCAGGGATTCAGCTTCTCCTCGACGCTGCCGGGCAGGTAGCCGATGTCCTTGCCGAGGGGAAACACGGGGCGCGAGACCAGCATCTTCTGGAAGACCTGTTCCTCCATGGTCTTCTGCAGGCCCGCGGCGATGGCGAGCAGCGTCTTTCCCGTGCCGGCCTTGCCGACGATGGTGACCAGCTTGATCTCGTCGTTGAGCAACAGGTCCAGCGCGAAGCTCTGCTCCTTGTTGCGCGGCCGCAGGCCCCAGGCGCCCTCTTTGAGCGACTTGAGCAGCGGCACGAACTTGCCCTTGGCAGCGTTGTACTTGGCGAGCGCGGTGTGGCTGGAAGCCTCGCGGTCCTTGAGCAGCGCGAACTCGTTGGGACAGACCGTGCCGGCGATCGCCTCGGGCAACGGCAGCTCGCCGTGCGCGTAGAACGAGTCGATCTCGCCGCGCGAGGCCTCCACCTCGCGCACGCCCATGTAGACCTCGGGATTCTCGATCTTGTCGTTTCGATAATCCTCGCTGGGCAATCCGAGCGCGTCGGCGCGGATGCGGAGGTTGACGTCCTTGCTGACGAAGACGCAGCGCAGGTTGGGCTCGCGGTCCTTGATGTCCGTCGCCAGCGCCAGGATGCGGTTGTCGGCCAGGTGGCCGTTCATCAGCTCGCGCGGCAGCTCCTTCTGGGTGAACAGCACCCGCAGCGTGCCGCCCCCCTCGAGCGGGACCCCCTCGGTGAGCGAGCCCCCTTCGGCGCGGAAGGCGTCGAGGTCGCGCGAGACCTGGCGCGCGTTGCGCCCCAGCTCGGACAGATCGCGCTTGAACTTGTCGATCTCCTCCACCACGTAGATGGGGACGATGACGTTGTTGTCCTTGAACTTGAACAGCGCGCTCGGATCGTGGAGGAGGACGTTGGTGTCGAGGACGTAGTTCTTTCTCAACGAGGGCTCCCGGGCGGCTCGACCCTTCGCCCGGAGCGTAGATCGGGAGGGTCCGGAAACGAAGCCCGAAATCGTCCTCAAGCCGCTGCCTTTCCGGGGCCGGACTCGACGCGATTCCGCCCGGTCTGCTTGGCCCGGTACAGCGCCCGGTCGGCGGTGGTGAGCAGCTCGTCCGGGTTCTGCCCTCCGCCCGGCCAGGTGGCGACGCCCACGCTGACGGTGACGCGCAACGAGCCCTGCTCGGTGACGTGGGAAGTCCCTTCGACCGCCGCCCGGAGCCGCTCCGCGATGGTTCGCGCGCCCGCAGCGTCGGTCTCTGGCAGGACCACCGCCAGCTCCTCGCCGCCATAGCGCGCCACCAGGTCGGTCTCGCGCGCCTGCGAGCGCGCCACCGCCGAGACCCCGCGCAGCACGGCATCGCCCGCCGGGTGGCCGTGCGTGTCGTTCACCTTCTTGAAGTGGTCGACGTCGAGCAGGAGGAGCGAGAGCGGCCGGCGGTAGCGCTGCGCCTCCCGGACCCGCGCCGCGAGCTGCGCGGACAGCGTGCGTCGGTTCAGCAGACCGGTGAGGCCGTCGGTGGTGGCCAGCCGCTCGGCCTGCTCGTACAGGCGCGTGCGCACCAGCGCCGCGGCGGCCTGCAGCGCCAGCATCGCCAGCGCAGCCTGCACCGGGTCGGGCAGCCCGTCGCGGCGGCGCGTGCCGCACACCAGGGTGCCCACGGTGGTCTCGCCCGCGCGCATGGGGAAGATCTTCAGCGCGCCCAGGCCCCGCACGGCGGTGGCCGAGTCGAAGATGACCACGCGCTCCATCGCCTGCAGCTCGCGGCCGGGCAGCGGAGCTCCCAGCCGGACCACGTTGGCGACCAGGCCGGGGTTGTCGGCGAAGGTGAGGCCCGCCAGGGGACCTGCGCCCTCTCCCGCGACCGACTGGACGCGGTGGCGCGGCCGCGCTCCGGCGCGCACGGGCTCCTCGACCAGCGTCACCGCGCACAGATCGAGCGTGCCCATCTCGCGCGCCTGCGCCACGGCGCACTCCGCCGCCTGCGCCAGCGTGGTGGTGCGGTTCAACTCCTCGAGGGCGCGGAAGAAGCGCGCCTTCTCCTCCTTCTCGCTGCGCACCGCCGCGAGCAGGCGCTCCCCTTCCATCGCGCGCACCACTTCGCCGGCGAGCGACGTCAGGACCTGCTCGTCGCCGGGCCCGAAGGCGGCCTCGCGATCGGCGACCAGCGCGCCGAGCACGCGCTCCTGCCGGTCGCGCAGCGGCACTCCGCAGAAGCAGTGCGCCGGCGCCGGGCCTTCGTAGTGCGACAGCGCGGGACCGTCGCCCTGCAACAGGACCGGCCTCGCCGCCGCGAGCACGGCGCCCAGCGCGCCCTCGCGCGTGGGCAGCGGGCCGCGGAAGAGGTGGTCGCTGCGGGAGATGGAGTCGCGCAGGCGCACGGTCGCGCCGTCGGGCGAGAGCAGGAAGACGGCGACCGTGTGGGGCTGCAGCGCCGCGGCGGCCACCGAGAGCGCGCCCCGGACCGATTCCTCGATCTCCGACACGGCCGCCAGGAGCTGCCGGTCCGGGTCGGCCGGGGCGGTGGCGACCAGGCGGAACTCGCGCGCGCTGCGCTCCGCGTCCGCCACGCGGCGCCGCACCGCCTCCTCCTCCGCCGTCCGCGCGGCCCGCAGCCGCGCGGCGAGCACGGCGTGGTAGAGCGCGGCGAAGACGCCGGTGAAGGCCGCGTGCGTGGCGAAGAGCGGCCACCGCACGGGCAGCGCGCCCTGGGCGAGGAAGAGCCCGGCGTCCAGGCCCAGCAGCCACCCCAGCGCGGGGAGCGCGAAGCGCAAGGGGAGCGCCAGCGCGTAGCCGGCCCCCAGGAGGTACACGAGAGGGTACAGCGGGCTCGACAACCCCCCGCCGAGCTGCGCCAGCGCCAGCGCGCCCACCGCCGAGAGCGCGCAGGCCTCCACCGTCCACCGCGCCGGCGCCCGTGCTCCGCTCAGCTTCCGGGTCACCTGCCGCAGCGCCGCCCAGACCCCGGCGGCGACCAGGAACGTCCAGGAGGCGATGCGGGCGGGACCGGGGTCGGCGGACTGCGCGAAGGCGCCGCGCACCAGCAGGACGGCGAGCGCGAGGATCGCGGCGGGCATGGCCGCCCTGCTCGCCCAACGCCGCGCCCGCCTGGTCCAGTGCTCCGCCATGCGCGCGCCTCACTCGAACTTGACGAGCACCTCGTCGGGACGGACGAAACCGAGCTGCTCGCGCGCTTCCTTCTCCAGGACGCGCGGATCCATCGGGGCGGAGAGCGCCCGGACGCGCCGCTGCAGGCGCGCGTTCTCCTCGCGCAGGGCCTGGTTCGCCGCCTCTTGCCGGGCGATGTCCTGGTCCAGCCTCCGGAGCAGGCGCACCCCGCGCGGGTCGGCCAGCGCCGCCGCGGCGATCGCGAGCGACGCCACCGCGGCTCCCGCCACCAACGCCCGCGGCCTGCTGATCATTGTCGAGAAGCCCATCGCCGCGAAGGGTTCCACGCGCACCCGTACCCAGCAAGAAAACCGCCACCCCACACCGGAATACATGCCCTCGCGCCGGGCGCGCTGGCCGCGGGAGTGACTAAAGGATCAACGCGGAGACGCTGAGGCGCGGAGATTCATTTTTTTGAAATCGAAACCTCCGCGTCTCCGCGCCTCCGCGTTGATCTTTGAGGCCACGATCGCGTCGGGAGAGGCCGAACGAGAGGGGTCAGCGGGACTCGAAGGACTGCTCCAGCTCGTCCATGAGGAGCTCGTAGACGCGGCTGGAGACCTTCTCGAGGAATTCCTCGCCGTCGGGCAGGTCGTCCTTGCCGCCGGCGTCGTGGGCGCGGCTGCGGGTGCGCTTCGCCGTGTGGATGCCGTCGGAGGCCGGAGCGCCCTCGCCGTCCGCGAGCTTGAAGTCCGGCGCGGGGCGGCTCAGGTTGAGGGTCTCCATGGCCGGCGCCACCCCGTAGCTGTGCTCCGCGTGCAGCGCCTCCGCCTCGGCCGTGCGCACGTCGAGGTTCTTGCGGCCCTTCTGCAGGACGTGCGTCAGCTCGTGCGCGAGCAGCTTCTCGCCTTCCACGCTGCCGGGGCTGAACTTCCCGGGGGCGAAGAAGATGTGGTCCTTGACCGTCACGGCCTCGGCCGCGTAGCGGCTGGTGATCTGCGCGGCGCCCGGCCCGACGTGCACGCGCACGCCGGTGAAGTCGCCGCCGAGGAACTGCTCCATCCGCGCCTGCGTGAGCGCGTCGAGGCGCCGCGGCTCGTCGAGGGGCGAGCCGAGCCGCACCTGCTCGGGGCGTAGCCTGCCGTCGGTCCCGTCGCCGTCGGTGGCGGCGCGGAACAGGTGCAGCAGATCGCCGAACTGCCCCTTGCGCGCCTTGCGCGCGACCTTCGCCGTCCGGTGGCCGGACGACTCGACGCCCTCGAGGTCGTGCTTGCCCTCCCCGAGCGCCTCGTCGGCGGTCTTCAGGCCTCCGTGGGCCTCCTCCGCCCGCGCGTCCACCCAGCCCGCCGCCGAACCGACCTGGTGCGCGAACCCGGCGGCCGAGCCGAGGTGGATGCGGTACAGGAACCCTTCCGCCTTGCCGGCAAAGTCGTGCACCTTCTCCGCCGCGTGCTCGACCACGTTCAGGCCGTGCATGCCCATCTCGGCGTAGTGCATCGTCTTCCCGAGCAGGCCGGCCCCGGCGTGCGCTACGTGCGCGACGCCCTCCGCGAAGTCCTCCACCTTCTCGAACACCTTGGCGAAGAAGCCGCCCTTGCCCCGCCGCCGCCCGGGCCGCTGGTCGTCCTGCGGCGCCTGGTCTCGGTGGTCTTGCCCGCCGCGCGAGCCGTGCCCGCCGCGCCGCCGCTGACGTGGTCCGCGCCGTGCGGCTCCCTCGGCCGGCAAGAACGCTCCGAACACCTCCGAGAAGAGCTTCACGCCCTCGCCAGACCCGATCCAGCTGTCGATGGCCGCGGGGTCCACGTCCTGGCCATCGTGCTCCGGGCGCTCTCCCCGGTGCGCGCCGCGGTCGGCGAAGATGCGTCCGTCATCGATGCCGCGGAGCACCTCGTCGACGAGGTCTCCCTGCGGCCGCCGCCCGCGCCGTCCGCCGGGCCGCGGGTGACCGTCCCCCTGACCCGCCCGCTCCCGATCGAGAGCGGCGTCCTTCGACTCCAGGCCGCGCAGGCCGGAGACGAACTGGCGGAAGTGCGCGCGGAGCTCCTGCAGGTGGTCGCGCAGTTTCGCCGCCCTGCCGGCGAGCGCCGGATCGTTCGCGGCTGCGCGCGCCGCGTCCTTCACCGCCGCCGCCGCCTGGTCGCTGAGCTCCTCCACCGAGCGGACGCGCTCCGCCGCCTCGGCGCCCCGATCGCGCTCGAGCAGCCTCTGCACCGCCTTGACCGCGCCGTCCATCGCGCTGCCGAAGTGCGCCACGGCGTGCGCTGCCGCCTCCACGGCCATGTGCGCATCGGCCGGGTGCGCTGCCTCGAGCCCCGCGCGATCCGCACCGCGGACGTGCTCGCGCTGCGGCTCTTCCGGATGCCCCCGCCGGCCGGGCCCCTCGGCGTCGTGCGGGCGCTCGCGGTGCCCCTTCTCCACGTGGCGCTGCGCGCCGAGCTGCAGCGCCTCCTCCAGCAGCTTGCGCCCGTCGTGCAGCCCTTTCTTCCCCCGCGCCGCGACCTGCAGCGCGCCCTGCAGCTTGTCGTGCCCCTTGTCCGCGGAATCGTGGACCTGGTCCGCGAAGTGCCCGATGGCCGAGTCGTCGCCGAACAGGTCGCCCAGCGCGCCCGCGACCCGGGAGACCTCCTCGAGCGCGTGCTCCACCTTCCGGCCCGCCGCGATGCCGCGCCGGAGCTTTCCCTCCACGGTCCCCAGCTTGCGGTCGAGCTTGCGCCCCATCCGGACCGCGTTCTTCTGCAGCCGTTGAATCTTCGCCAGCCCCTGTTCGGCGGACTTCCGCAACCCGCCCGTCTTCGGGGCCTGCGCCGCCTTCGGCTCGGCCTTCCCGCCGCGCTGCAGCGCCTTCTCCAGCTTGGCGATGCTCTCGTCGATGAGCCGATCCTGCGTGCCGTCGCCGAGGAAGTCGCGCGCGCCGCCGTCGCGCTTGTACTTCGCCTGCAGCGACCGCAGCCCGGCCTTCGCCGCCCTGGCCTCGGCCAGCACCTTCTCCACGTGCGGCCGGGCGTCGTCGTCGCCCAGCGCCCCCGCGAAGGCGATCACCTTGCCTTGCACGGCGAAGATGTCGCGCGTGTTGCGGTAGACGTCCGGGTGGGTCTGCTCGGAGATGCCCTGCCCGCTCACGCCGACGTGCTTGCCGAGGTCCTTCCCGCCGGCGATGGCGGCGTGCACGCTCGCGCGCGCCTTCTGCTGCCACTCCTCGTAGAAGGCGATCTCTTTCTCGTACTTCTCGTTCCCTCGGGCGAGCCGCTTGGCCTCGCCGATGCGCTTGGCGATCTCGTCGACCTGGAGGCCCAGGCCCATCAGCTCGTGGAGCGCCTGGTCGGTCTGGTCCTTCGCGCTCAGCTCGTGCGCCTTGCGCAGCCGCCGGGACGATTCCAGCTCGAACCGCTGCACCCGCGAGGACACGGAGCCGATGGCATCCCACGCTTGCTTCAGCCGCCTGGAGCGCTCCTCGTCCGACTCGTGGGCGACCTCCGCGTGCGCCGCGGGAGCGCCGCCCTGGAGGTGCTCCGGTTCCGGGGCCTCGTGGATCTTCTTGCGCCGCTTCGGCGCGCCGTCGGGATGCACGCCGGGGACGCGCGCAAGGCCGCCCTCGACCTTCCCTACCCGCTCGTTGAAGTCCCGGGCGAACCCGATGCCCTGCTCGAGGTACCCGTGCGCCAGGTCCGCTCGATCCGCCACGTGCGACAGGTACGCCCCCAGCTCGCTGTGCTCGCCGAAAACGCCCGCGCCCTGGCGAGCGAGTGCCGCGGCCCTTTCCAGGCCGCCCTCGACGTGCCCGGCGTGCTCGAGCCCCTTGCCCACCGTGCCGTGGACCTTCTGCAGGCCGTCGTGCACTCCCTGCACGACCTCGAGGCCCTGCTTCTTCAGTGCCTTGCCGCGGGCGAGCGCCTTCTCCAGCGCGGTCCGAGGCTCGTGCCGTCGCGGCGCACGCCCTTCGAGCTGGATGGGGCGCGGCGCACGCAAGGCTTCGTGAAGCTCCGGGTGGCGCAGCCGGTGCCGCGCCAGCTTGTCCAGGGCGACCGCCTCGATCCCCTGGCGCTTGCCCTCGCGCGCATCCTTGCGGGCCATCATCCGGCCGTAGGCCTTCTTCGGATCCTTCACCCCTGCGTAGCCCAACCCCTTGTCCAGGTACCCGCGGTACCGCTGCAACTTGTCGGAAGCGCCGTGGCCCATCTCCAGCGCCCGCTTCAGCCTGTCGTCGCCGTCGGCCGCGGAATCACCGGCTTTCGCGATGAGATGGCCCAGCGCATTGTCGTCCACCGCGCCCGCCACTTCGGGCGCGAGCTGGTGGATGACCGACAGGCCTCCCTCGAGCCGGTCGCCCATGGCCAGCGCCTTGTCGAGGTAGCCCTGGGCCTTCGCCGCCTTGCCGGAGAGCAGGATGCTGCCTTTCACTCCCTTGGAGCAGGCTTTTTCCAACCCTCCCACGACGCGGCGCATGGAACGCTTCCCCATCAGCTTCTCGAGCCCGCTCAGCGGCCCCTTCAGGTGGCTCCCCTCGATCGCGAGCTTCTCCAGCTTGGAGAGCTGCTTGCCCTGGAGGATCTTCTGCGCGCCCTTGAGGCCCTTGAGGCGGCCCAGCGCCTTCAGCGCGCCGGGGTCGAACGAGTCGACCGCGCCGACCCCCGCGCCCTTGACCGCGTCCTTGAGGCTGCCGCCGCTCGCCAGGGCCGTCGCCGCGCCGGTCAGAGCGCCGATTCCGGCCTGCGCGAGGGGACCCATCTTGAGGAACGGCAGCGCGCCGGTCAGCGCGCCCGTGCCGGCCGCCAGCAGCACGTGCTTCAAGTCCTTGCCCGCGCTGACGGCCTGGATAGCGCCGATGGCGCCGCCCACGATGCTCTTCACCACCACGCCGCCCGGGATGAAGGTGGCCGCCAGGGAGAGGCCGGTGACGAGCAGCTGTCCGGCGGGGCTTTGCACGAAGCCCGCGGTCGCGTGGTAGGCCTTCTGCACCCCCTGCCACGCAGCGCCGGCGGTGTGCTTCGTCTTCTCCCAGATCCCCTGCAGGCCGCCCGCCTTCTGGAAACCTTGCAACGCGAGGCCGACGGGCGAGTACTTCGCGGCCGTCTTCATCATGGAGAGGCCAAACCGGACGCCCTTGCCGATGCCGCCGGCGATGCCCGTGCGGTGCAACGCATCCAGGCCGATGTGCAGCGCGCGCTCGCCGAACCGTGAGACCTGGCGCCCGGCTTCACCTGCCCGCTGCATCACCGCGGCGCCGAGCTGCGTGACGCGGTCGATGCCTCCGTGCACCACGTCTCGGACCGTCCGCGTGACCCGCGTGACCGCCCTGCCTGTCGCTTGACGCAGGGCAGAAGCTTCGCGGCCGACGAACTGCACTCCCTGCTGCAGCGCCTGCGAGAGGGACCGCGCCCCGGAGCCTGCCGCGCGCCCGACCGTGTGGCCGACCTTGCCAGCGGCTCCGCGCACCGTGGCGGCGACGCGCTGCCCGGCATCGAGCGCGTGGTGACCCAGGTCGCTCAGCCCGCTGCGCACGGTCCCGCCGGCGGCTTTCGCGAGCCCGCTCGCCGTGCGCGCCGCGTCCGCGGCGGTGTGCGCGATGGTGGTGGTCGCCTTGTGGAACGCATCGCTCGCGACGTGCTTCAGCCGGCTGAAGAGCCCGAAGTGCGGCCGGTAGCCTTCCGCGCGGAGGTGATCGAAGAGCTGCATCGTCCCGGCCAGCGGGTGCGCGCCGCGCGATTGCAGGAAGTGCGAGGCGAGGTGCGGGACCGGCAGTCCGTGCGACCGCTGCGCCCCCTGCAGCAGGTGGTACAGCGCACCGCCCGGCGCGACGTGCGCGGCGAAGTCGCTGCGGCCGTGCGCGTGGAACGCCTCCCCGAGCGCGCGCGCCGGCCCGCGCCCGTGCAGCCGCGCCTTGGCGCGCTCGGCGATCTGCCGCCGCCGATCCTCGGCATGGATCGCGATCTGGTGGAGCGGCGAGCCGGGCGGCGCCTTCTTCAGCGTGCCGAGCAGCTCGTGCAACTCGCGGGCGTGCGCGTGCGCCGGCTCGTTGCCGCGGTGCCCGCCAAGCGCGCGGCCGATAGCGCCGTGCTCCCGCAGCGCCCCCAGGCCTCCTCCGCGCGCGCCGCCGAAGCCACCCAGGTGGGCGCCCGCGATCGCCTGGCCAACGCCGGCGAGTCCCACGGACCCCAGGCGCCCTTGCGCGCGCTCCAGCGGCGAATGCGCCTCGGGCCGGCGCAGCTCGGCGGCAAGCTGGCTCGCCGAGGCGTCGCGCAGCAGGGTCTCGATCCCCGGATGCAGCTTCCGCAGCGTCTGCAGCTGCTTCTCGCCCAAGGCGATCGCGGATGGCTGGGGAAGCGCGCCGCGCTGGTGGAGCGCCTGCGCCCCGGCCGCCTTCTGCGCCTCGCCGGCGAGGCGCGCGAGCGCCGCCCGGCGCTCTTCGAGCAGCGCCCGGAAGGGCTTCAGGGCCGCGGCGCTCCCGCGGGCGGACGCGAGGTCGCCCATCTGCGCGAGGAGCCCGCCCACCTCGCGCGCTCCGTCGGACAGCTCCGAGGCGCTTCGCTTGCCCTGGAGCCGCGCCAGGATGCCGTCCATGCGCGCCAGGTGCTCGCGCAGCTCGCCGGCGCGCGGATCGGTCAGCGTTCGGTGGTTGGCCGTGGCGAGGCTGCCGAGGGTCTTCTCGAACCGCTGGGCGACCCCGATGCGGAGGTGTCGATCGCGCTCGATGACCGCGTCGAGACGCGGCGAGGCGGACCGCAGCAGGCCGCGCGGCGCCAGCAGCTCCGGCAGGGTGACGACGACCGGGGCCAGCGCGCCCGACGGATGGCGCGTCCCGTGCCCGCGCGACGCGCGCAGGTAATCGTCCCGCAGGCGCGCATACCGATCGCGGGCACGCTCGCGCTCGTCCTCCACCGCGCGGAGCCGCGCGCGCTGCTCGGGATGCACCCCACCCGCGTTGCGCGCCTGCGAGAGCCCGGCCGTGGCGCGGTCGATGGCGTCCTTGCGGGCCGCCAGGAACCGCAGCAGCTCGTCGCGCCGCGGGCCGGACAGCGCCGCGACGTCGTGCGCCAGGTGGCCCCACGAAGCGGCGCACTCGTCCAGGTCCGCGGCCACGTCGAACGCCGCGGCGCGGCGCTGCAGGGCCTCGAGGCGCCGCTCGATGCGCTCCACGTGCTCGCCCGCGGTTCCGTGGCGCTGCAGGTCCGCGCGCGCCTTGCCCAGCGCCGCTCGCAGCCCGGCGGCCGCCTCGACCCAGGGCTGCAGGAAGGGGCCGAGCCCGTCCCGCCGGCGCTCCTCCTCCACGCGGCGGTCGAGCGCCGCGTGCTGTAGATACGCCTGCATCATCGATCGATGCAGCGCCTCCGGCTCCGGCCGGCTCGTCGGCTGGTTCGACAAGGGCGCCCCTCGTGCCGGCCGTCAGGCCGCAGGCCAAGATAGGATACCTGAATGGAGAGCAACCTGGCAAGGGGCGCCGGAGAGTTTCAGCGGCCGCCGGAGAGGTAGGAGAGGATGAGCGCGCGCTCCTCGGGACTCAAGTGCACGCGCTTCAGCTTCTCCATCTCGTCGAGCGCAGTCTGCCACTGCTCCGGGGTGTACGTCGACGGGGCGTACTCGGAATGGCACGCGGTGCACTTCGAGAGGTACATGCGGCGCGCGTCGGACATGGGCCCGCGCGGCTGCGAGCCGCCGCACGCGGCGGCGCAGAGCAGGAGCGCTGCCGCGCCGCGGCGCATCATAGGTTGAACCCCAGCACGGAACGGATCTGCACTTGCTGGTCCTGCGCGGGATCGAGGCCGAAGCCCGCTCCGACCTGCAGCCACAGCTTCGGGGTCGCGACGCTGATCGAGGGACCCAGGTAGTAGTTCCGCGACACGTCCGCACCGACGAACTCGTGGGTGGTCCAGAACTCCGCCGCCACGCGAAGCTGCGGCATGAACTCGTAGCGCGCGCCGAAGTCCACCTCCCAGGTGCGGCCCAGGTCGGCGCGGCCGAGGTGCTGCGCGCCGACCAGGTTGGCGACCAGCGCGAAGCGTCCGAAGTCCTTCTCCAGGATGATCTTCTCCTCCAGCTCGAACGGCATGTTGAAGTCCACGGGACGCTCGACCTCCAGGTAGAGCAGCACGTCGACCGGCCACTCGCCCTTCTCCGCCAGCCGGTAGCGGGTCTCGAGCTGCCAGTCGGAGAAGTGGTACGGCTCGGGGTCGGCCGCCGGGCCGCCGCGCTCGAACACGTGGTAGAGCGCCAGGTCCCAGTGATCGGTGAGGCCGTACTCGAGCTCGGCCCGCTGGACCAGCACCGAATCGGCGAAGCCGCTGCGCGGCGCCTCGACCGTGTTCCACAGCTCGAGCTCCAGGTTGCCCTTCGGCTGGGTCTGGTACTCGTAGGCGCGGATCATCGTGCGCCGGTCGGCGCGCGAAGGCGTCGCGGCGGCCAGCAGCAGGCCGGCTGTGATACCGATTGTGATTCTCATTCTCAGTTGCGTCCCGGACCACGTCCCCATCTCGTCCCTCCTCGCGGTGACGGTTGCGCTAGCGGCCCTGGCAGTCCTTGCAGAGGCCGTACAGCTCCAGCTTGTGCCGCGTGACCTGGAAGCCGTGGTGGCGGGCGACCATGTCCTGCAGCTCCTCGATGCGCTCGTTCTCGAACTCGATGATCTGGTGGCAGCTGGTGCAGATCAGGTGGTCGTGGTGATGGCGGCCGATGGCGGCCTCGTAGCGCGTCTGCCCGTCGTCGAAGTGGCGCGCGCTGGCCAGGCCGGAATCGGTGAGGATCTTCATGGTGCGGTACACGGTCGCCGCGCCGATGTTCTCGTCGCGCGACTGCACCTTGGCGAGCAGCTCGTCGACGCTGAGGTGCCCGCTGGCGGAGAAGAAGGTGTCGACGATCAGGTCCCGCTGCCGGGTCGCCTTGAGCCCCCGCTCGGCGATCCAGCGCGAGAGCCGCTCGCGAGCCGCGCTGCTGGGCGAGGCGGGCTCCGCCTTGCGTCCGCGGCTGCCGTGGGTGGAGGCACGCTGGGTCATGTTGAAATTGATTCTCAATCTCGCGAACCCAAAGATACCGCGCGGGGCGCCGCAGTCAAGGGCGGCCGCCCGTCAGCCCAGCCACCCGCGCGCCCGCAGCGCCTGGCGCCATTTCTGCTGCGCTGCGGGACCCTCCTCGCCCGGAGAGACGTCCGTCCCGAGCAGCCGCACCAGGGCCGCGTGCGCGGCGCGCCGGACGGCGGGGTCGCTGTCGTCGAGCCGCTCCACCAGATCGGCCGCGTAGCGGGGGTTGCCTCGGTCGCCGGCCACTTCCGCGGCGAGCGCGCGCACCCGCGGGTCGGAGGAGCGCATCAGCACTTGCACCTCGTCGCCCTCCTCGCGCCCGATGCGCTGGCGCGTCCCCGGAAGGAGCAGCACCCAGACCAACGCGCCCAGCCCGATCTGGAAGAGCCCCATCGCGGCGGGGTACTTCTTCGCCCGCACGAGCGCGAGCCGGTACACGGCGAACACCGCCAGGAAGACGGCGAAGATGACCGGCGCCGCCGAGGCAGCCCAGCGCGGCAGCTCGCGCCCGCGGATCCCGCTCCCTGCCCAGAAGGTCAGGAGCGCGCTCGCCACCAGCAGCACGTACAGCGCGGGCCGGAGCGTGCGAACGAACGCGAGCCCGACGCGAACGCGCAGCTTGCGCGGGTCCCGCAACCCGTCCACGGCGTCACTCACGCGGGCTCTCCTACCCCGAGCTTGCCGCCGCGTCCAGCCGCTGCCGACAGTCGCCGCCTGTAGGGCGGCGCTGCGCTTTTGAGAGCGGCTTGACTTCGCCGGTCGCTTCCTTAGGGTGCGCAGCCTCGATGGCCGCCACCTCGCCAAAGGCGCGCTCCGGGCGCGGCACGCGCCCCGTGGCGCAGGACCGCCGCGCGCGCGCGGAGCGGCTGCTCTCGCTCTTCGCCTGGCACCGCGACGCGCCCCTGGTCGCGCGCTCGCTCGGGCTCTCGCTCGACGAGCTGTACGCCGAGCTCGACGAGCTGAAGCTGCGGCGCAAGGCATACCGGCTGACGCGCGGCAGCGAGTTCGACCTGCCCGTCGCACGGGCGGTGCCCGGAGCGCCCAGCGGGCCGCCGGTGCGCCGGCGCGCGCGCTCCGCGCGGACGGAATCCGCTCCGGCGGTCGAGGGCGAAGCGACGCCGACGCCCGCGGGCGCGGATCCGGACGCTGCGCCGGTCGCGGGCGGCGCCGTCCCTCCACGGCCCGCGGCCCGCGGCAGCGCGGTTCCGGACCAGGCGGCGGAGCTCCTGGCGGTGCTCGCGAAGGTGGGACCGCGCCGCGGTGCGCTCGCCGCGCGGCTCGGCGCTCCCGGGCACCCGCTGCCCGAGCGCGTGCTGCTCGCCAGGTTCCGCGCGGCCGGCCTGGAGCGCGAGCTGGGCCAGCGGGAGCGCGACCTCTTGCGCGGCCTGTTCGCCCGCCACCGGGGCGCGGCCCGCGCCGTTGCCGCCGAGCTGGAGCTCGAACCGGAGGCATTGCAGCGGCTCGTCCGGGACCGCGGGCTGGCCGGCGAGATCGAGTCCCTGCGCGACCGCTTCCGGACCGAGGCGCGGGCCCGCCGCTGGCCGCGCGAGCAGATCGAGCAGCTGGTCCGCCGCCGCGCGTGGCTCGAGGACCTGGGCATCGCCGCCGAGCTGGAAGGCGAGGTGCTCTCCCGCGCGCGCCTGGCGTGGGAGCGCTCGGGCGGGTCGGTGGCGCGGCTCCGGCGCGAGCTGCGCCTCTCGGAGTCCGACGCTCGGGCGCTGCAAGCGTTGCTCGCCCGTTAGTCGCCGCGTGTTACATTTCCCCTCGATGCCGATCTACGAATTCGTCTGCGAGTCTTGCGGCCGCATCGTCGAGCGCCTGCAGAAGGTGAGCGACCCTCCTCCCGAGGAGTGCCCGGAGTGCGGCGGGAAGATGGCGAAGATCATGAGCCGCAACTCCTTCCAGCTGAAGGGCGGCGGCTGGTACCGCGACCTTTACGGCTCGAGCGGCTCGGCCAAGCCCTCCGGCGCCGACGGCAAGCCCGCGCCCACGGAGCCCAAGGAGACGAAGACCGAGACCGCCGCCCCCGCCTCGACTCCCGCCAGCACCGCTCCCGCGAAGAAAGACTGAGGCGGCCGCTAAAGTTGCCTCGGAGTCCGCGACATGAAAGGCGCAGCGCCGCCGAATACTGCGGCGGCTGTCAGGTCAGCAGTTGCTGCGCCGACTGCGCGTCCTCGGCGCGCAGCAGCATGGCGAGCCTTCGCGAGCGCTCCAGCGAAACGCCCCGCCGGTCGTGCTTGAGGAACGCGTACACGTCGACCCCGCGGCGGGTCAGCACCGCGAGCCGCTCGGCCCACTGGCTCCACAGCTCGGTGGAGTCGTCCTCGCGGCGGATGCGCACGTAGGCGAAGTCCGCCGTCAGCTCCAGCCGCGGCGGGCCGGCGCCGTGGTCGGCCAGCACCAGCGCGGCGTTGTGCGCGGAGAGGACGCGGAGGACCGCTTCGGTGTGCCAGGACGGGTGGCGCAGCTCGAGGGCGAGGCGCACGCCTTCCGGCACCGCGCGCAGGAACTCGCTCAGGCCGGCCCGGTCCGCGGTGACGGTGTGCGGGAGCTGGACCAGGATCGGTCCCAGCCGCGCCTGCAGCGGCGCGGCCACCTCCAGCAGCGCGCCGATGGCCCGCGCCGCCGCCCTCCCCGCCCGCACGTCCACTCGGCCGGGCAGCTTCAGGGCGAACTCGAACCCCGCGGGGACCACCGCCGCCCAGGTGGCCAGCGTTGCCTGGTCGGGGAGGCGCGACTGGATCTCCACCGCGCCGAGCTGCGAGCCGTACAGGGCGAGCGTCTGCGCCTGCGTCAGGCCGGGCGGGTAGACGGTGCCGACCCACTCCCGGTACGAGAATCCGCTCGTCCCCACCCTCGCCTCGGCCAGCATGGCGCCAAGATAGGCATCGCCGCCCGCCCTGCGCCGCCAGCGCCCGCCTGCTCGCCGGACCGGAGGGAGCAGGCGAACGACCGGCTACGTGGATGCGGGGGGGTTCTCGCCGCCGGTGAGCCCGGCGGCAGGGGCGGGCACCGCCGCGGCCGCCGGGGCCGGCGCGGGAGGCGGCGGTGCGGGCGCGGCCGGGGCCTTGCGCGTCGGGGCCTTCTTGGCGGGCGCTGCGGCCCCCTGCGCCTTCACGTCCGCCTTGCGCCGCTTCATGCGCTGATTGTGCTGCTTGCGCCGGCGCATGATGAGCCGCATGTGCTTGCTCTTCGATCGGGCCATTCGCTAGTTCTCCCAGCCGCCGCCGCTAGGGCGGCGCTGTTTGTTTTCGCAGAGGTTGCGGCACGCTTTGTAGCGGCATGCGGTCCGGGGACGCAACCACGTAAATCACTCCTCGCGGCGGGGCGGCTGCAGCGGCGCCGCCATGCCTTCCGCGCCGCGCACGGCGCTGGGCGGCGCCTCGGCCACGGTCGGCGGATCGGCGGGCTCGTGCACCGGCCCGGGCGGCGCCGCGGCGGGCGGTGGCGGCTTCGACGGCGCCGGCTTCTCGCGCGGCTTGAGGCGCCACCGCTCGAGCAGCTCCTTGGTCTGCGCCAGCGGCAGGGCCGGAGCGAAGTTCCCGTTCGCGCCGTCCATGTCGCGCGCCATGCACAGGGAGTTGAGGATGGCCTCTTCGGTCGCCTCGATCGCCGCCTCGTACACGGGATTCAGGCGCTGATCGAGCAGCACCTTCATGTGGTAGATCATCTTGCTCGTCGTGCGCGGGATCTCGTTGGCGGTCGAGAACGCCAGGATGATCTCGCCCGAGCCGTGCGCGGCGATGCTGCCCGCGCGCCCGATGCCCAGCGCCACCCGCTTCGAGACGCGCCCCAACTGGTGGGAGTTGAGCGGCGCGTCGGTGGCCAGCACCGCGATGATGCTGCCGGCGCTGGTCTCGCGCTTCGGGATCTCGCGATAGCGCTCCTCGAGCACGGGGCCGACCGGGAACCCCGCGATGCGCAGGTCGCGCATGTGCCCGAAATTGCTCATCACCAGGACGCCCACGGTGTAGCCGCCCAGCGCCGGGGGAAGCTTGCGGCTCGAGGTGCCGATGCCGGCCTTGAAGTCGCAGCAGATCATCCCGGTGCCGCCGCCGACCGATCCTTCGGCCACCGGTCCCGACCCCGCGGTGTGCAGCGCCTCGAGCACGTTGTCCGCCAACACGTGGCGGCCGGCGACGTCGTTGAGCCAGGAATCGTCGCACTCCCCGACCAGCGGGATGAGCACGTCGTGCTCGCCGCCGATCCCGGGGAACTGGTCGACCATCCACTGCACGGCCGCGTCGCTCACCTGGCCCACGCTGAGCGTATTGGTGAGGAAGATGGGCGTCTCCACCAGGCCCCACTCGATGAGCTGCGTCATGCCGCTCACCTCGCCCGCGCCGTTCAAGACGAACCCGCCGCCGATGAGCCGCTGCTCGAAGACGTTCTGCTCGTTGGGCAGGATGGCGGTCACGCCGGTGCGCACCGGCCCCTTCCCGCGCCGTAGCGGACCCGCCCCGCGGATGATGGTGGAATGGCCGACCAGGACGCCTTCCACGTCGGTGATGGCGTTCCACTTCCCCGGCCGGAAGCGGCCCAGGGGGACGCCCAGCTCCCGGGCGCGGTAGCGCTGCTCCGGGCGGGGTAGGGAAGTGTGGTCCTGCGGGGTCTTCACGGTCTAGGAGTACCCGACCTTCCAGAGGGGCGCTACCTCTGGGCCGGCCCCGTCAACTCGTCCCGAGGCGGGACGCAGCGCGTTAGATCACGGTGCGGGCGGCGACGGCCGCCGTGCGTTGCTCGATCGCGCGGATCACCGCAACCATATCGGCGCCCCCGAGGCCCAGAGCCTGGGCCTCACCATAAAGGGCGTGGCAGACGTCGAGGAGCGGCGACGCGATGGCGGCCTCTCGCGCCGCCCCGGCGATCAGCCGGTTGTTCTCCAGGACGTTGGAGATCGCGGCTTGCGCTGCAAAATCCTGCGCGACGAGCTTCGCTGCCTTGACCCGCGATACGTCGCTCGCCATCGGCCCGGCGTCGAGAACAGCGACGAGCTGGGCAAGGTCCAATCCGTGGCGTTCGGCGAAGTGCGCCGCCTCAGCGAGGCCCGTCACCATGGTGGTCATGAACAGGTTCACCGCCAGCTTCATGAAAAGCGCGTTGGGCGCGGGGCCGCAGGCTATGGCGTCCCGGCACATCGGCGCGAGCAGCGGCCGAACCGACGCCACATCCTCCGGCTCCCCCGCCAGCATCGCGACGAGCTGTCCGGCCTCCGCGGGTTTGCGCGAGCCGGAGACCGGCGCCTCGACGTAGCGGCCGCCTTCGGCGCGGACGTCGGCCTCGAGCGACTTGGAGTAGCTCGGCGCGGTCGTCGCCATGTTGATCAGCGTGCGTCCCTTGACCCGATCTCCGAAGGCGCGGTCGCCGCGCGCGAGCACGGCGTCCATTGCAGCGCCGTCGACCAGCATGAGGATCACGACTTCGCACCGCGCGAAGACTTCAGCCGGGTCCCTCGCGACAGCGGCCCCGGCCTCGGCCAGGATGCCGCATTTCGAGGACGAGCGATTCCAGACCAAGAGCGGCGCGCCGCCCGCCTTCACCAAGTTTAGCGCCATCGGCTCGCCCATGGCCCCAAGGCCGATGAAGCCCACGGGTGCGGAAGGAATCACTGTCATGACTACTCCTCGATGGCACCGCCAAGGAGCCGCAGATGTCGACGGAACGTGTAGGACGCGTCGCCTGCTCGGAGCCTCAGGTATTCATCGAAACGGAGCTGGTCTCTGAGGGTCCGGCCCTGTCGCACGGCGTTCGCTTGTACGCGTTCCCGCTGAGAAATGGACCTGGCCACCTCCAGCAGCTCTTCCGCGCTCGAGCTCGGAGCAAACACGATCCCGTCCGCGTCGCCGAAGACGAGATCCTCCCGCCCCACCAGGAAGTCTCCGAACCGCGCCGAGAGCAGCGCCTCCGGCTCGGGAGCGTCCAGGCGCCGGGGCCCAGAGGGACAAGCGCCGTAGCTGAACACCGGGAGGCCAATCCGCTCCAGTTCAGCAGTATCGCGATGCAGGCCCCAGACCACGAGTCCCGCCACGCCACATGCTTTGGCCTCGAGGGCGGTAAGGTCGCCGATGCATGCCTCATCCGTTCTGCCCGCGTTGTCGATCACCAGAACATGCCCTGGCTGGGCCGTGCTCATCGCCTCCAGGAAGACGTCCACGCTGCCGTAATGGCGCACCGGAAGTGCTCGGCCCGCGATGGCGGCACCCGGCAGCAACGCCCGTATGCCGGGCGGCGCCATGCGAACCGTGATTTCCAGGCGCAGGCACGCATCGGCGACGAGAGCGGTCGAGAGGTCGCGGAACTCGGACGACACGGATTCGTTGTCTGCCATTCGATTCACCCTCCAGCTCCTGGCCTGTGGATGGTCTCCGGACGTCCTCTGTCTCGCGCAGAAGAATCGTCATGCGCGATGCCTAGCAGCTACCGACCCCGACGGACTACCCGCGTGCGCGCAGCCGAGGCCTGCATGGATGCAGGATCGGAAGTGGGGGATACTCCAAGAGTGCCGGACTGGGATGGCCTGCGGATCTTCCTCGCCCTCGTCCGCTCCCGTACGCTGGCAGCGGCGGCTCGCAAGCTGAGCATCGACGAGACCACTGTCGCGCGCCGCCTGGCGCGGCTGGAGCAGGAGATGCGTGCCCAGCTTGTCGAGCGCGCGCCCGGCGGCCTTGCGCTCACCGCGGCGGGCGAGGGCGTGCGCGCCGCCGCTGAGGAGATGGAGCGGGCCGCGCTGGCCGCCGAGCGCCGGGTGCTGGGCGCTGACCGACAGCTCTCCGGCCGCGTGCGCGTCACGGCGCCGGAGATTCTCGGCAGCCACTTTGTCCTGCCGGCGCTGCAGGCCGCGCACGCGCGGCACCCAGACATCGCCATCGAGCTGATCAGCACCATCGCCCGTCTCGACTTGATCCGGCGAGAGGCCGACGTCGCCATCCGCACCGTGCGGCCAACCGAGCAGTCCTTGGTCACGCGCAAGCTCGCGCGCATGGCGATCGCTCCCTACATCCGCCGTGGGCGGAAGCGTCGTGCACAGCTCGCCGCAGTGGCCTACGCGGACGGAGTCCGACTACCGCTGCGTAACGTCGAGGACCGTGTGCCGGACGGCCGCGTCGCTCTCCGAACCAACAGCATCGCAATGGTGCTCCAGGCCGTGCGCCTCGGCTGGGGCGTGGGCGATCTGCCCTGCTTCGTCGGCGATAGAACGCCGGAGCTGGAGCGAGCCTTTCCCCACGAGAAGCCCGACCGGCTCGACGTTTGGCTCATCATCCACGCCGACGTACAGCGCACTTCCCGCGTCCGCGCACTCGTTGATGAGCTGGTGCGCGTCTTCCGGCGGGGCGCAGATCTGCTCGCGGCTGGCCGCCCTTCTTGAGCGTCTGCAGCACCCAACGAGTTCCTGCGCCCGGCCTCGATTGAGTGCGCTGATGTGGCTGCGAGCCAGTCGCTAATTTAGCTCTGCAGCTGCGCCGGCGTGCCCGGCTCGGCCTCCGTAGGCGACCCGTTGCCGTTCGGAGGAACGGGGGTGGCGACGGGCGGAGGCACGCTCTGCGCCACCGCCACCGGACCTCCGACCACGATGCGCGCGGACTCGCGGCGCTCGCGCTCGCGCTCCTTGTACCGGCGGATGGCGCCGGAGAGGATCTCCGCGATCAGCGCGTTGTACTCGATGCCCGCCGCCTTGGCGATGAGCACCAGGTCGCTCCATCCCGGCGTGAGCCCCGGGAGCGGGTTGCACTCGAGGAAGTACACCTTCCCCTGCTCGTCCATGCGGAAATCGACGCGCGCCACGTCGCGGCAGCCGAGCGCGATGAAGCACTCGCGCGCCGCCCGCTCCAGCGCGCGGAGCTGCGAGGGCTCCAGGTGGGCCGGCACGTCGTAGCGGATCTTGCTCGACCAGTCCTGCTTGTACTCGAACGAATAGACCGGGTGCTTCTCGGCCGCGAGGAAGACGACCTCCATGGGCGGCAGCACCTTGGGCCGGCGCTCGCCGAGGAGGCCGACGGTGAACTCCCGGCCGGCGACGTAGCTCTCGACCAGCGCCGGCTGGTCGTACTTGGCGATCATCTCGCGGGCGGCCTCGCGCAGCTCGGCCTCGGTCTCCACCACGCTGGTGTGGTGCACGCCCTTCGAAGACCCCTCCGCGACCGGCTTGACGATCAGGGGGAACTTCACCAGCTCGCGCGGCAGGCGCTCCTTCCCCGTCTGCAAGGTGACGAAGTTCGGCGTGAGGATGCCGTGCTGGCGCACGATGCGCTTGGCGAGCGCCTTGTCGAGCGCGATGGAGAGCGCGGCGGGGTCCGATCCCGAGTACGGGATGTCCAGGAGCTCGAGCAGCGCCGGCACCACCGCCTCGCGGTTCCGGCCCTTGATGCCTTCCGCCATGTTGAAGACCACGTCGACCGGCGTGGCGGCGAGCACGTTGGGCAGCTCGCTGGTGGCCTCCAGATCGATGACCTCGTGCCCGGCGGCCCCGATCGCTTCGCGCACCGCCTGGATGGTGGAGGGGGCGTCGTACTCGGCCTCGTCGTCCTTGCGCCCGTCGATCTCGGGCTTGATGCGCTTCACGTTGAAGGTGAAGCCCACCCGCAGCGGGCCGCTCTTGCGCAGCGGCCGCCCCTGCCGCCGCCGCGGATCGTTGATGCCCCAGCGCGCGACCGCGCTCTCGATCACCTTCGCGAGGACGCCGTCCGTGTGCAGCCCTTCCAGCGCCGCCGCCGCGTAGATGCCCGCGCCGGGCTCCAGGCTGGGCAGCGCGTTGATCTCGATGAAGTAGACCTGCCCATCCTCCGCCACGCGGAAGTCGATGCGGCCCAGGTCCCGGCACCCCAGCGCCTTGTAGGCCTTGCGCGCCATGTCCTGCGCGCGCTCCAGCACGTGTCCAGGGAACTGCGCCGGGCAGCGCACGCTCACCGCGTCGAAGTGGACCGACTTCAGGTCGTAGTCGTAGATGCGATACCTTCGCTTGGACAGCTCGGCTTCGTCGATGACGTACTCGACCGGCGTGAGCACGCCCGCGCGCTCCGGCGCGGTTTTCTCCAAGAAAGCGACCGTCAGGTCCTTGCCGGGGATGAACTCCTCGACGAGCACGCCGGCGGGAAACCGCGCGAGCTGCTTCTCGACGAACGCGCGGAGCCGCGACCGCTCCTCGATCACCGACTCCTGGGTGATGCCCTTCGACGAGCCCTCGAAGTTCGGCTTCACGATCACCGGCCAGCGCCAGCCGTCCAGCCTGAGCTGCCCGATCTCCTCGATGAACTGGCCGCGCGGCGAGATCACGCCGTGCTCCCCGAGCATGAGCTTGGTGAGCGCCTTGTCGAGGCTCACCGCCAGGACCCAGGCGTCCGACCCCGTGTACGGGAAGCCCAGCTCGTCGAAGAGCGCGGGGTAGAACGCCTCGCGGAACCGCCCCCGGCGGCCCTCGGCGGTGTTGAAGATGAGGTCGGGCGCGAACGCCTCGAGGCGCGCGGCGGTGCGGCTGGCGGGCCCGCTCACCTCGATGCGCTCGACGCGGTGGCCGAGCCGCTCCAGGGCAGAGGTGAGCGCGTCGATGGTCTCGCGCGAATCGAACTCGGCTTCTTCCTCGGTATCCGTGAGGCGCAGGTTGTGCGTCAAGGCGATGCGCATGCTTCCTCGGGTGGCCCTGCGTTCGCGCGGAGCACGGCCTGGGCCGGAGGCGGCTCCCCCTCGAGCTTCCCGCGCGCGGCGCGCGAGGCGGCGAGCCCCGCGGGCGCCCGCGCCGGGTTCTGCGCCACGGGCTCCTTGAGCCCGAGCGCGATGGACGCGTCGATCACCTGGGTGCCGGCGATCAGGTCGCCGATGCGCCGCGCGCCCAGATCGCGCGTCAGCGGCTGCAGCGCGACGCCCGTCTCGACGGCGAGCAGCACGGCGAGGACCGCCAGCGTGACGGCCACCGGGTGCGGAGCGCCGAAGAGGGCCGGCAGCAGCGCTACCGCGAAGACCGCGTTGCGGCGCAGGCAGGCGGCGATCCCGGCGGGACGCCGGGTCGCGAGCTGCACCACCCGCAGCCCGGCGGCGCGCTTGCCGAGCGAGCGACCGGTCCCGAACAGGGCGTCCGCGCAGAGGATCAGCGCCAGCGAGAGCAGCTCACCGGCCCGCGCGTGCTCGCGCATCAACAAGATTGGGGCGAGCGCCACCGTCAGGTCCAGCGCCCGCGCCACGGCGCGGCGCCGGACGTCGGCGGGCGGGTAACTCGAGGGGTCAGCCATCAAGCGAGATCCGACACAGACCGCGCGGCGTCGACGGCGCTGTAGGTGAGGATCAGGTCCGCTCCCGCGCGCTTGATGCCAGTGAGGATCTCCAAGAGCGCACGCCGCTCGTCGATCCAGCCGTTCCCGGCGGCCGCCTTGAGCATGGCGTACTCGCCGCTGACGTTGTACGCGGCGAGGGGAAGGTCGCTCAGCCGCCTCACCTCCGCGATGACGTCCAGGTAGGGGAGCGCGGGCTTGACCATCAGCATGTCCGCGCCTTCCTGGACGTCGAGGAGCGCCTCGCGCCGGGCCTCGCGCACGTTGGCCGGGTCCATCTGGTACCCGCGCCGGTCGCCCTCCTTGGGCGCGCTCTCCGCGGCCTCGCGGAAGGGGCCGTAGAAGGCGCTGGCGTACTTCACCGCGTAGCTCAGGATGGCCGTCTCGGAGAGGCCGTGCTCGTCCAGCCCCTTGCGGATGGCGGCCACGCGCCCGTCCATCATGTCGCTGGGCGCGACCACGTCCGCGCCCGACTGCGCGTACGCCACCGCGGCCCGGGCCAGGAGCGGCAGCGTCTGGTCGTTGGCGACGGTGACCTGCCCGCGCGCGTCGCGTGTCAGCGGGCCGCAGTGGCCGTGATCGGTGTACTCGCAGAGGCAGACGTCGGCGATCGCCACCACGTCCGGCGCGGCGTCCTTGATGGCCCGGAAGGCGGTGCACACCGGGCCATTCGGATCCCAGGCGCCGGTCCCCTGTGCGTCCTTGTGGTCGGGAATGCCGAAGAGGATCACCGAGCGCACGCCGGCGGCGCGCGCGGCCTTGGTCTCCTCGACGATCAGGTCGACCGAGAGCTGCGCGACGCCGGGCATGGACCCGATCGGCTTGCGCACTCCCCGGCCGCCGACGGCGAACAGCGGAAGGATGAGGTCCGACGGCTGGATGCGCGTCTCGCGCACCAGGGAGCGGAGCGCCGCGGTGCGGCGCAGGCGGCGGGGTCGGTCCGCGGGGAAACCCATTGCACGAACCGTAACGCCGCGGAGCCATGCTGCGCAACGTCCGGGGAGCCGGACGATCACATCTTGTAGCGCAGGCCGATCGTCGCGGCGTGCTCGCGGGTCTCGACCAGCAGGGCGCGGTCGACGGTGCCGAGGATCGTCGAGTTGGTGAACGTCGCATGCCAGCGGGTCAGGTCGTAGCCGAACTCCATGGCGGCCGAGCGGCTCACGTCGATGGAGAGTTGCACCCGGATGCGGACCTCGTCCGCGTCGGACAGGTCCCCCAGGTTGCTCTGCGCCAGGTAGGGGTACGGCGTGATCGCCCCCTCCAGGTACCCGGACAGCGTGATGCTCGGGAAGAGTCGCATCTCGAGCTCGATGTTGGAGTCGAGGCCGAACACGCCGATGGTCGGCGCGCCGCTCCGCGAGCGGCCCACCTCGTACCGGGTGATCAGGCCCGCGCTGGCGATGAGGATGACGCCGGAGGTGATGCGCGTCGCGGCGCCCACCAGCACGCGCGCGGTCCAGTCCAGGCCGGTGGAACCCAGCCCCTGGTCCTCGGTTTCGAACCGGCCGCCCTCGACCTCGAACCGGCCGAAGAAGGGCTTGTCCTCGCCGAGCCGCAGCGTGTACCGAGCCAGTCCGCGCAGCGGCTGCAGCGAATCCGATCCGAACTTCGACGACCCGCCACCCGAGTCGACGCGCACCGAGAGAAGCGCCGGCTTCCAGGCGATCAGCAGGCCCGTCGGCGTGGGATCCGGCACCTCGATCGGAACGCCCTGCGCTTCGACCGCCGACGCCTTCTCGGGGGCGTCCATCTCGGCGAAGGCAGGAGCTGCGCTGCAGACGAGGAGAACGGCCAGGATCGATCGCACCCCGAGACCATACCCGTTCATGCGGGCGCGGTCATGCGGTAGGTCCCCGCCGCCTGTATGGCGCGCAGCACCGGACCTGGCACAAGATGGGAGGCATCGCCTCCCGAGGCGAGCAGCTTGCGCACCTGCGTCGAGGAGACCTCCGGCAGGACCGGTCCGGCGCCTCCGGGCACCGGGAAACCCGCGCGCTCGAGGGGAATGATGCGCGCCAGCTGCTCGATCCGGTCGAACCGCTTCCACTGCGGCCGCTCCGCCGCGAGGTCCGAGCCGAGCACCAGCGCCCACTTGCGGTCGGGATGCTTGCGGTGCAGGTGCTCGAGCAGGTCCACCGTGCGCCCTTCCCCGCCCAGCTCCGACTCCACCCGCGAGACCCGCGCACGGTCGAGGCCCAGGTCCGCGACGGCCAGCTCGGTGAGCCCGGCGCGGTGCTCGAACGGCGCGTGGAGGGGCTTGCCCAGCGGATGCCCGAAGACCGGCACGAACCACAGCTCGTCGACCGGCTCGGTCGCCAGCACGTACGCGGCGGCCAGCAGGTGGCCGACGTGCGGCGGATCGAAGCTGCCGCCGAACAGGGCGATCTCCATGGCGGCCAAGACTACCTCGACTCAGTAGAGCAGGAAGGGCGCGCGCCGCTTGAGGAAGGCGTCGCGTTCCCGGTCCCACGGCGCGCACAGCTCGGCGACCGACCGGCCGGCGTCCACCCCGGTGCGGAAAGCGGCGCTCCCGGTGAGCAGGTCGATGGCGGGGAGGTGCTCGACGAACTCGTACTTCTCGGTCCGCCAGCGGAACCGCCCGGGGTCTTGCGCGCGCGCGTGCACGATGCAGGCGGCGCCGAGCCGGACCGGCTGCAGGGCGTCCGCGTCGGTCACGTGAATCTGCACGCCCTGGCAGCGCGCGCCCCGGTGCTTGTCCCAGGTCGGCGTGAAGGCGCAGGGGCGGAACCGGATGCCCGGGAGGTTCTCCGCCGACAGGGCCTGGGCGAGGCGCAGTCCGTCGAGCCACGGGGCGCCCCACAGCTCGAAGGGGCGGGTCGTGCCCCGGCCCTCGGAGAGGTTGGTGCCCTCCAGGAGGCACATCCCGGGATACACCAGCGCGGTGTCGACGGTGGGCATGTTCGGCGAAGGCATCACCCAGGGGAGCCCTGTCTCGGGGTAGAGCATGTCGCGGCGCCAGCCCTCCATCTCCATGACCTGGAGGTCGCACCCGAGGCCGAACCCACCCTGCTCCGCCGGCGCGTTCAGCAGGCGCGCGCACTCGCCGGCGGTGAGCCCGTGGCGCGCGGCGATGGGCCACAGCCCGACGAAGGACTCGAACCCCGGGTGCACCACGCCGCCCTCGACCGCGGCGCCACCGATGGGGTTCGGGCGGTCGAGCACCACGAAGCGGAGCTTGTTCCGGGCGGCGGCCTGCATCGCGAGGCCCATGGTGGCGAGGTACGTGTAGTAGCGGCTGCCGACGTCCTGCACGTCGAAAACGAGCGCGTCCAGACCGCGCAGGTGCTCGTCGCGCGGCGCGAGCGAGGCGAAGTCGTTGCCGTACAGCGAATGCTCGGGGACGCCGGTGCGGGGGTGGGCGCCGGCGCCGATCTCCTCGAGGTACTGCACGTCGCCGCGCACGCCGTGCTCCGGACCGAAGAGCGCGGCGAGGGTCACGCCGGAAGCCTGGTGCAGCACATCGGCCAGGTGACGCAGCCCGGCGTCCACGCTGGTCGGGTTCAGGATCGCCCCGACGCGCTGCCCGCGCAGCGATCCGAGCAGCCGCATGACGCCCAGCTTCACCATCAGTAGGCGTTCCGCGAAAGGAACCCGCCCGCGAGCGTGCGGGCGAGGATGCGCAGGTCGAGCAGGAGCGACCAGTGCTCGATGTAGTAGAGGTCGTACTCGACGCGCTTTTCGATGCTGGTCTGCCCGCGCAGGCCGTGGATCTGCGCCCACCCGGTCATGCCCGCCTTGACCATGTGCCGAAGCTGGTAGCGCGGGATGTGGCGGCGGAACTTGTCGATGAAGATGGGCCGCTCGGGGCGCGGGCCGACCAGGCTCATGTCGCCGGCCAGGACGTTCAAGAGCTGCGGCAGCTCGTCGATGCTGGTGCGGCGCAGGAGCGGCCCCAGCCTGGTCACCCGCGGGTCCTCGGGCTCGGCGAATCGCGGGCCGTCCCGCTCCGCCTGGTCGCGCATGGTGCGGAACTTCAGCATCCGGAAGGGTTTCCCGTCGAGGCCGACGCGCTCCTGGCGGTACAGCACGGGCCCGGGCGAGGTGAGCTTCACCAGCAGCGCGACGAGCAGCATGAGCGGCGCGAGCAGCGCGAGGAACAGCGCGGAGAGGATCACGTCGAACGCCCGCTTCGCCAGCGCGTTGATGCCCAGGACGCCCACGGATTGGAGATTGACGATGGGCAGGCCGCCGAACTCCTCCAGGCCGCCGAAGAGCGTCGCGTACTGGTAGACGTCCGGCACCAGCTTCACGTCGACCGTGGTGTCCGCGCAGATCTCCATGATCCGCGGCAGCCGGTGGAAGGAGCGCGAGGGCAGCGCGACCAGGACCTGATCGATCTGCTGCCGGCCGAGCACCTCGCGCAGGTCGCGGACTGTGCCGATCACCTCGGTGCCGTCCACCGTCTGGCCGACGCGCGAGCGGGTCAGCGACAGGCATCCCACCGGGCGGAAACCCAGCTCGCGGTGCGCCTCGATCTGCTCGAGCGCCTGGCGCGCCAGGCGGCCCGCTCCGAGCACCAGCACGTAGCGCAGGTTGTACCCGCGGCGGCGAAGCGCCTGCAGCACTTCCTTGAAGAGGAAGCGCATCGCGCCCACGCCGATGAACACGAGCACGGTGAAGATGAGCAGCGCGCCGCGCGAGTAGCGGTCCTCGCGGACGAAGTAGGTGACCGCGACGAGGAGCAGGCCGGCCAGGACGGTGGCCTTGAAGACCCCGAACACCTCTTCCAGCGCCGATTTCTGCCGTTGCGGCCGGTACAGCCCCACGCTGCGCAGCACGAGCGGCCAGAGCACGACCGCCAGCGCGCCCACGGTCAGCGTTTCCCGCAGCGGCGGCAGCTCCGAGTACGGAAAGGTGCGCGGCGAGCCGAACCGGAGGGCGTACGCGCCGGCGAACGCGGCGGCGACCATGGCCACGTCCAGGAGGACCCGGAACGCGGTGAACACCTGGTGGTGCCGCTTGAACATCGCGCGCGGAAGTACCGGGAAAGGACTGCCGGCGCAAGTGAACGGCCACCGTTCCCGCTTGCGGCTTGCGGACCGCCGGGGCCGTCAGGCCGGACCGGGCGCCGGGGTGGCGCGCAGCCCTACGAAAGTCCAGATCGCGCCGCCCAGGTCGACCAGGCCGAACAGGGCGAGCTGCGGCGGGCCGAGCCGGAGCAGCGCTAGAACGCAGAAGGAGAGGAAGACGAACGGCCGGGCGTAGAGCGTCCACCGGTAGAACTCGACGTTCTCGCTGAGCGCCGCGCGCCAGTAATAGAACGCGACGCCGAACACCACCACGCCGAGCACGCGGATGTAGGGATCGTTGGTGGGCGGGATTCCGAACGGCAGCAGCACCACGTTCGGCGCGACCATGAGCAGCGCGCCGAGCGCGAAGAGGTAGATGCCGAAGACCTTCATGCTCAAGGTCGCGGTACGGTGCGTCATGACGGGCCCCCCGTGCGATTACCGCCGGGCGAGCCTACCCCTCGGCGGGCGTCACTTCCAGATCGACCACGTGGTTCCCGCGCACGACCCTGACGGGCAGCTTGCGGTCGATGGACGCCGCGTCGAGCAGCCGGTGCACCTCGTCCACGTTGCGCACCGCCTTGCCGTCCAAGGCGACGATGACGTCGCCGGGCAACAGCCCGCCGCGAGCCGCGGGCTTGCCCGGCTCGACCTGCATCACCTGCACGCCGGTGTCGGCGACCAACTCCAGCCGGCGCGCCAGCCGCTTCGGGAGCGGCCGCACCTGTCCGGCGAGGCCGAGGTAGCCGCGCCGCACGCGGCCCACGGTCATGAGCTGCCCGATCACCCAGCGCGCCGTGTCCACCGGCACGGCGAAGGAGAGCCCCTGCGCACCGAGGATGATCATGGTGTTGATCCCGACCACCCGCGCGCGGCTGTCCACCAGCGGGCCGCCCGAGTTGCCGGGGTTGAGCGCGACGTCGGTCTGCAGGATGGGGTCGATGAGACGGCCGTCCTGCGCGCGCATGCTGCGCGCCAGCGCGCTGACGACGCCCGCCGAGACGGTGTTGCTGAACCCGAGCGGGTTCCCGATGGCGACCACCAGCTGGCCGACCCGCAGCGACGCGGAGCTGCCCAGCTCGGCGTGCGGCAGGTGGGTACCCTCGATGCGGATGACCGCCAGGTCGGTCGCGGGGTCGCTGCCCACCAGCGTGGCGGCCTGCTCCGAGCCGTCGGTGAGGGTGACGCGCATCTCCCGGGCGCCGGCCACCACGTGCGCGTTGGTGAGCATGTAGCCGTCGGGCGTGAACAGGACGCCCGAGCCGCCGCCCGCCCGCCCGCGGCCGGCGCGCACCGCGACTCCGACCACCGCGGGCCCGACGCGCTCCACCACGTGCACGACCGCCTTCGAGTACGCGTCGAGCAGCTCGACGTCGCTCGCCGCCGGCTCCGGCGCCGGGCTCGCCCCCGGAGCGCGGCCGACGGGGTCGTCGACGAGCTGCGCGCGGACCTTCTTCTGCACCGTGGACATGAGGGCGCAAGGTGCGCACCCAGGGGGTCGTGTCAAGAGAGGCGGTCCAGAGCCTCCCGCAGCTCCCGTCCGAACCGCGGCGCGGCGAATCGCTCCGCGTGGGCGTGGATCGCATCCGGATCGGCAGCTGGGGCGAACCGATCCATCGCGGCGATGCCGGCGAGGAGGGACTCGACGGCCGGCTCCTCGAAGAAGAGGCCCGTCCGCCCCGGCACGATCGTCTCCAGCGCGCCGCCGCGGCCCAGCGCGAGCACCGGGCGCCCGGCGGACTGGGATTCGACGGGGGCGATCCCGAAGTCCTCTTCCCCGGGCAGCACGAAGAACGACGCCCGCGCGTAGAGCTGGGGAAGCTCCTCGTGTGGCACGCCGCCCAGGAAACGCACCGTGGGACCGGCCTGGGCGGCCAGGCGCGAAAGGTCCGGGCCGTCGCCCGCGATCACCAGCTTCCGGCCCAGCCGGGTGAATGCCTGCACGGCGAGCTCGATCCGCTTGTACGGCACCAGCGCAGAGACGATCAGCGCGTAGCCGCCGGGTCCGCGCTCCGCGGAGGGGAGATCGCTCGCGGGGCGGAAGCGCGAGGTCTCGACCGGCGGGTACACCACGGCGTCCGCCGCCCGGCCCCAGACGCGCTGCATCCGCTGGGAGACGAAGCGGCTGTTCGCGATCAGGCCGTGGGCGCGCGCGGTGGATCGGACGTCCCAGCGGCGCAGCCAGGGCGCGACGAGATGGGCGGCCGCGCGAGTGAGCGGGCCCGCGCGGTCGCGGCCGAAGTACGCGTCGAACTGGTCCCAGACATACCGCATGGGCGTGTGCACGTAGGCGACGTGGCGTGCTCCCGGAGCGGGCCGGCAGCCCTTGGCGACCGCGTGGCTGGTCGAGATCACCAGGTCGTATCCGCGCAGGTCGAGGCTCTCGATGGCGAGCGGAAACAGCGGCAGGTAGTGGCGATAGCGGGTCTGCGAAGCCGGGAGCCGCTGCAGGAAGCTGGTGGTGATCCGCCGGGACTCGATCACCGGGCCGCAGCTGCCCGGGACGTGCACCAGCGTGAAGACGTCGGCCTCGGAGTACATCTCGCAGATGGCCTGCAACACGCGCTCGCCGCCGCGCAAGCCCGTCAGCCAGTCGTGGACAAGCGCGACGCGCTTCAAGGCGCGGCCTCGCGGTAGGCCGCCAGGTGCGCGCGGGCGCTGCGTTCCCAGGTGAACTGCGCCGCGCGTTCGGGACCCTTGCGCGAAAGCTCGGCGCGCAGGCCGCGATCCTCGAGGACCCGGCGGAGGGCGTCGGCGAACGCCTCGGGGTCGCCGCGCGCCGCGTGCAGGGCGCAGCCGCCGGCCACCTCTACCAGGGCGGGATCGTCGCTGGCGACGCTCGGGACGCCGCACGCCAGCGCCTCGAGGAGCGGCAGGCCGAAGCCCTCGTAGCGGGACGGATAGCAGAACGCGGCCGCGCCGCGCAGCAGCGGCGGCAGCTCGTCGTCGCGGACGTACCCCAGGCGCACCGCGTCCTCCAGCGCGGCCGGATCCAGGCGTTGCAGGGGTCCCGCGAGCACCAGCGCGTGCTCGCGGCGCAGCGGCTCCGGCAGCGCGCGCCAGGCGGCGAGCAAGGTGTCGACTCCCTTCCGTGGCCCGAGCGCGCCGACGTACAGCACGTACCGGCCGGGGACGGGGCTCGCCGACGGTCCGGCCGGCCGGAAGCGCGCGTCCACGCCGTGAGGGATGGCGCGCACGCGCTCCGCGGAAACGCCCAGCCGCTCGACTACCTGCTGCGCGATGGCCTCGGTCGGGGTGATCACGCGCGCGGCGTCGCGGGCGTGCATCCGCAGCGCCGGAGCGAAGTGCCGGACCCGGGCGGGCTCCTCGGTCTGCGGCACGATCAGCGTGGAGAGGTCGTGGACGGTGAGGACCACCGGACCCGCGAAGGGCGGCGCGGCGTGATTCGTCTCGTGGTACACGGTGAGCCCGCGCCGTTGCTCGGTGGCGAGGGCGGCGGCCCGCGCGGCGTCCGCGAGCGCATACGCGGCCGGAAGCCGCTTGGCGGCGCTGCGGACGGCGGCGAAGGCGCGCGCGGCGAGACCGCCCGGGCTCCGGATGGCGGCGCCCGGGGCGAACAGGGGGCGGACGCGCACGCCGGGGTCCGAAAGCTGCTCGAGCCCGGCGAGCAGGCCGGCGATGTAACGGCCGACTCCGGTGCGCGGGGCGGCCAGGGGAGAGGCGTTGATCCCGACGGACAGCAAGACGGGCGACGATGTAGCACAGCTCGTCCATGCCATCGTCGTCACGCACCGCGGCGCGGCCTGGCTTCCCGGCTGCCTGCGCGCCCTCGCCGCCCAGGAGGCCCGCGCGCGCCTGGAGATCGTCGTCGTCGACAACGGCTCGATGGATGGGACCGCGGCGCTGCTCCGGGCGGAGTTCCCGTCCGTCGCCGTCCTGCGCCTTCCGGAGAACCAGGGCTATGCGCGAGGAAACAACGCGGCGCTGCGCCGCGCGCTGGCCGCGGGAGCGGACTTCGCCGCGCTGGTGAACGACGACGTGGAGGTGGAGCCGGGATGGCTGCAGGCGCTGCTCGATGCCGCCGCCGCGCACCCCGAGGCCGGGTTGCTCTGCGGGACCCTGCTCTTCCAGGGAGAGGAGCGGGTCAACTCGACCGGCCTCGTGATCGACGCGCTTGGACGGGCGCGCGACCGCGACTTCGGCCTGCCGCGCGCAGAGGTCCGGCGCGAGGACGGCCCGGTGGCGGGCGTGAGCGGGGGAGCGGCCCTGGTCCGCTGCGCGCTCCTGCGCCGCACCGGGCTCTTCGACCCCGGCTACTTCGCCTACTACGAGGACGTGGATCTCTCGCTTCGCGCCGCGCGCGCCGGGTCCATCTCCTGGTATGCGGGACGAGCGATCGCGCGCCACCGGTTCGGCGCCACGGCGGGGTCCGGATCGCCCCGCCAGCGGTTCCTTCTCGGCCGCGGGCACCTGCGCACGCTCGCCCTGCACCAGCCGGCGCTGCGGGCCGCGGCGCTGGTCCCGCTCACCGCCGCGTACCGGCTGGCCGTGAAGGTGCCGCTCGAATTGTTGCGCGGCCGGCCCGCGCTCGCCCTCGCGGAGTTGCGCGCCGCCGTGGCGGGCACCGCGGCGGCGCTTCGGGCCCTGCCCGCGCGCCTGCGCAAGGTCCCTCCCGGCGCCGACCCCTGAGACCGTCGCGTCGAGGCGCGGCAGGTGTGCATCGCGCATGCGAGGATGGAACCCACCTGGGTCTCCGTTTGCTCTTCAGGGTGGGTTTGTCGAGCGAAGCGGCGGCGAGGAGCTCAGCTCGTACACGAGGCCAGATCCTCTGACGCACTGTGTCCCGCCCCGTGGCTCACTTCTCTCATTTCGGGAGCGCCACGCAAGTTCGAGGAGCACCAGATCGTGCATTCCTCGTCCGAGGACGAGTGGCGCTGGGTCGCCGTTGCTTTTCAGTTTCGTTAAACCACACGCCCAACGGTTCCTTGTCGAGTTCGTTCGGCCCCTTTGGAGGATTCTTCGTGGGCCACGGTAACGATGTCTCTTGGTCAGAAGAGTGTTGGATGCGCTGCAACAAGGTCATTCGTGGAACCGCATCGAAGATGCGCAAGCTCCGAGAACTGCCCCGAAGACATGGCCGCATTCACCGCCACGATGAGGCGACGGTCTTCGGCAACGAACCAGTCAAGGTCTGGATGAAGAGCGCCTTGGTCGCCGTCCGTTGGAAACGCA
>DASWGI010000296.1:0-3441 GCA_036393835.1 Myxococcales bacterium | reverse complement strand
GTGCGGGCGCCGACGATCACGCTCGACACCTCCGGCTTGGTGAGGAGCCACGCGAGCGACACGGCCGAAGGGCTGACCCCGTGGTGCTTCGCCACCCCCTGCACCGCATCGAGCGTGTTCCAGTTCTGCTGCGTGGCGCGGGCCGCCCAGGTGTCCTTCCAGGCCGCCAGCCGCGTCCCCTTCGGCGGCGCCTCGTCGCGCTTGTACTTGCCGCTCAGGAACCCGCCCGCGAGCGGGCTCCACACCAGGACGCCCAGGCCGAACTGGCGCGCGGCGGGCACCAGCTCGCGCTCCGCGTCGCGGACGGCGAGGCTCCACTGGATCTGCATCGACTCGTAGCGCGCGCCGCCCAGCCGGTCCGCGGCCCACAGCGCCTCGCCCACGCGGTAGCCGGTGTAATTGGAGCAGCCGACGTACCGCACCTTGCCGTCGCGCACGAGCTGGTCGAACGCCGCCATCGTCTCCTCGATGGGGACGCTGCGGTCCTGCATGTGCGCCTGGTACAGATCGATGTAGTCGGTCTGCAGCCGTCGCAGGGACTGCTCGCAATTCCACAGGATGCTCTTGCGGCTGAGCCCCTGCTCGTTGCGGTGCATGGAGGCGGTGGGTCTCGCTGAGCCCCTCCGCGTACCCGTTCGCGGTGTCGATGGTGTCCACCCCGGCCTCGAGAGCGGCGTCGAGCACCCGCCGTCCCTCGGAGTCGTCCGAGGTGACTTCCTTCATGAAGCCCTTGGCGTCTCCGAAGGTCATCGCGCCGAGACTGAGCGAGGAGACCCGCAATCCGCATCGGCCCAGCTGTCTCTGTTCCATTGTGGGGAAACCTCCGCCCCCAGGGTACGCATTCACCACCCCGGCGTGTGCTACCAAAGGCAGTAGATGGCGGAGGTGCCACAGAGATCCGCGCCGGTCTTCCAGGACGACGCGCTGCCCATCACCCGGCGGCTGAGCGGCGTCGCCGAGCGCTTCGAGGAAGGGCTGCGCCCGCGGGTGGGCAAGCTGCTGCAGGCCGCGAAGGAGGCCACCCGGCAGCTCGCCGAGGTCGACCTGGTGCGCTTCGAAGCGGACGCGGAGGAGGGCACCCACTCGCTCGCCCTCTGGGAGGAAGTCGCCCCGGTGATGGGCCAGACGGTCGAGAGCGTGAACCGGCTGATCGCGGTGGCGAACGAGGTCTTCCCGCCGCCGGACCAGCCGGATGCGCCGGACAACCTGGACGAGGCGTTCGGCCCCTCCGGCGGGGAGCGCCTCGCCGAGGTGGAGGTGGTCGAATCGCAGGAGCAGGGCATCGCGCGCACCGTTTTCGCCGTCTGCGGCGTCCTGCGGCAGGACGTGGCGCGGCTCGGCGAGCGGCTGCGCAACCCCACCGTCGTCGCCGACCCCTGGAACCTGATCGCGGACCTGCTCGAGTTCCGCGGGCGCCTGCGCGCGGGGATCGGCGAGATGATCTTCGACGTCGCCGCCCGCGTCGACGAGCTCACCCGCGCCGACATCGTGCCCGGCTACGCCGAGGACCTGGTGCAGGCGGTGCTCGTGCGCCAGGCGGCCACGAACCTCGCCTTCCTCTTCCGCGGGCACGCCAGGCGCATCGCGCAGGCGCCGGACGACCGGATCGCGGCTGCGTTGCAGGACGCGCTGCGCGACGTGCACGCTTTCAGCCGCACGCGCGCCCTGCAGGCGCTGCGCACGCCCGACAAGCGCATCTTCCTGGAGGCGCGGGCGCAGATGCACCAGCTCGGCCGCGAGAAGCCGCCCCGCGCGATCGAGATCAAGCAGTCGGTGGAGAACCTGGCCCGGTTCCTGGAGTCGCTCTCGGTGATCAGCCGGCGCGAGAACCTGCGCCTGCACGACCGCGAGCAGCTCGCGGCGGCGGGCCGCGCGCTGGAGCTGGCGCGCCAGCGGCTCGCCCAGCCGCCCCGCGCGCGCATCGCGCTCCTCGAGGCGGTCCGAGCCGCGTCGGCGCTCTACGGGCGCGACGCGCAGCTCGACCCCTACCTGCGCGCGCAGCGGTACTTCCCGGTCGACGGGCTCGCCGACCCGGAGGTGCCCGCCGAGATCGAGCGCCTCGCCGCCCTGCTTGCGGCGGTGTCGCCGCCGTAAATCAGTTGTACGTCGCGGAGAACGCTGCGCCGAAGGCCCAGGTGGTCAGCGTGTTCGTCCCGCCGCCCGCCACCGGGTCCTGGTTGGTGGAGAACGACACGTGCCCCACCACGCCCAGCCCCCAGTGGTCTCCCACCCACCACTCCTTGCCGAGCGCGATCCGGGTGCCGATCCCGTAGTTCGAGTCGAAGTCGCCGTTTCGGGTGCTGCTGCGCATGCGCGTCAGGGCGAGCGTCGTGGACAGGTACACGTTGGAAGGCATGAAGTAATAGGTGTACTGGGGCCCGATGCCGGACATCGTGAGCGTAGTGTCGTTCGCGGTCCCCGAAGCGCCCCCGCCGGATACGTTCGGATTCGAGACGCCGGAGCCGAAGATGTGCCCGGCGAGGATGGAGTTCTCGCTGAGGGCGCCGCCGATCGCGAGCCCGATCAGCGCGGCGCCGCCAGAGATGGTGAAGCCGGATTCCGACGAGGTCTGATAACCGAACCCGAGGTCCGGGCGGATGTAGAAGCCGAAATGCCTCCGGTAGGTGGAGTCGTATCCGGTGGCGGGAGCGGGCTGGTAAGGCGGGCCCTCGGCAAACGCCGCGCCGGCGGCGAGCAGGACGGCGCTGGCAAGGACGCGAGCCTTCGATGCGCACTTCATGGAACCCCTCCTGGGTGGATTTGAAATTTCCCGGTCGATCCGACCGTCTGACGTGACGATTGTCGGACAATCGGCCCGACCGGTGCAACCGGCCAGGAAACTGGCCGTCGTGGCTCGCTGGCGGGCCTTCCCTGAAATTCCAAGTTGGACGAGTGACTTGGACTGCATGCGCCTTGACGGCGGGCCGTCTTGCGGGCAATACCCCGGGCCCGCAAAGAATCCTGCCGCCCCGCTGCGGCGCTTCCAGGAGCTGACATGAAGCGATTCGCCGCCTTCTGCCTCGCCGCCGCGCTGCCGCTCGCCGCCCGGGCCGACGAGGGCATGTGGACGTTCGACAACTTCCCCAGCGCGAAGGTGGCGAAGAAGTACGGCTTCAGCCCCGACGCGAAATGGCTCTCCGAGGCGCAGCTCTCCTCGGTGCGGCTGGCCGGAGGCTGCTCGGGCTCGTTCGTCTCGCCCGAGGGGCTGGTGATGACCAACCACCACTGCGCGCACAGCTGCATCGAGCAGCTCTCCACCAAGGAGAAGGACTTCGTGAAGGAGGGCTTCTACGCGGCGACGCTCGATCAGGAGGTGAAGTGCCCCGAGATCGAGCTGAACCAGCTGGTCGCGATCTCCGACGTCAGTGAGCGGATGCACTCCGCCACCCAGGGGCTGGACGGCCAGAAGTTCGCCGAGGCGCAGCGCGCCGAGATGGCGAG
>DASWGI010000295.1:0-1564 GCA_036393835.1 Myxococcales bacterium | reverse complement strand
GGGGCGGTGTAGCGGATCGAGTAGCCGCGGACGCCGGCGTTCTCGAGGCGCTCGCCCAGCTCCTTGTCCTCGGAGCCCCAGCCGAAGCGCTCATCGTAGCCGTTGACGCGCAGCACGTCGTCGAGGAACGCGGAGGAGTTGCCGCCCTTCCAGGGAGTGCGGCGCGGCGAGGCGATCTCGATCAGCCGGCCGAAAGGCCCCGGGAGCGCGTAGCGGCGCTTGTCCCCTCCGCGTGCGCTCTCGAACGCGCCCGCGTCGACGGCTTCGCCGGTCAGCGCCGTGGACGCCTCGCGGGAGAGGCGGACCACCCCTCCCGCGGCGAAGCGCCCGCGGCGCGCGACCTCCACGTGCCGCGCGAGCAGCCCGCCCGCCGGCAGGCAGTCCCCGTCGGTGAACAGCGCGAACTCGCATCCCATGTCGCGCGCGCGTCGGACCGCCGCGTTGACCGCCGGACACTTGCCGAACCGGCCGCCCTCGCGCTCGCGCCGCACGTGCTGGGCGCCCCAGCGGCGCACCACCTCGGCGGTCTCCGGGCCGCTGCCGTCGTCGGCCACCACCACGAACGAGGGGCGCAGCTCCTGGCGCGCCCAGGCGCGCAACGCCAGGTCGAGCCAGCGGGGCTGGTCGTACGTCGCCACGATGACGGCGGTGCGCACGTGAGTGTAGTGTAGCATGCGCTTTCACCGCCTCCTCCGGGGACGAAAGCGCCGCGCTCGCGGCGCCTCGCTTGCGCCGCGCGCCAGGCGTGCAAATGGTCCGACGGCGGAGGGGACGCCATGCTCAGGGAGACCGACGTGGATCTCGACGGCGCACCAAGCACGGCGAAGCGGCTGCAGGGCCGGGTCGCGGTCGTGACCGGATCGTCGCGGGGGATCGGCCGCGCCATCGCGCGCGTGCTGGCCGCCGAGGGCGCGTCCATCGCGGTGCACTACTGCCGGGGCGAGGAACAGGCCGCCTCGCTGGCAGCGGAGATCGAGCACCTCGGCGCCAAGGCGCGGCTCGTCCAGGGGGACCTGGGCCGCCCCGAGGATTGCCACAAGGTGCTGGCGCTGGCGGCGCGGGACCTGGGGCCGGTGGAGATCCTGGTCAACAACGCGGGCGTGAACCGCGACCGCACGCTGCGCAAGATGACCGCGGCCGAGTGGGACGAGGTCATCCAGGTCAACCTGAACAGCGTCTTCCACTGCACCAAGGCGGCGCTGGAGCCGATGATCTCGCGCGGCTGGGGCCGCATCATCAACATCGCCAGCATCATCGGGCAGACGGGCGCGCTGGGGCAGGCGAACTACGCGGCGGCGAAGGCGGGCATCATCGCGTTCACCAAGAGCGTGGCGCAGGAGCTGGCGCGGTTCGGCATCACGGTGAACGCCATCTGCCCCGGGTTCGTGGAGACCGACATGCTGGCCTCCATGCCGGCGCCGGCGCGGGACGCCGTGAAGGGGCGCATCCCGCTGGGGCGCTTCGGGCAGGCCGACGAGGTGGCCCGGCTGGTGCGGTTCCTGTGCACGGAAGGGGACTGGATCACCGGGGCGCAGCTGAACATCAACGGCGGGCAGTACATGTA
>DASWGI010000294.1:0-3027 GCA_036393835.1 Myxococcales bacterium | reverse complement strand
AGGATGGCCATCGGCGCATTGTCGCCCACGCGGTTCTGCACGTGGACGATGCGCGTATAGCCGCCCGGGCGGGTCTTGAAGCGGGGCGCGATGGAGTCGAACAGCTTCGCCAGCGCCGCCTGATCGCGGACGGTGCGGTGCACGTTGCGCCGCGCCGCCAGCGTCCCCTCGCGCGCCTTGGTGATGATCTTCTCCACCACCCGGCGCGCTTCCTTCGCCTTGGCGGTCGTGGTCCGGATGCTCTCGCTCAGGATCACGCTGCGCACCAGGTTGTCGAGGAGCGCCCGGCGGTGGCTGGTGTTCCGGCTCAGCTTGCGGCCGGTGTTCATGTGGCGCGACATCGTCGGTCTCCCAGGGTTACTGCTTGAGCATCGGCGCCGGCGCGGTGGGCGCCTTGGGCGGCCAGTTGTCCAGCTTCATGCCCAAGGAGAGCCCCATCTCGGCGAGGATCTCCTTGATCTCCTTCAGCGACTTGCGGCCGAAGTTCTTCGTCTTGAGCATCTCCGCCTCGGTCTTCTGCACCAGGTCGCCGATGGTCTTGATGTTGGCGTTCTGCAGGCAGTTCGCCGAGCGCACCGAGAGCTCCAGCTCGTCCACCGAGCGGAAGAGGTTCTCGTTGAGCTTCTCCTCCGCCTTGACCGGCGTCTCGAGCGGCGCGGGCTCCTGCGTCTCGTCGAAGTTGATGAAGATCGACAGTTGCTCCTTCACGATCTTCGCCGCGTACGCCACCGCGTCGGCCGGCGAGATGCTCCCGTTGGTCCACACCTCGAGCGCGAGCCGGTCGTAGTCGGTGACCTGGCCGACGCGCGCATTGGTAACCTGGTAGTTGACCTTCTTGATCGGGCTGAAGAGCGAGTCGACGGGGATCACCCCGATCGGCGCGCCCGCCACCTTGTTCCGCTCCGCCGGGACGTAGCCGCGGCCGCGCCGGGCGGTCATCTCCATGCGCACGCGCCCGCCCTCGCTGATGGTGAAGAGGTGGTGGCCGGGGTTGAGCACCTCGACGTCCTGGTCGACCACGATGTCGCCGGCCTTCACTTCCTTGGGCCCCTCGACTTCGATGCGAATCGTCTTCTCCTCCTGCGTGTGCATCCGCAGCAGGACTTCCTTGAGGTTCAGGATGATGTCCGTCACGTCCTCGGCGACGTTGGGGATGGTGGTGAACTCGTGCTCCACGCCCTCGACCCGGATGGAGGTGATCGCCGCGCCCTGCAGCGAGGAGAGCAGGACGCGCCGGAGCGCGTTCCCCAGGGTGATGCCAAAGCCGCGCTCGAGCGGTTCGGCGACGAACTTGCCGTAGGTGTCGGTGAGGGACTCCTGATCGACGGAGAGCCCGCGGGGCTTGATCAGGTCGCGCCAGTTCTTGGTCATCAAAGCGTCTGCCACTGTTGCTTCTCCTTTTGCGGCGCCGCCCTGCTCCCGGACGATTCCGGGCTCCATCGGGTCGTCCGCCGCGTACCGCTTCCGTACCGCTTACTTCGAGTAGAGCTCGACGATGAGCTGCTCCTGGATGGGCATGGTGATGTCGTCGCGCGAGGGCTGCGCCTTCACCGTGCCCTTGAACGCGCCCTTGTCCAGCTCGAGCCAGGCGGGCACTCCGCGGCGGTCCACCGCCTCCAGCGCCTCGTTGATGCGAACGACCTTGGTGCTCTTGTCCTTGACCGCGATCTCGTCGCCGACTTTCACCTGGAAGGAGGGAATGTTCACCTTCCTGCCGTTGACGCGGAAGTGGCCGTGCCGCACAAGCTGGCGCGCCTCCGCGCGGGTGTCGGCGAAGCCGAGCCGGAAGACCACGTTGTCGAGGCGCTGCTCGAGGAACTGGAGCAGGTTCTCGCCGGTCTTGCCCTTGGCGGCCGAGCCGCGCGCGTAGTAGCCGCGGAACTGCGTCTCGAGCAGGCCGTACAGGCGCTTCACCTTCTGCTTCTCGCGCAGCTGCACGCCGTACTCGGAGAACTTGGCGCGGCCCTGGCCGTGCTGGCCCGGCGGGTACGGGCGGCGCTCGATGGCGCACTTGTCCGTGTAGCAGCGGTCGCCCTTCAGGTACATCTTCAAGTTTTCGCGCCGGCAGATGCGGCAGGAGCTTTCGGTATAGCGAGCCATCGTCTTTGCGTCCTTCTACACGCGGCGGCGCTTGGGCGGCCGGCAACCGTTGTGCGGGATGGGCGTGATGTCGCGGATGAGCGAGACCTTCAGGCCGGCGGCGGCCAGCGCGCGCAGCGCCGACTCGCGGCCCGCGCCCGGGCCCTTCACCAGCACCGTCACGTTCTTGAGTCCGTGCTCCATGGCCTTGGCGGCCGCGTCGCCCGCCGCCACCTGCGCGGCGAAGGGCGTCGACTTGCGCGAGCCCTTGAAGCCGCGCGCGCCGGCCGACGACCAGCTGAGAACGTTCCCGCTCACGTCGGTGATGGTGATGATCGTGTTGTTGAACGTGCTCTGGATGTAGACGATCCCCGTCTGCACGTTCTTCTTCGTCTTCTTCTTCCCCTTCTTCGGGGTCGGCGCAGTGGCTCCGGCCGCGCCGGCGGGGGCGGGAGTGGCTGCGGGCTTCTGCTCTTCGGCCATGTGCTGTCGGTCCTCTCGTTACGCCCTGGGGGGCGGCGCGGCGACGGCGCGGCGGACGATGCCGCGCTTCGGCCCCTTGCGGGTGCGCGCGTTGGTGTGGGTGCGCTGGCCGCGCACGGGCAGGCCCTTGCGGTGGCGCAGGCCGCGGTAGCAGCCCAGGTCCATGAGCCGCTTGATGTTGAGGCTCACCTCGCGGCGGAGGTCACCCTCCACCTTGTAGCTCTGCTCGAGGCTCTCGCGGATGCGGTGGACCTCGTCGTCGGTCAGGTCCTTGGTCCGCTTGGTGGGGTCGATCTGCGCCAGGGCGCATACCTTGCGCGCGCTGGTGTTGCCGATCCCGTAGAGGTACGTGAGCGAGATCTGGATCTGCTTCTCGCGGGGAAGGTCCACTCCGGAAATACGAGCCATGCGTTACCCCTGCCTCTGCTTGTGGCGCGGATTCGCGGCGCAGATCACGCGCACCAC
>DASWGI010000293.1:0-7618 GCA_036393835.1 Myxococcales bacterium | reverse complement strand
GGCGTTTTTCGGAGCCGTCCGGACGCCGCGCGTGCGCGCTGGACGGGAGGCGGACCCGCGAGGAGAACGTGGGCCAAACGGCCGCTCTCCACGCGTCTGCAGCAGCTACACGGCCGTTGTTGCGAATGCTCGCCGCCGTTTACGAAGCGAAGGCTCCAAACCTGTCAATCGCAAACGACCCGCATACGTAACTTGACCGATGCGGCACGACTCGTCGCTACGCATCGTACATCCGCGCCGGGGCGGGACGCAGCGCGTTAGATGGCGGCCGGCAGTCAGACTTGGCGCTCGTCGCCGCGCCTGCGATCGAAACTCAATGGATCCTCGGACTCGACTCGCCCCGGACGACGCGGAGAAGTGACCAATCATGAGCCCCGGGGCGAGTTCAAAATTACCCAGATCGAGCGGACCGGATCCGCCTGCTCTGCCGTCCGTACCAGTGCTAATCCCAGAAGCGCCACCACGGCTTCTACGAGGCGTGGGGCGAGTCCTTGTTTGGATGCGCAACGCTGCCAGACCTTGGGCGATCCTTTCCTTCGCTTTGTCCAGACCGGAGGGCGTAGGAGTTTCCAAGAACAACCCCACGGGGCCTGTGACCAGATCCTCCGGCTTGGAGTGAGCCAGGAGTCGGTCGTTGATCTCATCCTCAGTGAAAGTGGCGCGTGCAGCCACGATCTCCGCAAGGCAAGCAACGGCCGCGTCTGGCGTCACAGCCGCTCCCGCTAGCCGAGCTGGTCGTGCATCCAGTCAGCCATGGCGGGGCGGTACTTGTAGGCGATGTTGTTGCAGACGTGGTTTCCGTCCGGGTACATGAGCAGCGTCGCCCTGGGCGCCTCGCGCGCGATCCGCTCGGCCTGCTCCGGCGGGAAGAGCCGATCCCGGGCACCGTGGATGACGAGCAGCGGGCACTTCACCTTGTCGAGCACGCCGCGCAGCGTGAGCGTCCTCGCCTTCTCGAACGCCTCGTCCTCGTCGCGCGACTTCGTGTAGAAGACGTAGCCGCCCCGGGTGAGCGGGTTCAGCGCCGCCCAGCATTCCGAAAGGTCGTAGGGTCCGGCGAGCGCGATCACGGCGCGCAGCCGCTTCTCCACCGCCGCGGCGCGCGGCCCGTAGATGCCGCCCATGCTGATCCCCATCAGGCCGACGCGGTCGAGGTCCACGTCCTTGCGGCCACGCAGCCCGTCGAGCAGGGGACCCAGCACCGATCCCCAGTCCGCGCGGATGGGAAAGCGCGGCGCGTTCTCCGACTGCCCGGGACCGTCGACCGCGAGCGTCGCCATTCCCCGGCGCAGGAAGTCGTTCTCGATGGCGTACAGCTCCTCCTTGGACGAATCCAGCCCCGGCACGAGGAGGACGAGCGGCGGCTTGGAAGCGCCGCGCGGCCGCCGGAGGATCCCGGGGAGGACCGCTCCCTCGAACGGCACCTCGAGGCGCTCGCCCGGGGGATCTAGATGCGGCAGCGCCTTCTGGTACGTGGCGATGGTCAGCTCGCGCAGCCGGTCGTGCACCGCGTGGTCCTCGAACCAGAGGAACTTCCCCAGGTGGTAGCACCAGGCCGCGCGCTGCCAGGCCTCCGCCGCGCTCACCATCCGGCCCGAGCGCGCCGCCTCGTCGCCCAGCTCGCGGTGCATGTCGCCCGTGCGCAGCCAGGCCGGTCCCCAGTCCTTCCATTCGGTCGTCGAGGAGACCACGCGCTCGAAGTCGTTGACGTCAATGCCGTTGGCGACGAAGCGCGGCTTCCAGTGGCTCGCGGCGATCTGCACCCGGTTCTGCGGCTCAGCGGCCATGCGCCGTCTCCTTGATCCTCTCGTACTCCGCGCGCCAGGTGTCGAGTCCGCGGCGCTCGTAGTGGTAGGCGAACGCATCCGCCTGCGGCTGCACGAGCTCGCCGTACAGCTCCGGACGCCGGTCGTGCGACTGCCCGGGACGGCAGGAGAAGACCTCGTCCCGCGGCCCGGGAGGCGAGAGGATCTCCTCGTCGTAGTAGCGCGACCGCAAGGCGGTCAGCCGCTCCGGGTCGAGATCCGCCAGCGCGATCCCCGGATCGTCCCGCTGCGCCAGCATGCGCTCGGGCGAGGCGATGCAGGTGCGCCCCTGGCGCGAGCCGCCGAAGAGGTTCTGCGTGACGACGACGTGGACCAGGTTCTCCGCCGCGCGTGCGCGGGCCACGGCGCGCCAGGTTTCTTGCAGGCGGGTGCGCGTCGGCCCGTGCACGCCGCCGCCGGGAGCGACGATCAGGTCCGCGCCCCGGAGCATGAGGATGCGCGACAGCTCCGGCACGAACAGCTCCGAGCAGATGAGCAGCCCGATGCGGCCGAACGGCGCGTCGACGGTCATCAGCTCGTCGCCGGGGAGGACGTGGTGCCTCCCGCCCATCAGGTAGGCGTTGAACACGGGGTGGTTGGGCTGCACGCGCCGGTACCGCGCGCGCACCTCTCCGGCGTCGTCGATGAGCACGTGCGTGATGTGGTACGTGTCCGGCAGCGCGCCGCGCTCGAGCCGCCCGGCGCTGACCCACACGCGGCGGGCGCGCGCCCGCTCGCGCACCCGGTCCAACGCCTCGTTCTCCATCGGCCCCGAGTAGGGGCCCGGGTAGCCCTCCGGGAACACCACGTAGGAAGCCGCGGCGTCCGCCGCCTCGTCGACGTACGCGCACGCCTGGGCCGCGTTGCGATGCTCCTCGGCGCCGGTGAAGGAAGGCGGCTGCACGGCGGCGACGCGGACCGCCGCGCGGCGCGCGCCGCTCACTGTGACGGTCATCGTTGCCTCCGCGCCATCCATAGCGTCCGCTCCGCCAGGGTGTCGAGTCAGGCGCTGGCCGGATGGTTCGCCGGATGCGCGCGCTCGAACGCGGGCAGCTTCATGCACCGATCGAAGATCTGGACCACGCGGGGAAAGTCCGCGAGGTCGACCTTGAATCGCTGAGCGTTGACCACCTGGGGCGCGAGGAACACGTCGGCGAGCGTGGGCGCATCGCCGTGGGAGAACCGTCCCGTCTCGCGGTCACCGAGCATCGGCTCCAGCGCGCGGAATCCCTCGCGCACCCAGTGGCCGTACCAACGGTCTCGAGCCTGCTCGGACAGGCGCAGCTCCTCTTCCAGGTAGCTCAGCACTCGTAGGTTGTTGAGCGGGTGCATCTCGCAGGCGACGAGCTGCGCCATGGCGCGGACGCGGGCGCGCTCCGCCGGCGAGCGGGGCAACAGGGCGGGCTCCGGGTGCGTCTCCTCGAGGTATTCGAGGATCGCCATCGACTGGACGAGCGTGCGCTCACCGTCGACCAGCGCAGGAACGGCTTGCTGCGGATTGATGCGCGCGTACGCCGGCCGCCGGTGTTCCCCCGCCCGCAGATCCAGCACCTGCGACTCGTACTCGATGCGCTTGAGGTTCAGCGCGATGCGAACCCGGAACGACGCGGACGATCGGACCGCTTCGTAGAGCTTCATCGCGCCACCCCGGACCGCCGGCTTACCTAGGCGGCGGCAGCGCGTCAACGGCAGCCGTTGACGGCCCGTTCGACGGATGGCTATGAACACCCGAGGAAACGCGCATGGAAGTCGTGATCGTCGGCGGCGGGATCGGCGGCCTCACGCTGGCGCTGACCCTCGAGAAGGCGGGCATCCCGTCTCGGGTGTTCGAGTCCTCGCCCGAGATCAGGCCGGTCGGCGTGGGGATCAACCTCCTGCCGCACGCGACCAAGGAGCTGGCCCGGCTCGGCCTCGACGGCGACCTCGCCCGCGTCGCCGTGGAGACGCGCGAGGCGGTCTTCTTCAACCGCTTCGGCCAGCTCATCTACCGCGAGCCGCTCGGCCGCGCTGCGGGGTACGAGCAGGCGCAATTCTCCGTCCACCGCGGCGATCTGCAGATGGTGCTGCTCGAGGCCGTCCGGCGGCGCCTGGGGAACGATCGCGTCCTCGCCAGGTGGAAGTGCGTCGGATTCGAGCAGGACGCGACCGGGGCGGCGGCGCTCTTCCGGAGCAGCGTCACCGGAGAGGAGCTCGCGCCCCAGCGCGGGTCGGTGGTGGTCGCCTGCGACGGCATCCACTCCGTCATCCGCAAGCAGCTCCATCCGGACGAGGGCGAGCCGCTCTATTCCGGCGTGAACATGTGGCGTGGCGTGACCCGCTGGCCGGCGTTCCTCTCCGGCGCCAGCATGGTGCGCGCGGGCTGGCTGAAGTGCGGGAAGATGGTCATCTACCCCATCCGCGAGCGCATCGACGGGGAGGGGCGGCAGCTCGTCAACTGGGTCGCCGAGATCGAGACGCCTCGTCACCAGCAGCGCGACTGGAACCGCCGCGGCAGCCTCGACGATTTCCTCGGCGCGTTCGAGGCGTGGCACTTCGACTGGCTGGACGTGCCCGCGTTCCTCTGTGCCGCGGACTCCGTGCTGGAGTTCCCCATGGTCGATCAGGATCCGCTGCCCTGGTGGACGCAGGGCCGGGTCACGCTGCTGGGCGACGCGGCGCATCCGATGGTGCCTCGCGGGTCGAACGGCGCCGGCCAGGCGATCCTCGACGCGCGCGCGCTCGCCGAGGCGCTCTCCACGCACCGCGACCCGGCGGAGGCGCTCCAGGCCTACGAGGCGAAGCGTCGCGAGGCGACCGCCAACGTGGTCCGCATGAACCGCCAGAACCCGCCGGACGCCATCCTGCGCGAGGTGTTCGTGCGCAGCGGCGACCGGCCGTTCGAGCGCATCGAGGACGTGATCCCCCTCGACGAGCTGAAGGCCATCTCCGACCGGTACAAGCGCGTCGCTGGATACGACCGGGAGTCGCTGGCGGGGCCCGCGGCGGTTGGAGGGCAATGATGGCGACCGTCAACGTGCAGGAGCTGATCGACGGACGGAAGCTGGGCGGATTCCAGGTGATGGTGGTGGCGCTGTGCGCCCTCATCGTGCTGATCGACGGGTTCGACACGCAGGCCATCGGCTACGTCGCCCCCGCCATCGTGCGCGGCTGGCGCATCGATCGCGCGGCGCTCGCCCCCGTCTTCGCCTCCGGGCTCTTCGGCCTGATGGTCGGCGCGCTCGCTTTCGGACCGCTGGCGGACCGCTTCGGCCGGAAGCCGGTGCTCCTCTTCTGCACCCTGTTCTTCGGAGTGATGTCGCTGCTCACCGCCACCGCCGATTCGGTGAAGTCGCTGATGGTGCTCCGCTTCATCACCGGGCTGGGGCTGGGCGGCGCGATGCCCAACGCCATCGCGCTCACCACCGAGTACGCGCCCCGGCGCATCCGCGCGACCACCGTCATGATCATGTTCTGCGGTTTCTCCATCGGCGCCGCGCTGGGCGGAGTCGCGGCGGCGAGCCTCATCGCGCGGTTCGGGTGGAAGGCGGTCTTCGTGCTGGGCGGCGTCGTGCCCGTCCTCGCCGTCGGCTTCGTCGCCGCCCTGTTGCCGGAGTCGATCCGCTACCTGGTGGTCCAGGGCGGCCGGGGCGAGAAGGTCGCCGCCATTCTCTCGCGCATCGACCCGTCCGCCGCCGTGCCGCCCGACGCGACGTTCACGGTGGAGGAGCACAAGGCGAAAGGGTTCGTTGTGCGCCAGCTCTTCGCCGAGCGCAGGGCCTCGTTCACGCTGCTCATCTGGGTGGTGTTCTTCATGAGCCTCCTGGACCTCTACTTCCTCACCAACTGGCTGCCGACCATCATCCACGACTCGGGCATCCCGGTGAGCGGCGCGGCGCTGATCACCGCCATGTTCCAGGTGGGAGGCACGGTCGGGACGCTGCTCCTGGGCCGGCTGTTCGATCGGTTCTCGCCGTTCGCCATGCTCGCGCTCACCTACCTGGGCGCGAGCGCGTTCATCCTGCTCATCGGCACGGTGGGCTCCTCGGTCGCGGCGCTGGTCCTCACGGTGTTCGGGGCGGGATTCTGCGTGGTGGGCGGCCAGATCGGCGCCAACGCGCTGACCGCGAACTCCTACCCGACCCCGATCCGCTCCACGGGAGTGGGCTGGGCGTTGGGCATCGGCCGCATCGGCTCGATCATCGGGCCGCTGGTTGGCGGCCTGCTCCTCTCGCTGCGCTGGCCGACCAGGCAGATCTTCCTGGTCGGCGCGTTGCCGGTGCTCGTCGCCGCGCTGGCCGCGCTCTGCATCTCGTTCCTGCGGCGCGCGCCGGCCGGCGAGCACGCCGTGCAGGCAGGAGCCTCCGCGCCATGATGTTCGCCGCCCCCGAGCGCACTCCCGAGCGCAAGGCGTTCTACCAGCGCATCCACGGCGAGAACCTCACGCCGCTGTGGGAAGTGCTGGGCGAGTTGGTCCCGCCGCGCCCGCGGACCCCGTGCGTTCCGGCGCTCTGGCGGTACCAGACGGTGCGCCCCCACCTGATGGAAGCGGGCAGGCTCATCACCGCGAAGGAGGCGGAGCGCCGCGTGCTGGTGCTGGAGAACCCGGGTCTGCGCGGGGCCTCGTCGACCACGCACACGCTCTACGCCGGCCTCCAGCTCATCCTCCCGGGCGAGATCGCGCCCAGCCACCGGCACGCGCAGTCGGCGCTCCGCTTCGTGCTGGAGGGTAGCGGCGCGTATACCGCCGTCGACGGGGAGCGCACGACCATGCGCCCGGGCGACTTCATCCTCACGCCCTCGTGGACCTTCCACGACCACGGCAACCCCGGCAGCGAGCCGGTGATCTGGCTCGACGGCCTGGACATCCCCATGGTCGCCTTCTTCGACGCCGGGTTCGCCGAGCGCTACCCGCAGGAAGTGCAGCCCGTCGCCAGGCCCGAGCGCGATTCGCTGGCGCGGTACGGCTCGAACCTGCTCCCGCTCGAGTACACGCCGGCGTCCCGTACGACGCCCATCTTCAGCTATCCCTACGACCGAACGCGCGAGGCGCTCGAGCAGCTGCGGCGGAACGGCCCGCTCCATCCCTGCCACGGGGCGAAGATGCAGTACGCGAACCCGGCGACGGGCGGGTACCCGACGCCGACCATCGCCGCGTTCATCCAGATGCTCCCCTCCGGCTTCCGCGGGAAGCCCTACCGCTCGACCGACGGGACGGTGTACGCGGTGGCGGAGGGACACGGTCGCAGCACGGTCGGCGAGCAGACCTTCGACTGGGGACCGCGCGACGTGTTCGTGGTCCCCTCGTGGGCGGCCGTCTCGCACGAGGCGGGCGAGGACGCGGTGCTGTTCAGCTTCTCCGACCGCCCGGTGCAGAAGGCGCTCGGATTGTGGCGCGAGGAGGTCGTCGCCTGATGGCCCGCTCCGTGATTCCTTCCTGGGACCTGCCCGCGCTTCCCGTGAGCGGCACCGACGCGCTCTTCCCCGTCCGGCGCATCCACTGCGTGGGCCGCAACTACGCCGAGCATTCCCGCGAGATGGGCGGCGACCCGGACCGCGAGCCGCCGTTCTTCTTCAACAAGCCGGCCGACGCCATCGTCCCGAACGGCGGCGACATTCCCTATCCGCCGCAGACGCAGAAGCTGGCGTACGAGATGGAGCTGGTCGTGGCCATCGGGAAGGGGGGCGTGAACGTGCCGCGCGAGTCCGCCCTCGAGCACGTCTTCGGCTATGCGGTCGGGCTCGACCTGACTCGCCGCGATCTGCAGGCGGCCGCCAAGGAGAAGGGCCGTCCCTGGGAGCCGGGCAAGGCGTTCGACAAGTCGGCCCCGGTCAGC
>DASWGI010000292.1:0-12669 GCA_036393835.1 Myxococcales bacterium | reverse complement strand
CGGACACCACCGCTCCCGGAGTGAGCGTCCTCTCCACCGCGATCGGGACCGGGAACCAAGGCGTCCGCCTCTCAGGGACGTCGATGGCCACGCCGCACGTGAGCGGAGTCGCGGCGCTGGCGCTGCAGTCGCATCCGACGTGGGATCCGGAAGACGTGCGCCTGGCGATCGCCAACACCTCGGACGCCTCGCAGCTGGTCGGGTTCCAGGCGAAGCTCGGCGGTTCGGGCCTGGTTCAGCCGTTCGCGGCCACTCGTACCTCGGTCGTCGCGCGCGGGACCAGGGACGCGGGCAACCTCAGCTTCGGAGTGGAGGAGTTCTCGCGCGACTTCTCCGAAGACAAGAAGATCCGGCTGCGCAACCTGGGATCGTCTACGCAGACGCTCGTCGGTTCCGTGATCCAGGGCGCCAGCACGGCGACCCCCGCCACCTCGCTGAACTCGCCGCACTCGGTGACGGTCTCGCCGTCGAAGGTGACGCTGAAGCGAGGCGAAAGCGAGGAAGTACGCGTGCGCCTGAACGTGCCGGCGGCGACGGCCGGTCCCGCCGGGTCGGCTTCCGGACCTGCGGGCGCCGGAAGCTTCCGGCAGGCGTCCGGATTGGTGACCTTCAGCCCGGCCACCGCGAGCGGGAACGGCGGCGCCTCGCTGTCGGTGCCATACTTCCTGGTCGCGCGGGCGAGGTCGGAGGTGCGGGCGAAGTTCGACAGGGACGAGTTCGGTCCCTCGAGGCCGAGCACGAACGCCGAATTGCGCAACGACTCGCCTGCAGTGACCGGCACCGCTGACTTCTACGCCTGGGGCCTGCGCGGCAAGAACAAGAAGTTGTCCACAGCCGGCCTGCGCGCCGTCGGCGTGCAGTCGATAGACGCAGCGGCGATCGGTCTGCCGGCCTCCTTCGGGAAGATCCTCGTCTTCGCCGTGAACGTCTTCAACCCGTGGACGACGCCTGTCCTCAACGAATACGACATCCTGCTCGACGTGAACGGCGACGGTAAGTTCGACTTCATCGTCTTCAGCGTCGGGCTGACGAGCGGCCGCGTCCGGGTCAACATCTTCGACCTGGCGAGAGGCGTGAACGTTACGCAGACGGCGGTCTTCCTCGCCACGGCGCCGACCAACGAATCGACCATCCTGATGCCGATCGTGGCGGCGGACGCGAAGATCACGGCGACGAATCCGCGGTTCTCCTACGGTGCGCAGGGGTCTGACGGGTTCACCGGGGACCTCGACTTCCTCGGTGAGAACCCGGACGGGACCGTAGCGGCGACCGCCGGAAGGTTCAACGCGTTCAACAACGCCGTGAGCACCGGTGCGTTCGCGGTGGTGGGGCCGAAGGCCCGGGCCTCGGTGCCGCTGACGATCAATGCGACCGAGTTTGCCGCCACTCCCGCGCTGGGAGTGATGGTGGTCGGGATCGAGAACTTCTCCGGCAAGGCGGAAGCGAACCTGCTGCGCTTCGAACGCGAAGAAGAGGACGACGACTAGTCGCTGCCGACAGGGCGGCGCGTGCGGTGAACCCTCCCCGCGCCGCCGCCCTCGTCTTGCGGGTGGATGGTTTCCTCAGCGCTCCGGCTCCTCGCACGGTACGACTCGGTTCTGATCCGAGTGGTACCGGTAGGACTTGCCGCCCGCCTCGAGCTCGATGAGGAAGCCCTGGGTGACCACCGCAGCGTAGAGCTCGCCCGGCTTCGGACAACCGAGGCTCGCGTCCGGCCAGCTCCGAGGCCGGAGGAAGCGGGTCTTGATGGCCTGCGGCTCGATCTTCAGCCGCGCGGCACCAAGCTGCCGGGGGAGACGGCCGAAGGGAAGGTCAGGCAGGACGACCTGATCCCGGTGAAGTTCAACGTCCCTGCGCACGAGCTCGCCGTCGCGCTCTTCTGGGAAGGCAACTGGAGCAGGTACCCGACCAACGACGTCGATCTCATCCTGGTCGCCCCGAACGGCGCGGTGAACGTCGACGGCGCGACCCTGGCGAGCCCCGAGCGGGCGGTGACGAACCCCACCGCCGGCGTTTGGACGGCCCTGGTCAACGGCTTCACCATCAACGGGCGCGCCGACGAGTGGACGCTGCGCGCCACCGCGGACGGCGTGAGGCTGCGCTCCCGGTGACGGATGCGGGCCGGGGTCGTCCGCGGATCGCGCGGGCGGCCCCGGTCCTCGCTCAGCCCTCGTCGCAGAACACGACGCGCGACAGATCCGAGTGATAGCGATAGGTCTTTCCCGCCGCTTCCAGCTCGATGAGGAAGCCGGGCGTGACCACTTGAGCGTACGAGGCCTCCGGCTTCGGGCAACCGAGGCTGGCGTCCGGCCAGCTCCGCGGCCGCAGGAGGCTGGTCTTCACCTCCTCGGGATCGATCTTCAGTCGCGCCGCGAGGTCCCGCCTGGCGAGATCCGCAAGGCGGACGGCGGCAACCATCCGGGGCTGGGAAGACGACCCCCGGCACGTCACCGCCCTCGCGCCCGCGACGTGGACGGTGTAGGCGCGCCCCTCCGCCTCCAGCACGACGCGGTGGCCGGGGGTCACGACCGGCAGGTACTGCGAGCCTTTCCGCGGGCATCCCAGGCTGCTGTCGGGCCATTCCACGGCCGTGACCGCGGTGACGCGAACGGCCTCGGCGGCGACGCCCAGCTCCGCGGCCAGGGTCTTGCGGGCGAGCTCGGCGGCCTGCTGCGCTCCGCCGTCGCCTCCGGTCCCTGCCGCGGTAAGGAGGGTAGCCATGATCAGGAGCACCATCCGACGCTAATCCGGCGAGAGCAGCCTCCGCAACCCTGTCTTCACGCGCGGCAGTTCAGGACGATCTTGCCCATCTGCTCCGACTGCGCCATGCGGCGGTCCGCCTCGGCGGCCTGCGAGAGCGGAAACACGTGGTCCACCAGCGGCCGGACCCGCTCGCGCGCGACCAGCTTCAGCATGGCGCGGAACTCGTCGTCGGTGCCCATGGTGGTGCCGCGCAGGTCGATCTGCTTGAAGAAGACGCGCGTCAGCTCGAGCTTCTCGGCCGGCCCGCGCGTGGCTCCGTACGAGACGATGCGCCCCCCCGGCGCGACCGCGTTCACCAGCGCGCCGAAGTCCGGCCCTCCGGCGCTGTCGATGACCAGGGACGGCGGCCGGCCGGCCTGCTGGACCAGCTCCTTCTCCCAGCCCTTCTGCTTGTAGGAGACGGCCGCGACCGCGCCCATGCCGCGCGCGCGCTGGAGCTTCTCCTCGCTCCCGCTGGTCACCGAGACCTGCGCGCCGAGCGCCTGCGCGAGGTGCAGGGCGACCGTAGCCACGCCGCCGCCGATCCCGGTGATGAGCACGTGGTCGCCGCGCTTCACTTCGCCGCGGGTGACCAGCGCCCGGTACGCGGTGACGCCGGCGAGCGGCAGCGCGGCGGCTTCGGGCCAGCTCAGGTGCTCCGGCATGGGCTCCAGCCGGTCGAGCGGCAGGGCGATCTTCTCGGCGAAAGTGCCCTGCTTGGGCATGCCGCGGATGAGAAAGGTCTTGGTGTCCTGGGCTCGCGGATCGGACCCCCAGCCGTCGGCGGGGTTCACCACCACCTTGCGGCCCACCCAGGAGGAGTCCACTCCGGGCGCCACCGACTCGACCACGCCGGCCCCGTCGGAGCCGAGGATGGCGGGGAGCTGGATCTTCGCGTAGAGGCCCACCCGGATGAACTCGTCGCGGTGGTTGAGAGCGGCAGTCTCCAGCCGCACCACCGCGCCGCCGGGCGGGGCCACCGGATCGGGGACCTGGTCGACCTGGAACTGCTGGCCGACCTCGTGCAAGCGCACTGCGCGCATGATCACCTCTTCAAGGGCCCTTCGCTGCCTCCCGGCCGCCGGCGGCCGGCGGGAGTCCAGGTGAACCGGAGGCCGATCTCCGTCCCGCCCAGAGCGGTCACGCCGCCCGGGGTGTCGAGCGGCGTCAGGGTGCGGATCGCGAGGCCCAGCGCGAACCGTTCGGCGAACAGCCAGTCCGCGCCCAGCGAGGTCCGCGTGGCCAGGGAGTACCCGGCCGCGCTCTCGGGCAGGAGCCGCACCACGCACAGCTCGAGGAACGGCGCGATGGGCGTCGCATCCAGCAGGGCCTCGAGCCCTCCGAAGACCATGGTCAGGTGTTGCGTCTGGCGGGGTCCTCCGGCCGCGGGCAGGGACCAGAGCAGCGACGCAGAGGCGCCCCCCACGGCCGAGAGCTGGTCGGTCAGGCGGTACCCCAGCGAGAGCCCCGCGCCGCCGCCGCGCGAGCTCGAATCGCCGTCCGGCTGCAGGTATGCGGTCTCCAGCCGCACCGACAGCGCCGCCTCGCCGGGGCGCAGCGGGGCGGCCAGCAGGAGCGCGAGGACCAGCACGGCGGAGCACCTTACTCGATGATTGACTCCAGAGGGGAACTGGGGCAGGAACGCCGTCGTGAAGGAGGCTGTCCGTTGGCGCAGAAGCTCGATCGCAAGGAGCTGAAGAAGCCGGACGAGTTCCAGGTCGTCGCCGGAAAGGCGATGGGGTGGATGGTCGCCCACCAGAAGCCGGTGCTGGCGGGCCTGATCGCCCTGGCGGTCGCCGTGCTCGGCGCCTGGGGCGCGTCGGCGTACTCCACTTCGCGCGATGCGAAGGCGGGGGCCGAGCTGGCCGCGGCGCTGGAGCTGTCGTCGCGCCCGCTGGCCTCGGAAGCGCAGGGGCAGCCGGGCGTCGAGACGTTCCCGAGCAGGGAGGAGCGGCAGAAGGCGGCGCTGTCGGCCCTGGAGAAGGTACGGACGGACTTCCCGCGCTCCACCGCGGCGCAGACGGCCGAGGCCCAGATCGGCTTCCTCGAGCTGAAGGGGGGCGACGCCAAGGGCGCGCAGGCAGCTCTGCAGACGTTCCTCGACCAGGCCCCCGCCGGACACCCGCTGCGCGCGCTGGCGCAGGAGTCGGTCGGGTACGCGCTCGAGGCGCAGGGGAAGCTCGACGAGGCGCGCGCCGCCTTCGCCCGGCTGGCGCACGACGGCGCCCCCGAGCGCGCCGCCTTCCAGGAGGCGCGCATCGCCCTCGTCCTCGGCAAGCCCGAGGCGAGGCAGCAGCTCGAGCAGGTGGCGAAGGACTACCCCAAGGAGCCGGTGGCGCTGGAGGCGAACATGCGCCTCGAGCTGGCCTCGCTGCCCCCGCCGGGCGCGCCGCAGGCGCCGCCGCCGAAAGATCGCAAGCCCGCGGCTGCCGCGAGCAAGGGCAAGAAGTAGATGCTCGCTGCGGCGGTCCTGGCGTTCGCGTTCGCCCCGTTCTCGCACGGGCCGCTGGCGCGCGGAGCGCCTCCGCACGGCGAAAAGGCGTTCTTCGTGGGCGATATGGCGCGCCTGGTCCCGCAGCACGAGCTGCCCTACCAGCCCCGCGAGACCGCCGCGCCGGTCCTGGACGACGCCGGGAGCCGGCTCTACGTCGGCACCAACGACGGGTGGGTCCGCTGCCGGCTGCGCGGCCGCAACGCCTGGTCATGGCGGGCGGGCGGCTCGATCCTGTCGGCGCCGCTGCTCGACCGCGACACGCTGTACGTCGCCTCCGCGGACGGCAAGCTGACCGCCCTGAACCGGATCACGGGCGAGGTGCGCTGGTCCAGCGACCTGCACGAGGAGCTGACCACCACGCCCACGCTCTCCGGCGGCCGCGTCTACGTCATGTCCAGCGAGGAGTCGGTCACCGGCGTGGACGCGGAGACCGGCAAGAGCGTGTGGAAGTTCCACCGGGACCCACCGGCGGGTTTCACGATCCGCGGCAACGCCCGGCCGCGAGTCTCGAACGGGACCGTTTTCGCCGGCTTCGCCGACGGGTCGCTGGTGGCGCTCGGCCCGGCCGACGGCGTGGCCAGGTGGGTGCGCGCGCTGAGCGGCACCGGCGAGTACCTCGACGTCGACGACCTGCAGGCCCCGGCCGAGGACCCGAACGTCTACGCAGCGAGCACCAAGGCGGGCGTCGTCGCGGTGGACGCCGCCAGCGGCAACCCGGTGTGGACGGCGCCGCTGCCCGGAGCCAACCACGTGCTGGTCGACGGACCGCGCGTGTACGCGAGCGGGAAGGGCGCGCTGGTCGCCCTCGGGCGCTCGAACGGCAAGGTGCTCTGGAAGCTCTCGCTGGGCAACGACCGGTACGCGACGCCCGCGGCGGTGAGCGGCGGGTTGGTGCTGGTCGCGCTCGACCGGGGGCCCCTGATGGCGGTCGACGCGGTGACCGGCCGCACGAGAGGCGCGTTCGATCCGGGGTCGGGGTTCTCGGGAGCGCCGCTGGCCATCCCGGGCGCGGCCTTCATCGTCTCCAACGCCGGGGTGCTCTTCTCCCTGGGGCTGCTCCCTTGAAACGCCGGGTCCTCGTCGTGGCCGCGCTCATCGAGCGCGGCGGCGAGGTGCTGGTGGCGCGCCGCAAGGAAGAGGGCGAGCGCGCCGGCCTGTGGGAGTTCCCGGGCGGCAAGGTGGAGGCGGGGGAAGGGGAGCGCGCCGCGCTCGCCCGCGAGCTGCGGGAGGAGCTGGGCGTGCGGGTCCAGGTGGGCGAGCTGTATGCGCGCCTCGAGCACATCTACCCGGACCTGCAGGTGGAGCTGGCGCTGTACCGGGCCAGGCTCCACGAGCACGAGGAGCCGCGCCCGCTGACGGCGGAGGAGCTGCGCTGGGTGCCGCGGCGGGCGCTGCCGGGCCTGCCCTTCTGCGAGGCCGACGTTCCGGTCCTCACCCAGCTCGCCGAAGAGCCGTAGCCGCCGCCGTATTCGGCGGCGCTATGCTTTTCCCCAGCGCGGACGTCATGGGATGGTTCTGGCCGTGCTGACCGCCTCCTTCCGCCACATCCGCGGCATCGGCGCGATGCGCGAGCGGCAGCTGTGGATGCAGGGCGTCGCGAGCTGGGACGCGCTGCCCGCGGGCGAGGTGCTGTCCGAGCGCCTCGACGCGAAGCTGCGGGCGGGGATCGCGGAGAGCCGCGCCCGGCTGCAGGCGGGGGACCTGGACTTCTTCGCGCGCTCCCTGCCCGAGACCGAGCACTGGCGCCTGCTGCCGCACCTGCTCGATCGGACCGGGTTCGTCGACGTGGAGACGGCGGAGGACGTGACGGTGATCGGCGTCCTCGACGCCGAGGGGCCGCGCTGCTTCGTGCGCGGGCGCGACCTGCACGAGTTCCCGCGGCGCGCGGCGGGCTGGCGGGCGGTGGTGACGTTCAACGGGACCGCGTTCGACCTGCCGCACCTGCGCCGGCTCTTCCCCGGCTGGCAGCCGCCCGCCGCGCACGTGGACCTGTGCGTGCTGCTGCGGCGCCTGGGTGAAGGCGGCGGGCTCAAGCAGATCGAGCCGCGGCTGGGGCTGCACCGTCCGCCTCACCTCTTGCCCCTGTCGGGGACGGATGCGGTCTGGCTGTGGCGCGCGCAGCGCGAGGGCGACCGGACCGCCCTGCGCAGGCTGCTCGAGTACAACCTGCACGACGCCTTCCACCTCCGGCCCATCGCCGAGATCGCCTACAACCGCATGCTGCGCCGCACGCGGATGCCGGCCCCTGACCTGCCGGTCACCGAACGTGGAGCGCTGCTCTACGACGTCAGCCAGGCCGTGGAGCGCGCGCTCTCCGGCAGGTGACGCGGGCTCAAGGCGCCGCGGTGCTCTCGCGGCGCGCGCGCTGGCGCTCGGCGATGATCAGCAGCGCCGGGAGGAGCACCAGGGCGGTGAGGATCGTCGTCACCTCGCCGATCATCGCGTACTCGCCGAAGCTGCGCAGCGCCCGGTTGAGCGAGATGAGCAGCGATCCGTAGCCGATGATCGAGGTCCAGGAGCAGAGCGCGACCGCCGGACCCACTTCGGCGAGCGCCTCGAGTACCCGGCCGCCGCGGTCGCGCACCCGCGCCGCGACGTTCGCGCCGTAGTCGACCGCTATTCCAAAAGTAATCGGGTAGACGATGAAGTTGAAGAAGTTGATCTTCAGGTGCAGGAGCGCCGCCACGCCGCTCATCAGCGCCACCCCGACGGTGAGCGAGCCCAGCACCTCGACGCTGGTGCGCACGTTGCGGAAGAAGACGATGACCAGCAGGAACACGCCCGCGAAGGAGAGCACGGTGGTGCGCGGGCCTTCCTTGTCGATGTCGGTGAGCAGGTCGGCGAAGATGACGTTCTCGCCGGTGGCATCCACCCGCTTGCCGTCGACGGGGACGTTGCGCACCCCGCTCACGAACGCCTCCAGGTTGGGCGCCAGCTCCAGCTTGGCGTCGGGCCGCGCGACGACCTGCGCGAGCTTGCCGACCGATCCATCGCGCTCGCGGAACTTGTCGATCAGGTTGGGCGGCGCCTCCTCCACGGTGACCGGGCGCTGCGCCGAAAGCTGCGCGCGGACCTCCTCGACCCGCGGCCGCAGCTCGGCGGAGAGCCGCGACAGCACGCGCTCGTTCAGCTCGGCGACGATCTCGCGGATGGCGGCGAGCTTCTGTTGCTGCTGCTCGGGCCGCGGCACCACCATCGACAGGGTGTTGCAGCTCTCGATCAGCCTCGAGTACTCCGGCTGCTGCGCGCGTTTGCGGATCACCTCGCAGAACTCGTCCGCCTCGGGCCAGGAGTCGAGCAGCGCCAGCACCGAGGCGGTCGAGGAGCCGAGCGAGGTGCCGGCCCGGTCTTGATCGCGCAGGAGCGTCTGCTGGCCCTTGGGCGGATCGTTGCTCAGATTTTCGAGATTTCGCTCCATCGCGTTCGGCAGGTCGCGGACGAAGGCGACCAGCGCGACCACGGTCGCCAGCGCGAACACCGTGGCCATCAGCCGGGGGCGGGCGAAGATGCGCTCCAGGATGGGGAGCAAGGCGCGGCCCTCCTCGATCCGCGCGGCCGGGACCTTGGGCGCGCCGCGGAGCTTCTCGTAGACCGCGAGAAATGCGGGGACGAGGAGGAAGGTGCCCAGCCAGCAGAGCAGCATCCCCATTCCGCCGATGATGCCGAAGTGCCGGAAGCCGCGGTTGGCCGCGATGATCAGCGTGCCGAAGGAGACGCTCGTCGCCGCGGAGGCCAGGAGCGTCGCCTCCGCGGTGCTCTGCGCGCCCTCCACGCAGGCGGGGAGCAGCTCGATCCCGCGCCGCCGCAACTGCTTCACGCGCGCCAGGTAGATGAGCCCGTAGTTGATGCCGTTCCCGAGCACGATCGCGCCCAGGAATGCGGTCTGGGTGTTCAGGTAGCCGATCGTCAACCTGGTCAGCCCGAAGGTGACCGCGACCGCGGTGAGCACGGCGAGACCCAGCGAGAGGGTGGAGCGGACGTCCCGGAAGAAGGCCAGGATCGAGAGCAGCACGAGCGTCGTGACCAGAAGCGCTGTGTTCTTCACGTCGTTGATGATCGCCTCGTACTCGGCGACGAAGAGCGGGAAGCTGCCGGCGAACCCGACGCGCAGGTGGGCCGCCTGCAGCTCCGCGGCGTGCCGGTCGACCACCTTCTGCATGCGGTCGAGCAGGGCCCGCGCCTCCGCCACGCCGAGGCTGGTGCCGGTGGGGCGCACCACGATGGTGAGGCTGCGGTGGTTGGGGTGGACGTAGAACCCGTCCACGTAGCGGGCGAAGCGCTGGCGCACTTGCTCGCGCGGGAGCGGCTTCTTCGGGTCGAGCCAGTCGGTGGCCGGATCGTCGCCCGGCGGCTTGGCCGCGGCGGGGTCCTCGTCGTCCAGCTGCGCGACGAGCGGATTCGCCTCGATGGTGCGCCTGCGGATCTCCTCGCGGATGGCGTCGCGCGCCCGCTGCAGGTCCTCCAGCGGGACGAAGAGCGGCCAGTGCTCCTCGTACCAGGCCTCGATGCGCTTCACGTTCCAGTCCACGGCGCGGATCTGGTCGGGGCCCAAGGCGAGGAACTCCTGCGCCAGCTTGGGGGCGAACGCCTCGCACGCGGGCAGGCCCTGCGGACCGTCGAGCGATTCCACGTTGACGAACACCGTGCCGTCGCCGCCGACCCGCTTCACCAGCTCCTGGATGAGCCGGACGGAGGGCAGGTCGGAGGGGAGCAGCTCCTGGAAGCTGGAGCGGATCTCCAGGCCCGAGGCGAGCCAGATGGAGACGGCCGCCAGGGCCGCGGCGCCGGACAGGGTGAGGAACGGGTGCGCGATGCTGAACGCGGTGAGCCGCGCCATGACACGGGTGCCGGGCCGGTGCACCGCGCGTCAGTACCACATCGCACACACGCCCGAAGCTTTTCGCGCCTGCCCGCTCGTCCTTGCGCGGGCCCGAGAGCACACCGCCCGCTGAATGGCTTCCCGGGCCGAGGCCGGCTAGTCTTGAAGCATGGATCGCCGCGCGGAAGCAGAACGCCTTCGAGTCGCGGTGCTCGAGGCCCGGCAGCGCGTCGCGCCGCTCGTGCCGGACATCGACCCTGGCGATCTGCTCCTCATCCTGCAGAGCCTCTTGCGTCCGATCGGCACCGGGCGCCGCTTCTTCCTCCGAAGGCGCGATTCCGGCGGTTATGTCTTCTGACGAGTCCTTCCTGCAGGACGTCGTCGCGGCGTTGCATCGCGTCGGGCTGGAAGCGATCGTGGTGGGAACGGTCGCGGGCGTCCTGAACGGCGCCCCGGTGATGACCCAGGACCTCGATCTGCTCGTCCGCGACACGCCCAAGAACCGGGAGAAGATCGGCAAATTGTCGGCAGCGCTCCAGATTGCCCCTCCCGTGCAGGTCTCGGAACTGTCGAAGGCGATCACGCTGCTCGGCGGGGCGCTGCCGATCGACATCCTGTTCGACGCGCTGCCGGGCGGACTGACCTTCGAGGCGCTCCGATCTCGCAGCTCGCGGGTGCAGATCGGCGACTCGGCAGCGACCGTCGCGGCGCTGGCTGACGTGATCGCGTCCAAGCAGGCAGCCGGCAGGCCGAAGGACCTCGCACAACTTCCCATCCTGCGCCAGACGGAACGCGTTCGAGCAGCCCTCAAAGGCGGCAAGTCGGTCTGAAGCCCCGAACGGCGCGGCCGTGGCGAGCCCACTCCAACTCGTGACGCGTCACCCAGTCCGCAACCCCGTCTAGACAGCAAGACGACGCCGCAGCAGGTCCCGCAGCGCTTCCGTCGGCGCCAAGGCCAGTGCCCGCTCCCGGTGCTGCCGGGAGACTTCGGAGTTTCCGGCTCGTCGATGCAAGTCGCCCAACACGGCCTCCCAGAGGTACGACCCGGCCAACCAGCCGGGTGGCGCGAGACCCTGCAACGAGGCGAGCCCCGCTTCGGGCCCTCGCCACTCGGCGACCGCTACCGCCCGGTTCATCGTGTGGAGCGGCGACGGGGCGATGCGTTCCAGCATGGCGTAAAGATCGGCGATCTCCTTCCAGCGGGTTTGCTGAAACGAAGGCGCTAGACAATGTTCGGCGGCAATGCCGGCTTCCGCGTGGAATCGCGAGAACACGTCGCCGCTGGCGGCTCTCTCGAGCCATTGCACACCGAGCTGCACCTTTTCGCGATCCCAAAGGGACCGGTCCTGCTCCTCGAGGAGCAACAGGCCTCCCAGGGCATCGAGGCGCGCCCCCAGCCTGGCCGCGTGGAGGTGCATCAGGGCGAGCAGGGCGAAGGTCTCTGGGACTGCGCCCACGGGGTGCTCCGCCAAGAGGGTGGCCAGCCGGATGGCCTCCTCGCACAGGTCCCGGCGGATCGCCTCCTCGTCATGCGCAGACAGGTAGCCCTCATTGAAAAGGAGGTAAAGCACCGCGTGTACGCTGGCGAGCCGCGAGCGCAGGGCATCAAGTGGCGGCGTCTCAAGGCCGGGCGCAATCTCACGCAGCCGTTCGCGGGCGCGCGCCAGGCGCTTGTGCACGTTTGCTTCGCTGGTGAACAGCCTCAGCGCGATTTCCGCGGTGCTGAATCCGCACAGAGTCTTCAGCGCCAAAACCAGCCCGCTTTCCCGGGGAATGGCGTCGTCGCAGCAGACGAAGAGCATCCGGAGCAGGTCGTCCCGCACCTCGCCCCCGAAATATGATGTCGCCGGGAGCTCGTCCCTTGCGGCACTGTCGTTGGTTGCCTGCTGCAGTATCCGGAGTCGACCGGCTTTTCGCCGCAGGTCCCCGATCAGGCGGTTGTGGGCCACCCGGTAGAGCCAGGCACCGGGGTCTTCCGGAAGACCCTCGTTCGCCCAGGCCTCGAGCGCCGTCATGAAGGCGCTCTGGACGGCGTCCTCGGCGACTTCCAGATGCTGGAGTCCGGCCAGGCGCGTGAGGGTAGCCACGAGCCGGCCGTACTCGTGCCGGAAGAAGTGCTCCGCCAAGCGCGGCCCGGCGGCCGCGCCCGGACGGCTTTGGTGTGGAGGCGCGCCGCTCAGGGGCCGCTCATCTCCCGGATTTCGATGCGCGCTCCAGGCGTCATCATCCCTAGCATTCCCCTCGCCACCTCGAGCGCGCGATCGTAGCTCTCGGCGGTGACGATCATGTATCCACCTACGATCTCCTTGGCCTCTACGAAGGGCCCATCCACGACACCCGAGGCGGTCAATACCTTGCCGCCCGGCCTGAGCTTGCCTCCCATATCCAGGATGTTGTCCCTGAACTTCTCCTTCCAGGCGTTGAAGACGGCGAACATCTCCTGCATTTTCGCAGGGGAAGGCGGTTGCTGGTCTATCGGACTGCGGTGGAGGAACAGGTACTTCTGGCTTGGCATCATTTTCTCCTTTGGTTGCCTGCCGGCTGCCTCGCCGACACCGTAAGACGCGCGAAGGAGGGCCCGCTGGACACTGCGCGGGCGGAATTCGGCCGTGGG
>DASWGI010000291.1:0-5377 GCA_036393835.1 Myxococcales bacterium | reverse complement strand
GCGACCGGCGAGACCGGCGCGCTCAGCTTGTACGGCAAGCCGGAGCGCCCGCGCTTCGACTGGAGGAGGACGTAGTGGCACAGGCGCTGGAATCGATCCCCAACAACGTCGACCTCTCGAGCGACCGGCGCCTGCAGCGCGCGCTCGAGCAGTGGCAGCCGAACTTCCTCTCCTGGTGGCGCGAGGTCGGCCCCGAGGGATTCCAGGCGCACCAGATCTACCTGCGCACCGCCGTCAGCGTGGAGCCGGACGGGTGGGCGACGTTCGACTACGTGCGCATGCCCGAATACCGCTGGGGCATCTTCCTCGCGCCGAAGGGAAGCGAGCGGAAGATCGGCTTCGGCGACAACTACGGCGAGCCCGCCTGGGACGAGGTCCCCGGCGAGCACCGCAACGCGCTCCGCCGCATCATCGTCACGCAGGCCGACACCGAGCCCGCCTCGGTCGAGCAGCAGCGCCTCCTGGGGAAGGTGGCGCCTTCGCTCTACGACCTGCGCAACATCTTCCAGGTGAACGTCGAGGAAGGCCGGCACCTGTGGGCGATGGTCTACCTGCTCCACCGCCACTTCGGGCGTGACGGCCGCGAGGAAGCGGAGGAGTTGCTCGCGCGCCGCAGCGGCTCGTCGGACAAGCCGCGCATCCTGAACGCGTTCAACGAGCCGATCGACGACTGGCTCAGCTTCTTCATGTTCGCGATGTTCACCGACCGCGACGGCAAGTACCAGCTCTCGGCGCTGGCGGAGAGCGGCTTCGACCCGCTGGCGCGCACCACCCGGTTCATGCTGACCGAGGAGGCGCACCACCTCTTCGTCGGCGAGATGGGCGTCGACCGCGTCGTGCAGCGCACCGCGGAGCTGATGGCGCAGGGCAAGGACCCGCGCACGGAAGGCGCGGTCCCGCTCGACGTCATCCAGCGCTACCTGAACCAGTGGTTCACGCTCTCGCTCGACCTGTTCGGCGGCGAGGTGTCGAGCAACGCGGCCGACTTCTTCGCGGCAGGGCTCAAGGGCCGCTTCCGCGAGGACGACCAGCCGGAGCACAAGGCGCTCTCCGAGAGCTACCGCCTGGAGGTGCCGGAGAACGGCGCGCTGGTGGAGCAGGAAGTGCCGCTGCGCAACGCGATGAACGAGGTGCTCCGCGACGAGTACGTCAAGGACTGCCAGCGCGCGGTGGACCGCTGGAACAAGACGTTGCAGCGCAGCGGAGTGAACGGGCTCTCGCTGCGGCTCCCCAGCCGGCGCTTCCACCGCGGGGTCGGTCCGTGCGCGACGGCGACGTTCGATCCGGAGGGGCGGCTCATCACCGAGGCCGACTACGAGGCACGCAAGGGGGAGTGGCTGATCACCGAGGCGGACCGCGCGTACGTGAAGGCGCTCATGCATCCCGTCTACGAGCGCGGCAAGGTGGCCAGCTGGATCGCCCCGCCCAGCAAGGGCATCAACGGGATGCCGGTCGACTACGAGTACGTGAAGCCGCCCGACGCGTGAACCGCCCGGCCTGTAGGGGTGAGGTGACCGGCTACAGGAGCGTGCCGCGCAGGATCAGGCTCGCCGCGGTGAAATAGATGATCAGCCCGGTCACGTCGACCAGCGTGGCGACGAAGGGGGCGGAGGCGCTGGCCGGGTCGAAGCCGAGGCGGCGCAGCACGAACGGCAGCAGCGAGCCCGCGATGGTCCCGAAAGTGACCACCCCGACCAGCGCGGCCGCCACGGTCGTCGCCACCAGCAGGTGGTGCTCGCCGTAGGTGTGGAACAAGTGCTGCCAGATCTCGATGCGCGCGAAGCCGATCGAGCCCAGGATGGACCCGAGCGCGAGCCCGCTGGCCAGCTCGCGCCGGATGACGCGGAACCAATCGCGCAGCCGCACCTCGCCCAGCGCCATGGCGCGGATCACCAGCGAGGTCGCCTGCGATCCGGAGTTGCCGCCGCTGGAGATGATGAGCGGGACGAACAGCGCCAGCACGACGGCCTTGGCGATCTCCTTCTCGAAGAACCCCATCGCGGTGGCCGTCAGCATCTCGCCGAGGAAGAGCGCGGAGAGCCAGCCGGCGCGCTTCCTCAGCATGCGGGAGAAGGCGATGGTGAGGTAGGGCTCGCCCAGCGCCTCGGTGCCGCCCATCTTCTGGATGTCCTCGGTCGCCTCTTCGCTGACCACCTCGACCACGTCGTCGACGGTGACGACGCCTTTCATCCTCCGCTGCGCATCGACCACCGGGATGGCGATGAGGCCGCTCCTCCGGAACACGCGCGAGACCGCTTCCTGATCGAGGTCCTCGCCGACCGTGAGCACGTCGGTCTTCATCACCTCGCGCACCCGCGCGCCGCGCGGCGCGGCGAGGAGCTCGTGGACGGCCACCACCCCGAGGAGGCGCTGCTCCTGATCGAGGACGTAGGCGTAATACAGCGTGGCAAGGCTCGAGCGGGGCTGCGCCCGCAGGTAGGTGATGGCCTCGTCGACCGTCATGTCCGGCCGGAGCCGCGCGAACCGCGGGTGCATGAGCCCGCCCGCGCGGTCCTCCTCGTACGCGAGGAGCGCGCTCACCTCCTTGCGGGTAGCGTCGTCGAGCAGTTGCAGGAGCGCATCGCGCTCCTCGGGCGGCGCGGCCTGGATCAGGTCGGCGGCGTCGTCGGGCGGCAGGAGGCGCACCCAGGAGCGTCGCTCGGACGGCGGCAGGGCCAGCACCAGCGCCGCCTGCTCCGAGGAGGGCAGCTCGAAGAAGAGGTCCTCCGCGGCGTCGCGAGGCAAGAGCCGCAGGCCCTGGACCCGGTCCTCGCGCGAGAGGATGGGCCACGCGTCGCGCAGCTCCTGCACCGAGAGTGTCTCGGCGGGCTCGCTCATCGCCGGGCGTAGACGCGGACGCCGCCCGGCGTGGCGACGAGGCGGTAGTGTGCAGCGACGTACGATGCGAGGGCGGCCACGCCCGAGAGCGGCAGGCGGTCCCAGTGGTGGATGGCGGCGGACGAGGTGTCGACCACCAAGCCGACGCGGTTGCGCTCCAGATCGGCGATGGTGGCCTGCACATCGGGCGCCGAGACATGCGACGCAATGTCGAATCCGCGCGGCAGGTGGGACGGGTCGAAGTTCCCCACCTGAACGGCGCAGTTCAAGTAGCGCGTGCCGGGCGCCCGCTGCGCGAGGTAGTACACGGAGGTGGCGTCGCCCCAGACGAAGATGCGCTGGTCGGGGCGCGAGTTGGCTGCCAGCCAACGGGACACGTCGACGACCTTCTCGTCCTGCCCCGGGAACCCGCCCGAGGCGCCCTTCGCCAGGGTGAAGGCGAGGTACACCGCCGCGGGGATGCAGCACCCGGCCGTCACGGCCGCCCGCCGGACACGGGGTAGCTCGCGCCAGCGCCCGAGCAGCGCGGCCATCCGCGGTGCAGCGGCCAGCGCGAGCATCGGCGCGAACTGCAGGTAGTAGTGCTCGTAGAACCTGCCTCCGGCGCTCACCGGCAGCCACGTGAGCCACAGCGAGATCAGCACCGCCGTGCGCATTGGCTCACGCGCGGACTCGCTGCGTCGCAGCGTCTCCTGCGCAGCCAGCACCCACGGCAGCGCGGCCACGCCCACGCAGAGCAGCGTGGCGAGCGCGAAGCGCGGCAGCGCCGGCCCGGCGCCGGACTTCTCCGCGTAGAGCAGGTTTCGCAGGAAGACCCAGCTCGCGAACTCGTGCAGGTGCCCGGCCGCAGCGTAGAAGGCGACGGTTCCCGCCCACGGCGCGAGGAATCCGGCCAGCAGGAGCGTTGCGCGGATCGCTCGGTTCCGGCCCCGCCAGAGCAGCGCGATCCCAAGGCCCACGCCCAGCATCGCCGCCTGATGCTTGAAGAGCGACGCGACTCCGATGCACAGCCCGCAGAGCAGATCGAAGCGCGGCCGTTCCTCCTCGGCCCGCACGGCGCAGAGGAGCGCCAGGGCCACGGGAAGGTTCATCAGGAGCTCGGCGCTGACCGACGGCACCTCGCACAGGTTGGCGAGGAGCGCGATCCACGCAGCCCCCCAGCCCGCGTCCTCGCTGCCCGTCCAGCGCCGCGCCGCCTCCCGCAGCACCAGGCAAGTGGCGACGAGCCAGGGCACGCCGAGGAGATGCACGGGCAGGAGCGACACGCCGCCGAAGAGCCCTCCAGCGGTGAACGCGAGGTAGGTGAGAGGCGGCTTGATGTCGATTGCATCGACGTAGGGCAGCCCGCCGTCCAGGATGCTGCGCCCGAGGAGCCCGAAGTGCACCTCGTCGATGTTGAGGATGTCGAACAGGAACGAGGCGCTGCGGAGCGCGACTGCCGCCAGGAAGAGACCCGCGGCGGACCGCAGGAAACGCCCCACTACCCCACGTCCTTCCGGATGTCCGCGACGGCGGGCCCGGATGCCTCGAGGAGGGGCGTCGATCCGGCGCTCCAGCGCAGCCGGTTCAGGGCGAAAAAGATGCGCAACAACTCCCAACCCAGGATGGGGAACTCGACCGGCCGCAGGCGCGATCCATCCACGTCCACCCACCGCCGCAGCGGGACCTCGATGAAGTCCTCGGAGGTGAAACCGCCCGCGAGCAGCCGCCCGATCAGCTCCACGTCGAACGCCCAGCGAGCGTGGAACGGCTCCTCGAGCGCGTGGGCCAGCACTGGACAGGCGCGGAACGCCTTGGCGCCACACTGCGTGTCGTAGACGGGCAACCGGAGGATGAGCGAGGCGAAGGTGGCGAAAAACCGCCCCAGGTAGTGCCGCGCGGGCCTGCGCTCGATGTGGGCGCCGAGCAGCGCGATGCGCGAACCCAGGGCGACCTGCGCGGGGCCACCCTGCAGCAGGCGCAGGACGCGGACCATCTCTTCGCCCGGGGTGGCCAGATCTGCGTCGAGGTAGGCGACGAAATCGCTGCCAGCCTCCAGCGCTTCCAACAGGCCGCGCCGGACGGCCTCGGCCTTGCCGTAGTTTCGATCGAGCACGAGCAGCCGCGCCTTGCCCGGCACGGCGCGGCAGATGCGCTCCAGCAGGAGGGCCGTGCCGTCGGTCGACCCGTCATCGACGAGGAGCAGGTGGATTCCAGGCACCTGGCCGAGTGCCTGGACCCGCTCGGCCGGCAATCGCCGGGCCTCGTTGAAGCAAGGGATGACGATCGTCGAATAGGTCAACGCAAGTACCTGGATTCCGCGCTACATAGCATGCGTGGGCGACATGCAGAAGTTCCCTGTCCTGCAAGACTCGCGAGGCCGGCGGGCGGCCACGGCCCTACGCCGAGACCGCGTTTCTCGGCATCTCGCCGATGGACTCACACTTCCGCCGAGCCACGAGCAGCACGAGGTTGCCGAACGGCAGCCGCCAACGGTTGTGGGGCACCAGCCGGGAGAGGAAGCGGGCAGCGCGGAAGGACAGCCCGGCGAGGAACGGGG
>DASWGI010000290.1:0-3914 GCA_036393835.1 Myxococcales bacterium | reverse complement strand
GCGCATCCAGCTCACCGTGACGCGCGCGCCGGACAGCTCGGCGATGCGGTCCCAGAGCAGCTCGCGCGCCTCGATGGCGTAGAGGAAGACGGTGAAAGCGCCCAGCTCGAGACCGATGGCGCCGATGCAGGTGAGGTGGTCGGTGATGCGGCTCAGCTCGCCGGTCAGCACGCGGATGTACTCGGCGCGCTCGGGGACCTGGAGGCCGATGAGCTTCTCGACGCCCATCACGTACGCCACGTTGTTGAGGTACGGCGAGACGTAGTTGAGCCGGTCGGTATACGGCAGCACCTGCGTCCAGGTGGAGTTCTCGGAAGACTTGCTGAAGCCGCGGTGCAGGAAGCCGATCTCCGGGATCGCCTCCACGATCGTCTCGCCGTCGAGCGTCACCACCAGCCGCAGGGTGCCGTGCATCGCCGGGTGCGAGGGCCCCAGGTTCACCGTCATCGGGCTCGACGGCAGCTCGGATTCGAGCGCGAGCGGATCGTGCTCGTGGGCGGCTTGCTCAGTCATAGGCGTCCGGATCGACGTTGGCCCGCCCGACGTGCGTCTGGCTCATCGGCACGCCCGCGCCGCCCGGCCCGGGGCCGGGGCCGCGCACCAGGTCGGGGAAGTCCAGCTCGGGCACCAGCGGCTGCCGCTTGCGCACCGGGTAGTCCTTGCGCAGCGGGAAGCCCTGGAACTCGGGGTACATCATGATGCGCGTCAGGTTCGGGTGGCCGACGAACTCGACCCCGAACATGTCGTAGACGTAGCGCTCCCACCAGTCGGCGGTGCGCCAGATGCCGGTTACGGTCGGCACCTTCATGTCGTCCGAGCGCAGCTCGACGCGCAGGCGCAGCCGGTGCTTCTTCGTGACGCTGCCCAGGTTGTACGCGACGTGGTAGCGGGGCTCGACGGGCCGCTTGTGCTCGAGATCGTAGGCCGGCACCTCGATGGACGCGAGAGCGGCGCCGCCGGTCGCCTCCGTCGCGTAGGTGAGCAGGTCCACGGCGGCGATCTGCGCGAGCAGCTTCAGGTCGGCGCGCGGGTCCTCCTTGAGGAACCGGCACACCTCGACCAGCCGCTCGCGGCGCACCACCGCCACCTCGTCGCCGCGGTGGCCCGGCGTCGAGACGATGGCGTCCGGATGCCTCTCCCGGAGAAGATCGATCAGCGCTTGAGCCACTTGCCCAGGAACCTCTTCTTCTTTTCCTTGTCGTCGTCTTCCAGCTCCCGCGACTTCTCGACGCTGTGGAGCTGGTGGCGCTGCGTTTGGATCTTCTCCTGCAGGATCTTGAGCCCGTCGAGCACCTGCTCCGGGCGAGGCGGGCAGCCGGGCACGTACACGTCGACCGGGATGACGCGGTCGGCGCCCTGCACCGTGGCGTAGTTGTCGTAGAACCCGCCGGAGGAAGCGCAGACGCCGAACGCCATCACCCACTTCGGCTCGGTCATCTGCTCGTACACGCGCTTGAGCACTGGCGACTGCTTCACGTTGATGGTGCCGACGATCATCAGCAGATCGGCCTGGCGCGGGGTGAAGCGGGGGAACTCGGCGCCGAAGCGGGCGATGTCGTACCGGCCCGCCATCGCGCTCATGTACTCCATGCCGCAGCACGCGGTGACGAACGGGTACTGGAAGATGGAGTTGGCGCGCGCCCACCCCAGCGCGCCGGAGAGCTTTCGCTCGAAGAAGCCCAGCGCCTCGTCGGTGCGGGTGAGCAGCACCGGCATCGAGTCCTCGGGAGGCAGGTGCGGGCTCTCCGGGACGTTCCCTTCGGGCTTGAGGATGGGGAGCCTACTCACGACCACTCCAGCGCGCCCTTGCGCCACACGTAGACGAGCCCCAGCGCCAGCGTGGCCATGAAGGAGAGCATCTCGACGTAGACGAACCAGCCGAGCCCCTCGGCGTGGAAATCGCGCAGCAGGGAGCCCCAGGGATAGATGAAGACGCTCTCCACGTCGAAGACGATGAAGAGCAGCGCCACCAGGTAGAACTTGACCGAGGAGCGGGCGTGCGGGTCGCCGGTCGTCGGGGAGCCGCACTCGAAGGCAGTCTCCTTGACGCCGAAGATGCGCTTCGGGCCCAGGTAGCCGGCGAGGAAGCTGATGGCCGCGCACATCACCCCTGCCAGCAGGAGCAGGATCAGCACCGGGATGTAGGGCGTGAGGTAGCTGTCCACGGGCGCGGAACTCCCTCGAAGGGCCGCGGAAAATAGCCGCGCCCTCCGAGGGTGTCAACGCGGCATATTGCAGCGCGTCGATCGACCGCTCGCAGTCGAACCCCGCTGCGTTCTTCAGCGGGCTTTGCTCACGGCAACCAGAGGCTCCCGCAGGAACGCGAGGACTTCCTCGAAGAGCTCGAAGCGCTTTGGCTCGAACTGCGCAATGTGCGTCGCATCTTTGATGCAGGTGCTACCGAGTCGCCTGACACAAACATCCTACAGCTCGGCTGCGAGCCGCTCGAGCTGGTGCGGGCCGAGGCGCTCCTCGCCGCGCTCGATGGCGTGGACCAGGTCGCGCAGGCGGGCGTTCAGCGGCGCGGCCAGTCTCTCCGCGCGAGCCGCGTCCGCGACTGCGCCGTTCAGGTCGTCGACCTGTCCCGCGGGCCGGCCGGCGAGCAGCCGCTGCAGCATCCCGCTGCGCTGGCGGGGCCTGCGGCGAGCCGCGAGCCAGATCAGCGCGTGCTGGACCGCGGCGGGCATTGCCCCGGGCACGAACCACCGCGGGTCGAGGCCCACGACCTTCTCCAGCTTCACGCGGCGCTTTTCCGCGACTGCGATCGCCTCGCCGACGACGTGCAGCGCAAGCCGGCGCGCGTCGCGCCGGGCAGCCAGCTCGCCGAAGTCGAGGCCGGAGACCGCGCACAAGGTGGAGAGCGCGCAGTTGAAGGCCAGCTTCGTCCAGCGTGCGCCGCGCAGGTTGGAGGTCACGCGCACCGGGAAGGCGCGCTCGAGCACCGCTTTCGCGGGCATCACCTTGGCCATTGCTCCGTCCACCGCGCCGAGGATGAACTTGCCGCCTCCCGTGATCGCATACTCGCCGTACGCTTCCGAGCTGGCGGACCAGCCGATCACGGCACCCAGGGTGCGCTTGGAGCCCAGGCGCACCGCGGCCCGCTCCTCGGGAAGGCCGTTCTGGACGCAGACCAGCGCGCCGTCCGGCGCGAGCAGCTGGACCGCGGAGTTGAGTGCGCCATCGCTCGCGTCCGTGCGCGTGCAGAGGAGCATCAGATCGTAGGGCGCTGCCTGCGGCGGGAGCGTGGGTCCGAGGAGCTCCGGCGCGGGGACCGGCTGCTCGCCTCGGATGCGGAGACCGCCGCGACGGATCGCCTCCGCGGCGCGATCGCTTCCCGCAGCGAGCCCGATCGTTTCGCCGGGCCTCGGCGAGCGCAGGAGCCGCGCAGCGAGCACGCCGCCGATCGCTCCCAGGCCGATGATTCCGATGCGCATCCGCGGCGCTCGGGTAGCAGAAGCGCCCCACTGGGCGCAAGGATTAGGGTATGAGGTCGCCCGTCGAGGAGGTGGCGCGATGGCCAAGGAATTCGAGGGCAAGGTTGCTCTCGTCACGGGGGGGTCGCGCGGCATCGGCCGGGCGGTGGCGGTGCGGCTCGCCGAGGGCGGCTGCGCGATCGCGCTCGGCTACGCGGGGAACGAGGCGGCGGCGAGCGAGGCGAAGGCCGCCTGCGAGAAGGCCGGCGCCGCGCGCGTGCGCCTCATCAAGTTCGACGTCGCCGACCCGGAGGCCTGCGCCAAGGCGGTGGACGAGGTGGTGAAGGAGCTGGGCGGTCTGCACGTCCTGGTGAACAACGCGGGTATCAGCATCGACGGGCTCATCCTGCGCTACAAGGCCGACGACCTGCGGCGCGTGCTCGACGTGGACCTCGCTTCGGCGTTCCACCTCTCCAAGGCCGCCGTGCGCCCGATGATGAA
>DASWGI010000289.1:0-3074 GCA_036393835.1 Myxococcales bacterium | reverse complement strand
CGTCCGTGCCCGAACCGCTCCAGCTCCGCGCCGATCTGCAGGGCGAGCTCGCGCGTGGGCGCGAGGATCAGCGCCCGCGTCCCGTGCTTGCCCTCGAGCCGCTCGAGGATCGGCAGCGCGAACGCCAGCGTCTTGCCCGTGCCGGTGGCCGCGCTACCGATCACGTCCTTGCCCTGCAGCGCCGGCGGGATGGCCTGCGCCTGGACGGGCGTGGGGGCCTCGAATCCGGCCCGCTCCAGCGCGCCGAGCGCCTTGTCCGACAGCCCCAGATCCCGGAATTGCATCGCCCTGACCTTTCTCGATCCGACGAGGATAGCGGGCCGGCAAGTCCTCCGCCCTGCTAGTTGCGCCGTGCGCGAGCCAGGGGCAACACCGCAGCGGGCCGACACGTCGCATGATTCCCTTGCTCGGGTGCATGATGCGGCCGGGCTTATCTCGCGTCCTCCTCGGGCAGGCGGACCCGGGCTGCGCGGCCGGCGAAGTCGATGCGCCGGCAGTAGAACGCCATGCGCGAATCGGGGGCGTCCCGTGCCGCGGCGCGCAGCCGCTCCGCGAGAGGAGCGCCGAGGCCCTCGCGGGAGTAGGCGCGCAATACAGCGCGCTTGGCCTCGCGCGTGATGCTCCGGCCCCCGATGCCGAGCACGTCGAAGGCCGCACCGTCACGCAGGAGCTTCGGCTCGACGCCTTGCCGGAGAGAAACGTGCACTTCCAGGTGAAGAGTGATGGCGTCGGCCACGCGCGCCGCCCACGCGGGTGGCAGGCCCTCCGCAAGGAGCAGTTTCCTAGCGTGGCGCGCACCGGCGAAGGCGAAGCACTCGCCGGGCTCCGGTGCGTACCGCTCGGTCAAGCCGAGGTCGTGCAGAATGCAGGCGACGAACAGCAGCTCGTCGTTTGGCTGGAGCCCGGAGGCCTCGCCGAGCAGGCGTGCCCAAGAATAGGTCCGCAGGACATGCGCGTGCATCCACTGCGGCGACGACTCTGCGCTCCACCGCAGCGCTGTGCGCGCCGTGGCTCCGGCGGGAAGTCGCGGGCATTCCACCACGGTCGGGTTCGCCGGAGGCGGGCGCCTCCTGCGTAGGAGCAGCGATTGTCCCAACACTCTCAGCCGTCCCGCCCAAGTCAGCCTGCCACGTCCATCGAGTCCCGGGTAGCTCATGCAGCGGATGATGTCGAAACCCGCCAAGCGGATCGACTGGCGAATTCGACAAAAAAAGGTTCAAATTGGCCACATGCGCGTCTGCGTTCTGGTGCTCGACGACGCTCTGGACTCCAGCGTCAGCCTGACGCTCGATTTGCTCGCTGCCGCCAATCGGGTCCGTCAGGCGAGCGGCCGGCGCCCACTCTTCACCGTGGAGCGGCTGGGTTGGGAGCGCCAGAGCGCCGTCACGGGCCTGGGCTTCCGGTTGCGCCTGGACGGCGATGCGCGGCGGCGCCGATCGGAAGCGCTGTTGCTGCCAGGACTCAACCTGGTGACCGCCGAAGAGGTCCGTGCCTGGCTCGAGCGGCCCGCGACGCAACGGCTCGCAGCCTGGGTCGCCCGGCAGCACGCAAGGGGCGCGCTGGTGCTGGCCTCCTGCGTCGCCAGCTTCCTCGCGGCCGAGTCGGGGATTCTCGACGGCCACGCGGCCACCACGTCATGGTTCCTCGCGCCGGTGTTCCGCGAACGCTACCCGCGCGTGACGCTCGATGAGCGGCGCACTGTGGTGTGGGCCCATCGCGCCGCCACCGCCGGAGCAGCCTTCTCCCAGGTCGACCTGGTGCTGTCGTTCTTGCGCTCCTGCGGCGGGTTGGGCCTCACGCAGACCTGCATGAAGTATCTGGCGCTGACTCCGCAAGCTTCGCAGTCGCGACACATGATGATGGACCACCTCGCTCGGGCCACGCCCGAGGTCCTTGCCGCGGAACGCTGGGTGGAGACAAAGCTGTCGGCCCGGTTCTCGGTTGCGACGCTCGCTCGCGCCCTCCACCTGAGCCCGCGCACGCTCGACCGCCGCGTCCGCTCCGCCACCGGCATGAGCCCGCTCCGGTTCATTCAGCGCCTCCGAGTCGAGGCAGCCATGCAGTTGCTCGACACCACCACCCTGTCGTTCGACCAGGTGAGCGCGCGTGTCGGCTATCGTGACCCTGCCGCGTTCCGGCGGATTTTCAAGCGAGAGCTCGGCGTGACCGCGCGCGAGCTCCGCCAACCCACTGCCCGACCGACGACGAATCGGGCGTGAAGCTCCGGGTCCAGACCGTGCCTGCCCGCCTCCGGGCGTAAGCTTGACGGCCTTGTGGAGGAGGTCGGAGACCGATGCTGCGCGTACTGACCATCCCCGGTTTGTGGAACAGCGGCCCCGAGCACTGGCAGACCAACTGGGAGCGCGAGCGCGGCGACGCGCGCCGGGTGCTGCAGGATGATTGGGAGCGGCCGCGCCGGGCGGACTGGGTGGCGCGCATCCGCGCGGAACTGCGCGCGCTGGAGGCGCCGGTGGTGCTCGCCGCGCACAGCCTGGGCTGCTGCACCGTCGCGCATCTTGCGCGCGATGCGGCGCCGGCGGAGCTGGCGCGCGTGTGCGGCGCCCTGCTCGTCGCGCCCAGCGACGTCGAGGCGCCCAGCTATCCCGCGGGCACCGAGGGCTTTGCGCCGATGCCGCTCGCGCGCCTTCCCTTCGCCTGCATCGTGGTCGGCAGCAGCAACGACGAGTAGGTCGCGCCCGAGCGCGCGCGCTCTTTCGCCCGATCCTGGGGCGCGCGCTACGTCGATGCGGGCCCGCGCGGTCACTTGAACAGCGCGTCCAATCTGGGCCCGTGGCCCGAAGGGCAGGCGCTGTTGGAAGAGCTGCTGCGCGGCTGAAGCCGCGCGGAGAGGCAGTTTGAGCCGCTGCGCTCATTGGGAACGGAACACGTTGCTGCGGCTCGAAGTCCATGCAGGCAGCCGGCTGGCCGCATAGGTGCCGAGGCCCACATCGACCACCCCGCAGGCCGCGGCGTACCAGTCCGGAACCAGCCCGGCGCCGACGTGCCAGAGATCCCATGCAACCCCATGTAGGACGATACCAGCAGCGAGGAGCCGCGGATGGAGCCATCCGCCG
>DASWGI010000288.1:0-15112 GCA_036393835.1 Myxococcales bacterium | reverse complement strand
AAAGCGCAGCCGGTGCTGGGGACGCCGCCAAACCAGTGACGCTTACTCGGTCCGCCACTGGCCCATCGGGGCGGGCGGAGGAGGGATGTCTTCCTCGCGCGTGCGGCCCAGGCCGAGCGACTCCGCCGCGCGGGCGACCAGCCCGATCAGCGCGCCGTCGCGCCAGCCCTTCTTCGCTTCGCCGTAGAGGAACTCGATCGCGCCGGAGCGGGTGCGCGCGCGGTGGTAGGGCCGATCGGTGGTGATGGCGTCGTAGATGTCCGAGAGCTGCAGGATCTGCGACGGCAGCGGGAAGTGCGATCCCTTGATCCCGTCGGGGTAGCCGGTGCCGTCGAGCCGCTCGTGGTGCCAGCGGATGATCGGCAGCAGGTGGCGCAGGCTCTTGAGCGGCTCGCAGATGCGCTCCCCGATGATGGGGTGCTTGTTCATCACGATGCGCTCTTTGTCGGTGAGCCGGCCCGCCTTGTTGATGATCTCGTTGGGGATGCCGATCTTCCCGATGTCGTGCAGCACGCCGCCCTGGCGCAGCGCCTCGCGCGTGTCGTCGTCGAGCCCCGCCAGCCGCCCGACCTCGTCGGCGAGCGCGCCGACGCGCTCGGTGTGCCCCTCGGTGTAGGCGTCCTTCGCCTCGACGGCGTTGGCGAGCGCGAAGATCACCTGCGTCGCGTCCTCGAGCCTCTCGGTGACCGCGCGGTTGCGGAGCACGGCGCGGATCCGCGCCTGCAGCTCGGCCCCGCCGGGCGGCCAGTGGGCGACGTGATCGGCGCCCGCGTCGAGCGCGGCGACGGTCGCCTCTCCGTTTCCGGTGACGAACCCGATGATGGGCAGGAGCCGCGTCGCCGCCGCGCCCTTGATCCGCCGGCACACGGCGTGTCCGTCGGCGCCCGGGCGCAGGTCGACGACCACCGCGGCTGGCCGCGCCGCGAGCAGCGCGTCGGCGGCCTCCGCGACGTTGGCGGCTTCCACCACCGTCCAGGACGTGCCCAGCACCGCTCCGACGCCGGACCGGAACGCAGAGTCGCCCGTCAGGAGGATGCGCGGCTCTGATGGCATCTGCGGAAATTTTAGCAGACTTCAACAGCGCCGATGGTCCGGTTTTTCGCGATTCCGCGGTGCGACGCGCACCCACAGCAGAGCACCTGAAATCCTGCACCGCTCCTGCTCAGCTCCCCAGGCCGACCCACTCCGAGCCGTCCTGGTAGTGCTCGCGCTTCCAGATCGGCGCGTCCTTCTTCAGCTCCTCGATCGCGTGCCGGGCGGCGGAGAAGGCGTCGGCGCGGTGGGGCGAGGCGGCGGCGATCACCACCGAGACCGCGCCCGGGTCGAGGCCTCCGATCCGGTGGTGGATGGCGAGCCGCGTCCCGGGCCAGCGCGTCCGCGCCTCGTCCTCGATGCGCGCGAACACGCGCAGCGCCATCTCGGGGTACGCCTCGTACTCGAGCCGCACCACCGCGCGGCCGCGGTTGTGCGCGCGCACGGTGCCGACGAAGGTGACCACCGCCCCGCAGTCCGTTCCGGCCACGGCGGCGATCGGCGCGTCCACCGCGAGCGGCCCATCGGAGATGCGGTGCGCACCGGCTCCGCCCGACACCGGCGGGATGAACGCCACCTCCGCGCCGTCGCGCAGCGGCCGCTCGGCGGGCGCGAATTGCTGATCGACCGCGAGCCGCAGCCGCTCCACGATCGCGCGCAGCCCGGGATGCGCGGCGCACGCGGCCTCGCGCGCGTCGGCGGCCGTCGCGCCGTCGCGCAGCTCCACCGTCTCGCGGGGGATCCCCGCCCGCTCCCGCGCCGCGGCGAAGTAGAGCAGGGTGACGCGCATCCAGTCCTCCTCGATCCCGACCTGGACCTCGACGTCAGTGTCCAGCCCGATCGCTCCTTGTACCTCCTGTGCACCCCGCGCCGAAGCTCGTTGCCTACCGGGGCGGTGTTCCCTAGAGTGCGCCCCTCCATGGCCGACGGCGGGCACAACCTGGGCACGGTGGAGCTGCTCGCGCTCTTGCGCGACGGCTCGCTCAAGCACGACAGCATCGCCGAGGAGATGCAGTGCGCCGGCGCGCACCCGTGCACCGCGGCGCAGATCGCCGAGGCCCGCGAGCTGCTCGGCCTGCTGCGGCGGGAGCAAGCCGCCCAGTCCGCCGGGCTTGCGGCCGAAGGCGCGGCCGCCGAGCCCGAGGTGGCGGGCCGGATCTCCGCGCTTCCGGAACCGCTCGCGCTCGCCCTGGTGCGGGCGGCCGGGGACGCCCAGCGGCAGGAGGCGCTGGTGGAGCTGGCCGCGGCGCCGCAGAAGGCGCTCGCCAAGGAAGCCAAGCGTGAGCTGCAGCGGCTGAAGCAGCGCGGGTTCCAGGTCCAGGAGCTCAGGCCGCGCGGCGAGCCGGTGCTGAAGCCGCCCCCCGAGGTCGAGGCGCCTGCCTGCTACGCCAGCTCGATCGACGCCTACGGCGAGCGCGCGGTGTGGTGGTCGCGCGCGACCCGCGGCGGCGTGGAGGTGGTGCAGGCGGTGGTCTCCGACGTGAAGGGCATCCTCGCCATCGACGCGCTCGCGCTGTCGCGGCGGAACTTCCGTGACTTCGCCAAGCGGCTGCCGCGGCAGGGCGGGGTCGTGACCAGCGTCGAGGTGCCCAAGGACCACGCGCGCTGGCTGATCGCCCAGGCCGCGGAGGAGGGCGCTCGCAACGGCTTCTCGCCTCCGCCGGCGTACGCCGACGCGCTCCGCATCCTGGGGCCGGCGCCGCAGGAGTCGCCGGCGCCCGGCGCGTCCATCGAGTTCGGTCCGGACGGCGAGCTGCCGCACCGGCTGGCGGGCGCGGCCCTCTTCGCCGACCCTCTGTTCATGACCTGGATCCCGGAGGAGGAGGCGCTGCGCTCCTTCGCGCTCAAGGTGGACGAGATCGCCGTCAGCCGGCTCTTCATCGACGACGCCCAGCGCAAGGCGGCGTTCGAGCGCGCCGCCGAGGACGCGGCCGAAGCGTACTTCGCGCCCCAGCGCCGCGCCCGCTACGCGCGCCGCCTGCTGGAGATGGCCCACGTGCTCGCCTCGGAGGGCAGGGTGGACGCCGCGCGGACCGCGGTGGCCGTCTCGCGGGACCTGCAAGGAGAGCTGGGCGCGAAGAACCCGTTCTGCCGGGCGCTCTTCAGCCACGCTCTGGAAGGCCGCTGGCAGAAGCCCGCGGAGACGCCTGCCGCGCCCGCCACGCCCGGCGGGCTGATCACGCCCTGATGGCCGAGCACAAAAACCCGCTGCCCACCACGGACGCCGTGATCGCCGGCCCCGACGGGCGGGTGGTGCTCATCCTGCGCAAGAACGAGCCGCGTGGATGGGCGCTGCCGGGTGGCTTCGTGGACTATGGCGAGGAGCTGGGCCACGCCTGCAGGCGCGAGGCGCGCGAGGAGACCGGCCTCGAGGTGGAGCTGATCGAGCAGCTCTTCACCTACTCCGACCCGCGGCGGGACCCGCGCAAGCACACCATCTCGACGGTGTACGCCTGCCGCGTCCGCGCCGGCACGCTCCAGGCCGGCGACGACGCGCAGGACGCCCGCTGGTACGCCGAATCCGACATCCCCTGGAAGGACCTCTGCTTCGATCACGCCGAGATCCTGCGCGACTACTTCCGCTGGGTGAAAACTGGCGAGCGCCGCAAGCTCTGACGGAATGGGCAAACTACAGAACGCGGAGGCGCTGAGGCGCGGAGGATTCGTTTCAGCAAACCCCAGATCCTCCGCGTCTCCGCGCCTCCGCGTTGATCTTCTAGTTCCTACCGCGGGGAGTCGGGGCCGGTGGGCGGAGGGACGGGGAGGGGTTCGGGGCGGGCGAGGGTGCGGACGCGGGCGTCGGTCTGCTGCCACTGGTTGTAGGCGTCGACGGCGCTCGCGCGCAGGTCGGCGGCTTGCTTGCGCAGCTGCGCCTCGCGGACCTGCGCCTCGGCGACGCGCGAGTCGATCGCGCCGCCGTTCGCGGACTCCGCCTGCGACACGTCGGCGGCTTTCATCGCGCGGAACTTGGCCTGCTCGACCATCGCGCCCGCGGTGTCGACGTGGGCCGCCGCCGCGTTCCGGTCGGCTTGCGCCACCTGGACCATGCGCTCGAGGTAGGCGCGCTTCATGTCGGCCGCGCGGATCCGGTCCTGCGCCGCCCGCACCTCCTCGTCGGCGTGCGCCAGCTGGTCCTGCGGCGCGTAGTGCGTCTTCAGGAGGTCCCGCTCCGCCAGCGCGCGCTTGAGCTGCGCTTCTGCGACGCCGCGCTCCGTCTTCGCCACCTCGAGACGCGCCTGTGCATCCGCTTCATTGGCCCGGGCCCGGGCCAGCGCGTCCTGGGCGCGTCCCTGCTCGACGCGGGCGTCGTCCACCGGCTGCATCTGCGACTCGTCGAGCCGGGCCAGCCCGGAATCGTCCACCTTCTGCACCGGCTTCGGGCTGCTCGCGCAAGCCAGCGCGAGCGCGCACGCCGGGACCGCCCACAGTGCATCGCGCATGGTCGCCCTGCTCCTCGGGCAATTTTCCGTCCGCTGCTGAACGTAGTTCCTGCGCGGTGGGGATGCATCGAGTACACTGCCGCGCCGTGCTTTCCATCGTGTTGACCATCGTCGGCCTGGGGCTGCTCATCGCCGCCCACGAAGCAGGCCACCTGGTGCTCGCCCGCCTGCTCGGAATGCGGGTGGAGACGTACTCGCTCGGCTTCGGGCCGCGCATCGCCGGTTTCCGGCGGGGCGAGACCGACTACCGTCTCAGCGCCATTCCCCTCGGCGGCTACTGCAAGATCGCCGGCTTCTCGCCCGACGAGCCGGCCGCCCAGGACCCGACCGATCCGGGCTCCTACGCGAACAAGGCGGCCTGGCGCCGCTTCCTGGTGATCGCCGCCGGCCCCGGGGTCAATTACCTCCTCGCCTTCCTCATCATCGCGGGGCTCTACACCACGCGCGGCTTCGTCGACCTCTCCACCACGCGCGTTCAGGTGCTGCCGGGCAGGCCGGCCGCGGCCGCGGGGCTGCAAACCGGTGACCAGGTGGTGGCGATCGACGGCGCAAAGGTCTCCTCGTTCGCCGACATGATGCGCGAGCTGCGCAAGGCCGGCGCACCCGCGGAGCGGCGGTTCGAGGTGCAGCGCGGCGCCGACCGTCACGCCGTCGAGGTGCGCCCCGACAACGGGGTCATCGGCGTCACGCAGGACCGGGTCCTGATTCAGGTCCCGCTCGCCGAGGCGCTGCCGCGGGCCGCCCGCGACGTCTGGGCGCTGAACGCCGCCACGCTGCAGGCCCTCTGGGACATCGCGCGAGGGCGCGGGGGCGCGTCGCTCGCCGGACCGGTGGGGATCGTCAAGCAGGCCTCGGCCGAGGTGAAGCGGGGCCTGGCGGAATTCGCCGGCATCCTCGCCAACATCTCCGTGGGGCTCGCCATCTTCAACTTCCTCCCGGTGCCCGCGCTCGACGGGGGGCGGCTGGTCTTCCTCGGCATCGAGCTGGTCAGCGGGCGCAAGGTGAACCAGCGGGCCGAGACGGTCGTTCACCTGGTCGGCTTCCTCTTCCTCATCGCGCTGGTCCTGGCGGTCACCCTGTTCGGCGACTTGCAGCTGGGGCGGAAGCTGTTCCGCGGAGGGTGAAGACCTCCCTCGGAGCGGTTCGGTCGAATTTGACCCCACTGGAATATGCCGGTGTAGAGTCCGGCTGTGACTTTGCGGGTCGCGATCGTCGACGCCCACCCGCTGTACCGCGCGGGGCTGCGCACGGCCATCTCCGGCCATGGTCGTGGGTTGGAGATCGTGGGCGAGGCCGATTCGCTGCAGAGCGCGGCGGCGCTGCTCGCGAACGCGCGGCCCGACGTGGTGGTGCTCGATTCCTCGCTGCCGGGCACCGGAGGTCTCTCGGTCCTGCGCCAGCTGCTCCGCCGGCATCCGGAGCGGCGCGTACTGGTGCTCTCCGCGCAGGTCGCCGAGGACTTCGCAGCGGAGGCGTTCGCCGCCGGCGCCATGGGATATGCCGGCAAGGACGGGAACGCGGAAGAGATCGTGGCGGCCATCCGGGAAGTGGGCGCCGGCCAGCGATACCTCTCCCCCCGGCTCGCGCTCGAGCGGGTGAACCAGCACTTGCTCGAGCGCCCCGCCGGAGACCGCGCGCCGCTCGATGTGCTGTCCGCGCGCGAGCGCGAGGTGTTCTCGCTGCTGGTGCTCGGCTGCTCCAACGAGGAGATCGCCAAGCGGCTCCGCATCAGCCGGCGCACGGTCGAGACGCACCGCAGCCGCATCCTCAAGAAGCTGCGCGTCCATTCGGCGGTGGAGCTGCTGCGCCTGGCAGCGCGGCACGGCCTGATCAGCTCGTAGGCCCCCCTCGCCCACGACGCAGGCGTGCTACAACGCTGCTCCCAGGGTGCCCCATCTAACTTTTCCCCGTCCCTGAGGGTCTCCCTGGGGGCGGGAAGGATCCGCCCGCGAGGGACCTGAACCGATGCTCCAGAAGGGCCACATCGCGGATCGGCTCGGCGCCTGGCTGGCCGGCACCCTGCCGCAGGACGACGCCGCCGAGGTGCGCCGCCACCTCGATTCGTGCCCCGCGTGCGCAGAGGAGCGGGACCTCTTGCGGGAGGCGACGTCGATCGTCGCTCCCCTGCCGGCGGTCGATCCACGCCCCGGATTCGCCGGGCGCGCCGCCGCCCGAGCGAGCGAGCTCCACCCCCGGCCGCTGGGCGCGCCGTGGTGGCGCTGGGCCTTCGGCGGCGGTCTGGCCGCGGGCGCGGTCGCGGCGGCCGCGGTGCTGATCGCGCGCCCGCCACCGCGCGCGAGCGGAGAGGAGCTGATCGTGGCGCAGCGCCTCGAGCTCTTCGAGGATCTGAACGTCGTGCAGAACCAGGACGCGCTCCGCGACCTGGAGGTGGTGGCGGTGCTCCACACGCTCCAGCCCGAGGGCAAGCCGTGATGCGCCGCGCCGCGCTCGCGCTGCTGGTCACGCTGGCCGCCGCGCCGCCCGCCTCTCGCGCGCAGGCACAGGGGCAGTCCGCCGAGGAGCGCTTCCGCAGCCTGCCTCCGGAGAAGCAGGAGGAGCTGCGCCGCCGCTACCGCGAGCTGCAGCAGCTGCCGGCGGACGAGCGGCAGCGGATCCAGGAGAACCTCGCGCGGCTGAACCGGATGGCTCCCGACGAGCATGCGCGCGTCGACGAGAACTACCGCCGGTTCCTCGCGATGCCGCCCGAGCAGCGGCAGCAGGTGTTGCAGCAATGGCAGCGTTTCCGCTCGCTCTCTCCCCAGGAGCGCGAGCAGCTGCGCGAGTCGCTGCGGCGGGTGATGAGCGCCGATCCCGATCAGCGCCGGCAGATCCTGGAGAACATGGAGCGCTGGGAGCGGATGACCCCGGAGCAGCGCGAGGAGGCCCGCCGGCGCTTCCGCGAGCAGCGCCAGGAGAGGCGGCAGGAGCAGAAGGAGCAGCGCCGCGAGCGCAAGGAGCAGCGGCGCGATCGCCACCTGGAGCAGAAGGAGCGGCTGCGCCGCCACTGAGCCATGATCTTCCGCGCCTCGCTGCTCCTCGCCGCCGCGCTCTGCGGGCCTCTCCGGGCCGCGCGCGCCGACGAGCCGCGCCGCCCGCCGCAGGCCGGCGAGCAGCCGCGGCAGGGGAATCCGCTCTCGGCCGAGGACGCCGAGGTCGTCCGCCAGCTCGCGCTGCTCGAGCAGGTCGAGCTGCTCCGCAACCTCGACCTCTTCGAGCCCCAACCCTCCGGCGCGCAGCAGGCGACGCAGCACCCCGACGCCGGCACGCGCGAGCCCTGATCGACGAAAAGATTGCACCACAAGAGCACGGAGAGCACGGAGGCGTTTTCGAAAACCAACTCCGTGGCCTCCGTGCCCTCCGTGGTGAAATGGTTTTGTCTCAGCGCTCCAGCTCGGAGGGCGATTGGGGCAAAGATTCGTTCCCCGCGTCGTCCACCGTCGCGACGGCGAAGAACTCGTCGTCCGGGATGACGTTCTGCAGGACGACGTGGTCCACCTTGCCGACCAGCTGGGCGCGTTCCCAGCGGACCGAGTCGGCGCGGCGGCGGTAAAGGGCCACGTTGGCGATGCGCGGGTCGGCGGGCAGCGTCCAGCGCAGCCGCGTGTCCGGGCTCACCGCGCCGCCCAGCTTGACCGCCGCCGGAGCGGCCGGCGCGAACGCCAGCGATCCCAGCGCGGAAGCGAGCGCCCGGCAGAGCTTCGCGGTGTAGGGCGCGTCGAAATGCGCCAGGTCGTCGCCGTACGGGCGGCCGTTCTCCACCCGCGGGGTCTGGTGCTCGCGGTCGTAGTGCTCGACCATCTCGGAGAGCCGCACCGCGGGGAAGCCCTGCTGGTTGAACGAGGTGTGGTCGGACCCGCGCGCGATGCGGTCGCGCCGCAGCATGACCAGGAGATCGAGGTTCTCCACGTAGCGCTCGCCGAGCCGTTCCAGGTAGCGGGCCCACTCGCGCGACGGGCTGTCGTTCTCGCCCCCGACGGCGTCGCGCAGCCGCTTCTGCGCCTCGGTCTCCGCGATCGGCGTGCCCTCCGAGTAGAGGCGCCCCCGGGTGTTGTCGACCACGCCGTTCTGCCCCTGGACGTTCCCGGCGATGTCCACGCTGGTCATCGCCAGCACCTCCACGCCCTCCTGCTTGAGGCGCTGCGCCAGGTGGGCCGATCCGACCAGCCCTTGCTCCTCGCCGGCCACCGCGACGAAGTACAGGGTCACCGCGGGCTGCTCCCGGGCGAAGGCCCGTGCCAGCTCCAGCGCCATCGCGGTGCCGCTCGCGTCGTCCACCGCGCCGGGCGCGTCGCTCTGCGCGTCCATCACGTTCGACGGCATGCTGTCGTAGTGCCCGGTCATCACGATCGCCTGCTTGCCGCGCGCCGGGTCGGTTCCGGGGAGCACCGCGCCCACGTTGATCAGCTCCACCGGAGCGGGGATGCGGCGACCCGGCTCGGCCGTGAACCGGTCCTCGAACGGCTTGAGCCGCGTGCCCTGCGCCGCCGCCCCGAACTGGCCCGCCAGCCACCGACGCGCGGCGCCGATGCCGCGCGTCTCGGACTTCGTGTCCGACAGCGTGTGCCGGGTGCCGAACCCCACCAGCCTGGCCACCGTGGCCTGCAGCGGCGCGGGTTCGATGCGCTGCACGACGGCCTCGACGCGCGGATCGCGGCGCGCCGGCGCGACCGCGGCCAGCAGCAGGACGAGCAGCATCGGTGTTCCCCTCCGGATGAGTCGCCGCCGATAGGGCGGCGCTACGCTTTTTCCTCAGGCGACGCGGGCGCGGCCCAGCACCTTGTTCAGGTATTGCCCGGTGTAGCTCTGCTTGACCCGCGCCACGTCCTCCGGCGCGCCGGTGGCGACGATGTAGCCTCCCTGGTCGCCGCCCTCCGGCCCCATGTCGATGATCCAGTCGGCGCACTTGGTGACGTCGAGGTTGTGCTCGATGACGATCACCGTGTTGCCCGCCTCGACCAGGCGGTTCAGCACGCTGAGCAGGCGCCGGATGTCCTCGAAGTGCAGCCCGGTGGTGGGCTCGTCGAGCACGTACAGCGTGCGCCCGGTGTCGGTGCGGGCCAGTTCGCGCGAGAGCTTGATGCGCTGCGCCTCGCCGCCCGACAGGGTGGGGGAGGGCTGGCCGATCTTGATGTAGCCCAGGCCCACGTCGTCGAGCGTCTTCAGGATGCGGATGATCTCCTTGTGCACGCTGAAGTGCTCCATCGCCTCGCGCACCGAGAGGTCCAGCACCTCGGCGATGTTCTTCCCCTTGAACGTCACCCGCAGGGTGGCGTCGTTGAAGCGCTTGCCGTGGCACACCTCGCAGGGCACGTACACGTCGGCGAGGAAATGCATCTCGACGACCTTCATGCCGTCGCCCTCGCACGCCTCGCAGCGCCCGCCCTTCACGTTGAAGCTGAAGCGCCCCGGCTCGTACCCGTAGGCGCGCGCTTCCGGCGTGCGCGCGAAGACGTCGCGGATGCAGTCGAAGACCTTGGTGTAGGTGGCCGGGTTGCTCCGCGGCGTGCGCCCGATCGGCTTCTGGTCGATGTCGATGACCTTGTCGAGGTGCTCGATCCCAGAGAGCGCCTTGTAGGGGCCGGGCGCCTCCCGCGAGCCGTACAAGGCGCGCGACAGGGCGGGATACAGGATCCGGTTCACCAGCGTGGACTTCCCGGCGCCGGACACGCCCGTGACCGCGGTCAGCGTGCCGAGCGGGAACTCCACGTCGACTTCCTTGAGGTTGTTGGCCGCCGCGCCCAGCAGGCGCAGGCTCTTCCCGTTGCCGCGCCGCCGCGAAGGCGGCACCTCGATGCGGCGCCGGCCCGACAGGTACGCGCCGGTGACCGACCGCTCCGCCTGCATGATCTTCTGCGGCGGGCCCTCGGCGACGATCTCGCCGCCCAGCTCGCCGGCGCCGGGGCCGAAGTCGACGATCCAGTCGGCCTCCTCCATCGTCTCCTCGTCGTGCTCCACCACGATGACCGAGTTGCCCAGGTCGCGCAGCCGCTTGAGCGTGGCGAGCAGGCGCGCGTTGTCGCGCTGGTGCAGCCCGATGGAGGGCTCGTCGAGGATGTAGATCACGCCGGTCAGCTCGCTGCCCATCTGAGAGGCGAGGCGGATGCGCTGCGACTCCCCGCCGGAGAGCGACGGTCCCGGCCGGTCCAGCGTCAGGTAGCCGAGGCCGACGTCGAGCAGGAAGCGCAGGCGGTTGCCGATCTCCTTGAGCAGCTCGGCGGCCACCACCGCGTCGTTTCCCGAGAGCGGCAGCTCCTGAATGAACCTCGTCGCCGCCTCGATGGTCATGCGGGAGACGTCGACGATGGACTTTCCCTTCCGCTCGCCCACGTCGCCGATGGTCACCGCCCGGCTCTCGGGCCGCAGGCGTTCGCCCATGCACGCCGAGCAGGCCTTGTCGCTGAAGTAGCGCAGGTAGTGCTTGCGCATGCTCTCGGAGGTGGTCTCCTTGTAGCGGCGCATGAGCATCGGGATGATGCCCTCGAAGCTGGTCTTGTACGTGCCGCTGCGCCCGCCCTCGCTCCAGCGGATGCTCATCGTCTCGTCGCCCGAGCCGTAGAGGAGCATCTGCTTCAGGTCGCGCGGGAGGTCCTTCCAGGGCTTGTCGAGCGGCACCTTGAAGCTCTGCGCCAGGGACTCGATCATGCGGTACGTCCAGCCGCCGCCGCGCTCGAGCGCGTGCGCCCAGGGCTCGACCGCGCCCTGGCGGATGCTCTTCGTCTGGTCCGGCACCACCAGGTCGGGGTCCATCTCCGGCCGCGAGCCGAGGCCGTTGCACTCCTGGCACATCCCCAGGGGGTTGTTGAAGGAGAAGCTGTGCGGCGCCAGCTCGGGGAAGCTGATGCCGTCCACCGGGCAGGAGAGGTGCTCGCTGTACATCGATTGCGTCTCGCCCTTCTGCGGCAGGGCGGTGAGCGCGTGCAGCACGCCCTTGCCCTCGCGCAGCGCGGTCTCGACGCTGTCGATCAGCCGGCGGTCCGTCTCGCCGCCCTTGATCACCAGGCGGTCCACCACGATCTGGATGTCGTGCTTGCGCTTCTTGTCCAGCTCGATGTCCTCGTCGAGCGGCCGGATGGCGCCGTCCACCCGGGCGCGCGCGAACCCTCGCTTGCGCGCGTCGGCCAGCACTTCCTTGTGCTCGCCCTTGCGCTGCTCGACCAGCGGCGCGAGCAGGGTCAGCTTCGTCCCCTCGGGCAGCCGCGCCAGCTCCTCCGCGATCTGCTGCGCGCTCTGCTTGCCCACCCGGCGCCCGCAGATCGTGCAGTGCTGCTTCCCCACCGCCGCGAACAGCACGCGCAGGTAGTCGTGGATCTCGGTGATGGTGCCCACCGTCGACCGCGGGTTGTTGGAGGCGGCCTTCTGCTCGATCGAGATGGTGGGCGACAGCCCGCGGATCACGTCGTAGTGCGGCTTCTCCATCTGCCCGAGGAACTGGCGGGCGTAGGCGGAGAGCGACTCCACGTACCGGCGCTGCCCCTCGGCGTAGAGGGTGTCGAAAGCGAGCGAGCTCTTGCCGGACCCCGACACGCCGGTGAACACCACCAGCCGCTTCTTCGGGATCTCCAGCGTGATGCCCTTGAGGTTGTGCTCGCGGGCACCCTTGACGAGGATCTGTTCGGGCTCCATCGGAACCGCGCAGGATAAGCGGAGACCCCGACGTTCTCAACGGCCGCGATCCCCGGCCCGACGGGGATGACGCGACGCGCCGGATCCAGGGGTGGCCTCTCGTCCTGCTGGCCGGTCCCTTCCCAGGGGAGGGGTGCGTGCGCACGCTGGCCTCGCTGGTCATCCTGGCATGCCTGGGCTGCGCCTCGGCGGGCGGCGGACGGCTGGAGATGGGCATGGGCGGCGGAAGCTGCGAGGACAGCTGCCGGGCGGCTTCCGATCACTGCAGCGACGACTCTCGCAGGAGGGAGCCCGACGAGGGGAGCTGCGCCGAGGACCTCCGCGGGTGCCTGGCGAGATGCGCGGACTTCCGGGGCGGGTCGCAGGCGGTTCGGTACATGACCCGGGACGAGATCCTCCTCATCGCCGCCGTCAACGCGCTGCTGGGGCTCTTCCGGTAGCGAGGTCGTCCGTCAGGGAGTTCAGTTCCGCCTCCTCTTCCGCCGGCGCAATTCCCGCGCCGTGAGGAAGCCGAGCAGGCCCAGCGCCGCCCAGCCGGGCCAGTCGCCCACCACCTGGTAGACCGTGGTCCCCTGCATCATCGGCACGTCGCGGACGGCGATCCCGCGCACGTCCGCCGGGATGCGCGTCACCACCCGGCCGGTCGCGTCCACGAACGCGCTGATCCCCGTCGAGGTCGCGCGCAGTAGCCAGCGGCGGTGCTCGATGGTGCGCAGCGCGGCGAGCTGCAAGTGCTGCTCTTGCTCGTGCCCGGCGCCGTACCAGGAGTCGTTGGTGAGGTTCACCAGCGCGTGGGCGCGCCCTTCGCCGTGGTCCTCCATCGTCTTGCGCACGATCCAGGGGAGGATGTCCTCGTAGCAGATGAACGTCGCGTACCTGTAGCCGCCGTCGCGCAGCGGCCGGGTGGTGGTGCCCTGGGTGAGGTGGGTGGCGAGCGGCGACCACTCGTAGAGGAAGGGGAACCAGTCGCCGAAGGGGATGTACTCGCCGAAGGCGAGCAGCTGGATCTTGTCGTAGTGGTCGCCGATCTTCCCGTCCGGCCCGATCACGATGGCGCTGTTCCAGGCTTCCTTGCCTCTCACGCGCTCGACGCCGGCGATGATGGAGACGGGGATGCCGCCCGAGATGGCGCGCCCGTCGTCGCCGTCGCGGACGGGGCGCAGGTTGTAGCCGACCTCCGGCCAGATGACGAGATCGGCCCCGCGCGCGTGCAACTCGGCGGTGTCCGACCACAGCGCCTGCACCGAGGCGTACGGGTTCCGGTGGAGCGCGATCTCGCCGACGTTCGGCTGGGCGATCCCGATGCGCCGCATCGGGGCGGCCTGCTCGCGCGCGTCGATGCGCCCGATCCGCCACAGGCCGTACGTCAGGGTCGCGGCGACCGCGAGCGCAGTCCCGATCACCGGCCAGGCCCGGCGGGTGAGGAACAGGTCCGCCAGAGCTCCGTTGACCGACGCCTGCAGGGCGGAGAGCAGCAGCACCCCGCCCAGGTCCGCCACCTGCACCAGCGGCAAGACGGGCATCAGCGCCACGCCGGTGTAGCTCTGGAACAGCAGGGGGTAGACGAACTCGGTGGCGACCAGGCAGAGCGGCAGCAGCCCGGCCAGCGGCCAGCGCGTCGCCGTCCAGGTCCTCCGCAGCGCCCAGGCGAACACGCCGAAGAGGAAGCCCTGGGCCAGGCAGAGCACCACGTATCCGAGGAAGGCGAGCGGCAGCGGCGCGAAGGCGAAGACGCGCAGCAGGTGGATGACCCAGGTGTACCCGCCCAGGTGGGCGACGAACCCGAACCACGCCCCCCGCCGCAGGGCTTCGCGCGGCGTGGCCTCGCGCAGCGAGAGCAAGAGCGGCACGAAGCAGACGAAGGCCAGCGGCCAGACGCCGAAGCCGACCCAGGAGACGAAGTAGAGCACGCCCGACAAGGTGGGCAGCGCGAGGGAGCGCAGGCGGCGCATGCGGAAGCCGCTGGAAATATCACACCCGTGCTACAGACGGGGCGTGGCCGTGCTGCTCAACCAGGCGTCGAACTTGCGCCTCCGGCTTGAGCTCTCGGCGCGCGCGTCCGACGGCGTGCGCAGCCCGGCCGCCCTGCAGGCGGAAGCGGCCGTCGAGCGATACCGCCACCGGCCCACCACCGGCGAGCACGCCTTCGTGCCCCTCTTGCGGCTGCCCCAGGTGACGCTACTCGACCTCGACCTGATCCACTTCCTCGAGCAGCTCGAGGCGCTGCTCGAGGCGGGACAGCCGGGAGGCGCGGCGCTGGAGCCCAGCGCCGGCGCGGCGCTGGCCCTGCGGGTGACCGGAGGACCCGACGCCTACCAGATCGAAGCGGGCCTCGACCTGCGCAGCCTGCTGGAGCCGGTGGGCGGGCAGTCCGGCGAGCCGGGAGCCGACGTCGCGCTGTTCCGCTTCTTCGCCAACGGCCGCGCCGTCGTCGCCTTTTGCGCAGCGCTGCTGGAGGAATTCGCCCGCTTTCCGACGGATCCTTCCCGGGTCTCACGCGGGGAGGCTGGTTGATTCTGCCGGAAGCTGTATCGTAGTACCGGTATGCGCTTGCGGGTTGCCGCACTGGCGCTGGCCATTTCCGGCGCCGCTCTCGCGCTGCCGCAGATCACGCGGCCGCAGCAGATGGGGCCCGGTCTCTACGGCGTCTCGCCCCCCCTCTGGCTCATGCGTCCAGCTGTCGTCCCGCCTCCTCCCGAGGACCATGAGCCCCGCCGCATTCCGCTCAGCGCGCCAGCCGAGCCGGTCCGCGACCCGGTCGTGCAGCGCAGCGTTCCCGCCCTGCTGGCCCCGCCGACGAAGCTGATCTTCGAGGGCATCGGCCTCGGCACCGTGGGAGTGCCGTCGGCCCAGTCGTTCAGCGTCGAGGCGGATCCGGCCGATCCGCAGGGCGACGTGGGCCCGAACCACTACCTGCAGATCGTCAACTCGAGCATCGCCGTCTTCTCGAAGACGGGCACCCTGCTGCTCGGACCGCTGCCGACGCACACGGTGTTCGCGGGATTGGGAGGGGCCTG
>DASWGI010000287.1:0-1637 GCA_036393835.1 Myxococcales bacterium | reverse complement strand
GTCGCCCGCGCGCAGGAGCTGGCGCGAGCGCGCGGGGTGCAGGTGTGGGAGGTGCTTTGCGCCGGCGCGGCGGAGCTGGCGCACGCCGCGGAGCGCATCGCGGAGTTCGTGGCCTTGCTGCAGCGGTACGGCGGGCGTCTGTCCCGGAGCGGGTTCTCGGGGGCGGCCCGGGAGCTGTGCGAGGAGGTGGGACTGTTCGAGGAGGCCCGGCGAGGGGCACAGAGCGCGCGGGCCCAGGCGCGCAGGGTCGAGGCGGTGGAGGGTTTGCTCCGGCAGCTCGCGGACTTCGAGCAGCGCGCCGCGACCCCGACCGCGACCACGACCTCGGACGCCGCCCCGGAGGACGACGACCCCTTCGCCTCCGGCCTCCCCGGCTACCTCGCCCGGCTCGCGCTGGACTCCAAGGACGCCGACGGCGACCCCGGGGACGCGGTCACGCTGATGACGCTGCACGGCGCCAAGGGCCTGGAATGGCGGTGCGTTTTCCTCTGCGGTCTGGAGGAGGGCCTGCTGCCGCACTCCGGACGCGGGTTCGACGACGGCTCGGCGGAGCCCTCGGCCGAGGGCGTGGCGAACCTGGAGGAGGAGCGGCGCCTCGCCTACGTGGGCATGACGCGCGCGCGGGAGCGGCTCACCCTGACGCGCGCGGCGCAGCGGCTCCGGCGCGGGAAGCTGGTCCCCTGCACGCCCAGCCGCTTCCTCGACGACCTGCCGGCCGAGTTGGTCGACATGGTCGACCTGAGCGGGCCGGCGGCGGCCGCGGGCGAGGCGCAAACGCGCAAGGCCCGGAGCTTCTTCGCCGACATGGACGCGCTCCTGTCCGGGAAGAATCCAGAGGGCGGCGAACGTTGACACGCTGCTCCGGATCCAGTAGAGAACGCCGCCTTTTGGAGAGAAGGGCCGCATGAAGACCGTGATGGGCAGCAAGCAGACCGTCCAGCGCAACTGGGTGGTCATCGACGTGAAGGACAAGGTGCTGGGCCGCGCCGCGACCACCATCTCGAGCGTCCTGCGCGGCAAGCACAAGCCCACCTTCACGCCCCACGCGGACTGCGGGGATTTCGTGGTGGTGGTGAACGCCGAGAAGGTCCGGCTCACCGGCAACAAGTGGCAGGACAAGAAGTACATCCACCACACGCAGTACCCGGGCGGGCTCCGCGAGTACACGGCCGAGGAGGCGGTGGCGCGCCACCCCACCCGGCTGGTCGAGGACGCCGTCCGGCGCATGCTGCCCCGCACCAACCTGGGCCGCGCTCTCATGAAGAAGCTGAAGATCTATGCCGGCGACAAGCACCCCCACGCCGCCCAGAAGCCGACCGCGATGGAAGCGACCAATGCCTAGCGCCAGCAAGGAACTGCTCGTCACCGCCACCGGCCGCCGGAAGGAGTCGATCGCGCGCGTCCGCCTGAAGCCCGGCTCGGGCGAGTTCGTCGTCAACGACCGCACCCTGGACGAGTACTTCGGGCGTGAGACCAGCAAGATGATCCTCAAGCAGCCGCTCGAGGTCGTCGAGCAGGTCGGCAAGGTGGACATCTCGGTGAACGTCTGCGGCGGCGGGCTCTCGGGCCAGGCGGGCGCCATCCGGCACGGCATCAGCCGCGCGCTGACCAAGCTGAACCCCGACTTCCGCCCCGCG
>DASWGI010000286.1:0-2752 GCA_036393835.1 Myxococcales bacterium | reverse complement strand
GATGAGTCTCGTCTTGCCCACGAAGGCGGCCAGCAGGAGCCGCGTCGACTCGTCCGCCTGCACGGGCCGCTGCAGCTCGATCGGATCGCGCAGCTCTGCGTAGTCGGCGCGCAGCCCGTGCCGGTCCAGCACCTCGGCCGCAAGGCTCTCCAGCGCGGCGACGTCGCGCTCACCCGAGCCGAACCGCGCGCGCGCTTCCGAGAGCGCGCGCCACAGGCCCACCGCGCGCTGCCGTTCCTCGGGCGAGAGGTAGGCGTTGCGCGAAGAGAGCGCGAGCCCGTCCTTCTCGCGCACGATGGGGCGCCCCACCACGTCGGTCCCCAGGTTCAGGTCCTGCGCCATGCGGCGGATGACGAGCAGTTGCTGGAAGTCCTTCTCGCCGAAGAAGGCGCACTCCGCCCGCGAGAGCGCGAACAGCTTCGCGACCACGGTGCACACGCCGCGGAAGTGCCCGGGGCGCCGCGCTCCGCACAGCGGCTGCGCCAGCGGCCCCGGCTCGACGTACGATTGGAAGCCGGACGGGTACATCTCCTCCGGCCCCGCCGGCGCGAAGACGAAGGACGCCCCGGCGGCCTCCGCCTTGCGGAGGTCGCCCTCCAGATCGCGCGGGTAGCGCGCCAGGTCCTCGGTGGGCCCGAACTGCGCCGGGTTCACGAAGATGGTCACCGCCACCGTGGGAGCCGCCTGCCGGGCGGCCCGGATGAGCGAGGTGTGGCCCTCGTGCAGGTACCCCATCGTCGGCACGAGGGCCAAGGGTCCGTCCAGGCGCGCTTCCTGGCAGGCGCGGCGGAAGTCGTGCGCAGTGCGGACCACCGGCAACATGGCCTGAATTCATCGCACACCGGCCGCGCTGTGAAAAGCGTAGCGCAGCCGAATACGGCGGCGACTACTCGCGCCCGGCCACGGAGTACAGCTTGAGTGGGGCGGGCATCGCGCTCGGTTTCTCCGAGCTGAAGGTGTACTCCGCAGACGGGAAAGCGCCGCCGCGCACCTCCTCGCGGTAGCGGGCCGCCGCGTCGCCGATCACCTGCGCCAGGTTCGCATACTTCTTCACGAACCTCGGCGAGAACTCCGGGTTCATGCCGAGCAGGTCGTAGATCACCAGCACCTGCCCGTCGCAGTCCAGGCCCGCGCCGATCCCGATGGTCGGGATGCCGACGCTGCGGGTGATCTCCGCGCCCAGGTCGGCGGGGATGGCCTCGAGGATGAGCGAGTAGCAGCCCGCCTCCTCCAGCGCCCGGGCGTCCGCGATCAGCCGCGCCGCCTTCTCCTCGCCGCGGCCCTGGACCACGTAGCCGCCCATCTTGTGGACCGACTGCGGGGTGAGCCCGATGTGGCCCATCACCGGGACGCCGGCGCGCACGATGCGTTCGATGACCTCGCAGTACTCGGCGCCGCCTTCCAGCTTGACCGCCTCCATGCCGCCCTCGGCGATGAGGCGCGCCGCGTTCTTCACCGCCTCGTCGGCGCTGGCCTGGTACGACCCGAACGGCATGTCCCCGACCAGGTGCGCGCGCTCGGTGCCCCGGGCGACGGCGGCACAGTGGTAGACCATCTGGTCCATGGTGACCGGCAGCGTGGTGTCGTGGCCCTGCACCACCATGCCGAGCGAGTCCCCGACGAGCAGGACGTCGATCTGCGCCTGATCCAGCAGCCGGGCGAAGGACGCGTCGTAGGCCGTGAGCATGGAAATGCGCTCACCGGCCTGCTTCATCTTGCGGAGTGTATGGATGGTAACCTTCTTCAAGGTTCACCTCCGGATTGTGGGGACCGCGCCTTCCGCGTCGCCGCGCGCCGGTCGCCGACCGCAAGGGTTCAGCGCCGGACAGCTCGCCTCGGGCTACACCGATCCACACGGGAAGATATCATTCCTGCGGGCCCGCGCCACTCACACGAGCGCACACCCGCGCACCGGACGGCTCGCCGTCAGACGCGGGTGCCGAGGGGCTGGTAGTACTGCGTGCCCGGCTTGCAGCGGGCGATGGCGCGGACCAGGTCGTCCAGGTCCTGCTCGCTCTCGGCGAAGTCGATGTCGCTGGTGTTGATCACCAGGAGCGGCGTCTCGTCCCAGCGGTGGAAGAAGTCGTTGTAGGTGCGCGACAGCTCGGTCAGGTAGTCGGCGTCGAAGCGGCGCTCGAACTCGCGCCCGCGCTTCTTGATCCGCGCGAGCAGCACGTCCAGGCGCGCCTGCAGGTAGATGACCAGGTCCGGCTTGAGGACCCGCGGCCCGAGGTGCTCGTAGACGCGCTCGTAAAGGGCCAGCTCGTTCGGATCGAGGGTGATCGAGGCGAAGATCCGGTCCTTGGCGAACAGGTAGTCGGAGATGGTCACGCTGCTGAACAGGTCCTGCTGGAACAGGTCCTGCTGCTGCTTGAAGCGCGAGAGCAGGAAGAAGAGCTGGGTCTGGAAGGCATACTTCTGCCGGTCCTGGTAGAAGCTCGCGAGGAAGGGGTTCTCCTCGACGATCTCGTAGAGCCCCCGGCCCCGGAACCGCTTGCACAGCGCTCGCGTCAGCGTCGTCTTCCCGACACCGATCGGCCCCTCGACCACGATGTAGCGGTGCTTCAGCCGGTCCATCGGCGGGCGCAGTCAAGCACAAGGCCGGGCTCGTTGCGAGGCTTGACATTCGCCCGGCCGTTCATTTGCGCGCGAGCGGACCAGGACGCAGGATCGCCCGCATGGCGAGCAGCTTCCGGATCGACGATCCGTACAGCGGAGAGATCGTCGCCGAGCGCAGGTTCCTGGCGGCGGG
>DASWGI010000285.1:0-1739 GCA_036393835.1 Myxococcales bacterium | reverse complement strand
GGCCTGCGCTTCGCTCCCGAAGACCATGCCCTCCAGGGCGGCCTCTTCGTGACGGAGAACGGCGAGGACGAGCGCGGCGCACGCCCGACGAACAACGCGCCGGACCGCCTGCAACTCGCGCAGATGAATCGTGACGGCACGCCCGACCACCATGGCTGGCCGGACCGGTTCGGCGATCTCGACTCGACGCAGGCCGTCTTCAACCCCAAGGGCGGCCCCGGCGACGATCTGCAGCCTGCGGCTCGCGTGATTGCGGAGGACATCCCGGTCCGCCACGTGCTCGCCTTCTTCCCGCAGCCGCCGATCAGCCCGCTCGCGATCGAGCCCGCCGACGTGGCGGTGGTCGGCCCGGACTTCGCGCCCGACTCCTTCGCGCGCGGCGTCGTGAAGAAGGGCGCGGCGCTGGTGGCCCGCGAGGGCGACTTCGGCTTCTCGCCCGGGAACGGCGAGCCGGAGGAGGGGCACGACATCCAGCTGGTGAACTTCAGCCGGCGAGGCGAACCGCTCACGCTGTCGCTCTCGCGCTTCGCCTTCAATTGCAAGGCGGCAAACCAGCGGCACACGCCGGACGGCGGCGCCGCCTGCACCAAGCCGGAGGACCAGGCCTTCGCGGCCTCGACCGCCGCCCGGATCATCCACGGCATCAACCGGCCGCTCCAGCTCCAATTCGGCCCCGACGGGGCGCTGTACCTCGTCGACTACGGCGCGGTGCGGGACTTCGGCCAGTCGGACCCGAACAGCAGGTTCACCGGTCCGACCGACGGGCCGCTGGTGCAGATCCCCAAGACCGGCGTGATCTGGAAGATCACCCGGACCGGCGCCCGCGACGACGACTGAAGCGCCAAAGGCCCCGCGGAGCGCGCGGCTCCGCGGGGCCCTTCTTTCACGGCGGCTGGTTGCGCTGGCACGCAGGGCCGGATCCATCTAAGGTGCGCCCGCCATGGGCCTCACCTACCGCGACGCGGGCGTGGACACCGACGAGGGGGACGCGCTGGTCGAGCGCATCAAGCCCCACGCGCGCCGCACGCTCCGGCCGGAAGTGCTGGCGGGGATCGGCGGCTTCGGCGGGCTCTTCGAGGTCCCCAAGGGGTACCGCGAGCCGGTGCTGGTCGCCGGCACGGACGGGGTGGGCACCAAGCTGAAGCTCGCGTTCACAAGCGGCCGGCACGAGACGGTGGGCATCGACCTGGCGGCCATGAGCGTCAATGACGTGGTGGTCTGCGGCGCCGAGCCGGTCGTCTTCCTCGACTACTTCGCCACCAGCCGGCTGCGCGCGGACCAGGCGGAGCGCGTGATCGCCGGGATCGCGGAAGGCTGCGTGCGCGCCGGCTGCGCGCTGATCGGCGGGGAGACGGCGGAGCTGCCCGGGTTCTACGCCGAGGGCGAGTACGACCTGGCCGGCTTCTGCGTGGGCGTGGTGGAGAAGTCGCGCATCCTCGACGGATCGCGCGTGCGCGCCGGAGACGTGGTGCTGGGGCTCGCCTCGAGCGGCTTGCACTCCAACGGCTACTCGCTGGCGCGCAAGGTCTTCGGCGACCGCCCCACGGGCGAGCTGCTCGACCTGCTGCTCGAGCCCACGCGCATCTACGTGAAGGACTGCCTCGCGCTGCGGGCGGCCATCGACGTGCACGCCTTCGCGCACGTCACCGGGGGCGGGCTGCCGGGGAACCTCCCGCGCGTGCTGCCCGCCGAGCACCGCGCCGTGCTGCGACCCGGAAGCTGGCCCAGGCCGCGCATCT
>DASWGI010000284.1:0-18987 GCA_036393835.1 Myxococcales bacterium | reverse complement strand
GTGCCCATCGCCTGCGCCGCGAGCACGTTGGCCTCGGAGAAATAGCCCGCGTCCGCCGTCGTCGTCAGCGGCATCGCACCGCAGTTCTCGCGCACCCGCTCCAGCATCGGCACCAGGTGCTCCACGTCGGGCGGCTGGTTGGTCAGCGCCTGCGCGACGATGATCTGCGCCTCTTCATCGACCGCGACCTGCGCGTTGTAGCCCTGCACAAATCCGTCGCCGCTCTTCTGGATGCGGCTCTCCGCATCGGTGAAATTCCGTTGCGCCTTCGGCGTCGGTTTCCCTTCCTTCGTTGCCGGCACGCGATGATTGGGGAGAGATGTTCCGCTTCCGCTTCCGCTTCCGCCGTCGTCCGGACCCTGCGCGGATTCCTCTTCGAGCGCCTTCTTCGCCGCGCGGATCTTCGCCAGCCGGCTCTTCGCCCGCTGCAGTTCTTCCGGCAATTCGTCGCCGCGCCGGCTCACGCCGTACTTCTGGTCCTCGTAGGCGTCCTCGTTCTTCGCCGCTTCGAGGAGCGCCTTCACCTTCGTCTTCAGCTCCCTTTCCTTCTCCTTCATCCGCTCGTAGCTCATCGCCTTGTGCTTCGACGCGTTCGCCTTCACCTTCGTCCCGTCGAGCGCCACGTGCCCGAGCTTCACCAGCCCAGCCTTCCGGCAGAGCTGCAGCACCTGCACGAAGAGTCCGGACAGCGCCTCGAGGTGGATCCGGCGAAACTCCGAAATCGCCGTGTGGTCCGGATGGTGCCCCGCCGCGATCACCCGGAACGCGACGTCCTCGTACGTCTTGCGCTCGATCTTTCGCGACGATGCGACTCCGCTGCAGTAACCGTAGAGCAGCAGCGCCGTCATCATCTGCGGATGGTACGGCGGATACCCGCGCAGCTCCTTCTCGTAGTGCCCCTTGATATCTGCCAAATCAAGTTCGCGCACCACGTCCATCACGAAGTACGCGAGGTGCCCTTCCGGCAGCCAGTCTCTCGGCGACGGCGGAAAGAGCAGGCTCTGCTCAGGCTCGTACGGCTGGAACGTCTTTGCCATCCGCCAACTTGATCAGACTCCGTATGCTCTGTCGATCCCTTGCCTTACGGCAACAGGCTCCTAGCCGCCGCCGGATAGGGCGCTACGCTTTTCAGAGCGCGGACGTCATGGGATGCGCTCCTCGGGAAAGGCGGCGAACGGACGCGTTGCGCCATGGTAGACCCGCTGATACGTTCCGCACCCCCTCGATGCGCCTCGCCTTCGCCGCCGCCGTGCTCGCCCTGGCCGCGCCCGCCCTGGCCTCCGATCTGGTCGGCCCGGAGAGCTGCCGCGCCTGTCACGCCGAGGCGTACCGCATCTGGTCGCAGAGCCCCCACGCGCGCGCAGTCGATTCCTTCACCCCCGACCAGCGCCGCTCGGCGCTGTGCCTGGCCTGCCACTCCCGGGACGAGCAGCGGTCGAATCCCGCCGACCCGGTGGCGGGGGTGTCCTGCGAGAGCTGCCACGGCGGCGGCCGTTACTATCAGCCGGCGGTGGTGATGCGCGACAGGGAGCTGGCCCGGCTGTTCGGCATGCAGGACGCGGCTGCGACCTGCGTCTCCTGCCACGGGCCGGGGTCGCCGTCCGCGCAGCCCTTCGACGTCAAGGCGGCGCTGCAGCGGATCGATCACTGGACGGCCGAGCGCGCGAAGAGGCAGCCGGGCGCGCAGGCGAGGGCAAAGAGCACGCAGCTCGCCGCATGGCTGCGCGGGCGGCGATGAGCGAGACGCTGGTCCAGGCCGGTCCACTTCCCGGCGCGGTGAGCGAGGTCGCGCAGCTCCCGCCCGAGGAGTCGAACGCCGTCGTCGAGCAGGTGTTCCGGTTCTTCTGCTCGCTCCGGCTCACCCTGGCAAATCTGTTATTGCTCTTCCTGGCGATGATCGCCGGCACGTTCGTCAACCCCCAGAACGACTCGCTGCTGAACATCGAGCGCGCCTTCGCGAACCGGCCGGTGGTGCTCGGCGCCTACCGGTGGCTCGAGCTCTACGATCTGTTCCACAGCTGGTGGTTCACCCTGCTGCTCGTCTCGCTGGCCCTGAACCTCATCGCCTGTTCCGTCGAGCGGCTCCCGCGCATCTGGTTCATGGTGCGGTACCCGGAGACGCGTCTCGACCACGTGGTCGGGCTGCGCTTCCGCACGGCCGAGGCCCCCACCATGCTGTCGGCCGAGGCCGTCGCGGAGCAGCTCCGGGCGCGCAAGTACAGCGTCCGCGCGGCGGAAGGGGGCGTGTTCGCCGAGAAGGGCCGGTATGCGCGCTTCGGCGTGTGGGTCGTGCACCTCTCGCTGCTGCTCATCCTGGGCGGCGGCATCATGGGCCGGCTCACCGCTTTCGAGGGCGTGGCCAACGTGCCCCAGGGAGGCGGCCAGGCGGACGCGTTCATCGAGCGGCGGCCGGACGGCACCCAGTTCCGCCACAAGCTGGTGGACCAGGACGGCCGGCCGTTCCTGGTCCGCTGCGACGACTTCCGCCTCAAGGAGTTCGAGCCGGGACGGCCCAAGGCGTTCGAGTCCGACCTGCGCGTGTTCCGCAAGCTGCCCGATGGCAGCGCGGGCGAGGAGCTGGCCCGCGAGACCATCACCGTCAACCACCCCCTGCGCTATGGCGGGCTCACCTTCTACCAGGCCAGCTACCAGCAGCTGGAAGAGGGGATGCGCGCCCGCGTGAAGATCCTCGACAAGGCGACCGGCGCGGAGGTGGAGCGTCTGGCCGCCCCGGGAGAGCCGATCGACGCGGCCGAGGGGCTCAGCTACCAGCTCGTCGACCACCAGGAGGATTTCTCCGGCCTGGGGCCCGCGGTCCAGGTCGTGCGCGCGGAGGAGCCGCCGGGATCGCGTCCCGAGGCGGGGCCCGACGGCCGGATGCGGCCGTCGAAGCTCGCGAAGATCACCTCGTTCTGGGTCTTCGCGAAGAAGCCCGACTTCGATCGCGACAACCGCGAAGACCGGTTCGCGTTCCGCTTCGAGCGACTGACGCCGTTCTACGCCACCGGCCTGCAGATCGCGCGCGATCCCTCGACGCCGGTCGTCTACGCCGGCTGCTTCCTGCTCTTCCTGGGCATCGGCATCGCCTTCTACACCTCGCACAAGCGCGTCTGGGCCCATCTGCGCGACGGCAAGCTCGCGCTCGGAGGCGCGGCGCACCGCAACGCGGAGGCGTTCGGCCGCGAGTTCGACGAGCTGTGCGAGATGCTGGGCGTCCCGGGCCGCGGCGGGGGCGAGCGGGCGGCGGCGTGATCGTCCTGGAAGCCGGGTTCGTGAAGTCGGCCACCGCGCCCGAGCAGTGGCCGCCGGCCGACCGTCCCGAAGCGGCGTTCTGCGGGCGCAGCAACGTGGGCAAGTCGAGCTGCCTGAACGCGCTCACCAACCGGCGCCAGCTCGCGCGGGTATCGCGGACGCCCGGGCGCACCAGGCTGCTCAACTTCTTCGACGTGGGCGTCGCCGAGCGCACCCGCTCGGGCGGCCGCGGGCCCGAGCACCGGCTGCGCCTGGTTGACCTGCCCGGCTATGGCTTCGCCTCCGGCCCGCGCGAGGAGCGCGAGCGGTGGAAGGCGATGATCGAGCGCTACCTGACCGGCCGCGAGACGCTGCGCGCGCTGGTGGTGATCGTCGACGGCCACCTGGGCGCGCAGCCTAGCGACGTGGAGATGGTCGGCTGGGGGCAGTCCCTGGGGAAGCGCATCGTGGTGGTCGCCACCAAGCTCGACAAGCTCGGCCGCACCCGCCGCTCAGCCCAGCTGCAGAAGATCGCCGCCACGCTCGGCGTACCGCCTGACGAGGTGATCGGCTTCTCCGCCAAGGAAAAATTCGGAGTCGACGACCTGTGGCGAGCGCTGTCTTCCTAAGTCACGGGCATCTGGGAGCGGTTCGGGCTCCCGAACGCGCCCTCGTTCTGCTGCAGCTCCTGGGCCCTGCGCCGGACCTTGTCGCCCAGCTCGTTGCGCAGCTCGTCGCCCGACTTGGGCGCGAACGCCAGGCCGATGCCCGCGCCGACCAGGCAGCCGAGCACGAAGATGCCGAGGCTGCCCAGCGTCGTCGCGAGCGCGCTGCGGCGCTCCTGCAGCCCGATGGATTCCAGCACGTCGTCGCGATCGATGTCTTGCAGGTACTTGAGCGCCTTCAAGCCGCTCTTCTTGAGATTCATGCCGCGCCTCCTGCCTACGAGAAAAGTTTGTCCGCTTCCGCACGCAATCTGCGCACGCCCGCCGCCCGGTGCCGTGCGGGCGCGCCCGCTAGACCGCGCTGCTTCCGGACGGGCGCTCGCTGTCGTCCGGGCCCGCCGGCGCGCCGATCTGGCTCTTGATGAGGGGCACCAGCGCCAGCCGCATGCCCACTTTGAGGAGGCGTCCGGTCACCGGCGAGAAGAGCCCCCCGCCGAGCACGTACCCGATGCCCAGGGCGGCGAACACCATGCCGATGGGGTGGCGCTGCACGCGCCCCCGCAGGTCGAGCGTGCGGCTCAGGTTCTCCATCGATCCCGACACCGCGCTGCCGAACGCACGGACCTCTTCCGCGGCGCGTTTCGCGTGCTCGAACACCTCGCCGTCCCCGTCCTTTCCGCCCGAGCCCTGGTAGTCCGTGTCGATCGCCACGTCGTCCTCCTTGCGCCTCAACGCGAGACGATCTTCCCGATGATGTATCCGAGCGCCAGCGCGCCCGCGAGGCAGACGATGGGGCGCTCGCGGATGAACTCGGAAGCCTGGTCGAGAGCCTGATCCACGGCCACTTTCGTCTGCTCCATGATCCGCTGCGCATCCTGCGCGCTCAGGTCGCCCAGCATGCCGGCGCCGAAACCGTTTCCCGACTTCTCCACATCGACCATTGGGAACCCTCCGACGGCGCGAGGATGTGCCGAACGGATCCTAAGCCCGCGCCTGCCGGCCAAAACTAGCCACCCCGTCCGCCCGCCGCTACTGCGCCGGCACGCCCGCCTGCCGTGCGGAAGCGAAGGCGGGCTGGCGCGGCAACAGGTCGAGCCACAAGGGCAGGTGATCGCTCGCCTTTCGCGCCTCGCCCTCGTCCAGGACGCCCCAGGCGAGCACCTCGATCCCGCCGCCCACGTACGCGCGATCCAGGCGGAGCAGCGGCAAGCGCGCCGGCCAGGTGGCGCGCCGCGCAGCCGCCAGGTACGCCGCGTCGCGCAACGAGCGCCGGAGCAGCCGCGCGATCGGCCCGGGCACCGGGAACCACATGTTGAAGTCGCCGCACACGACCAACGGCGCGGTGAGCGCGGCGTCCCGCAGCAGGTCGGCGGAGAGCAGCATGCCCGCCTGGCGCCTGCGCTCGCCTCCGGAGAGCCCCAGGTGCAGGTTGAAGAGGTGCAGGGCGCCGCCGTCGGTCTCTAGATCCGCGCGCAGGCAGCCGCGCGGCTCGCGCCCGCGCACCGACAGGTCGTAGTTCTTCACCCGCACGATCGGGTACCGGGACAGCACCGCATTCCCGTACGGCCGCCCCGCCAGGACCAGCGTCGGGCCGTAGGCCACGTACCAGCCGAGCAGCTTGCCGAGGTGCGCGGCGTGGTCGGCGACCTCGTGCGTGCGGTCCTCTCCGTCGTGCGCGCGGTGGGGCTCGCCCACTTCCTGCAGCGCCGCCACGTCGCAGCGCGCGTCGGCGAGCACGCGCGCGACGCGGCCCAGGTCCCGCCGCCCGTCGTGTCCCACGCCGCCGTGGATGTTCCAGCTCACCACTCTCATGGCGTTACCGTGCGGCGGCGCGGCGCGCCTCTCCCCGGCGTTCGGCGAACAGCGTGCGCGCCCGGAAGAACGCGTGCAGATCGCGCGGCCGGACGACCTGCGCGAAGGGCGCCTCCCCCAGCTCCGCGGGATGGACCACGAACGTCTCCAGCGCGTCGGCGGCGAGGCCGCCGTGGGATCCGAACTCCCAGGGGTAGGCGACGGTCTGCCCGGCGCCGGCCCCGATCAAGACCACGTCGCCCGCGCTGCGCAGCCCGAGCAAGTCCTTGCAGTACGTCGCCGCCAGCGGATGGCCGATCAGGTGCGACACCTCGGCCGCGTCGGAAGCGCGGTCCAGATCGAACCGGCGGCCGTTGCGCAGGGCGGTGGGACCGTGGGCGCCGCGCACCAGCGCCACCCCGACCACCGGGCTGTTGGCGCAGCGCTCGAGGAACCCGGGGTGGCGCATGCGAAGCTCCGGCTCCAGGCACGGCTCCGGCAACTCCGTCGAGTACACGTGGGCGATGTCGCCCGCCGGAACGACCAGGAGCGGCCCGTCGGCGCGGGTGCCCTCGGGCTGCGCCGCGTCCAGCGCCTTGGCGGTGTGCCGGGCCCAGCCGAGCGCCGCCTTCCCCAGCGCGCCGGGCAGGCTGCGCGCCAGCGCCCGCAGCCAGCGCGCGTGCGCGGCGGCCGCCGCCGCATCCCCGCCGCCCGCGCCGCCGAAGGCCACGGGTCGCAGGTGCTCGCCCTGCGAGGGAGCGTCGGACAGCAGGTGCTCGCCGAGCGACTCCCCGACGATCTGCTCCGCCGGCCGGGTGGCCGCCTGGCCGTGATCGCTGAAGAGGTAGACCTCGTAGTTCAGCTCCGGCACCGCGTCGACGGCCGCCAGGATCCGGCCCAGCGCGCGGTCCAGCTCGAAGAGCTTGAGCATCGCCATCCGGCTGTACGGCCCGCGCCGGTGGGCATACTCGTCGTAGCCGATGAAGCAGGCGTAGACGATGGGGGTCCCGCGCGCGACGTCGACCACGGTCGCGTTCGCGGCGAACTCGGAGAAGAGGCACTCGGTCAGCACGCGATGGAAGAGGAACTGCGGCTCGTGCTGCAGCGATCCGACGTGCGAGGCCCAGCGCGCCGTCTCCACGATCCCGCTCGCCACGTCGACCAGCAGCGCCCCTCCGATGCGGCCCGCGGTCGCGGCGTGCACCAGCGCCGCCGCCGAGAGATCGTGCAGCAGCGAAGCGGCGGGCGCGCCTTTGTCCCAGCCGAAATCCTCGGGAGTGAGCTTCTCGAAGATCCCCGAGAGCGCCCAGCGCCGGGGTGCGCCCCCGGAGAAGATCGAGCAGTACACCGAGCCGCCCGAAAGCAGCGGATCGCCGCGCCGGTGCAACTCCTCCTCGAGCCTGCGGGCATCCTCGGAGGAGTCCATCCGCACCGCGCAGCGCCGGCGCTTGTCGTACCAGGTGTATCCGGGGATATCGCCCTCGCAGCCGTACAGCAGGCCGGCCTGGAACGCGGGCGTCGAGGTGGGCGCTCCCGCGCGGCACGACGAGACGCCGTAGCGCCCCGAATCGAGCAGATGCGCCACGTTCGGGACGTAGCCCTCGCGCAGCGCCGCGTCGAGCTGCGAGCGACCCACTCCGTCGAGGTGCAACAGCAGCAGGCGGCGTCCCGACGGGAGAGGGGAGCGCGCCTTCCACCCTCCGGCGGCGATGGGACGCAGCACCTCGCGCACCAGCGACCTCACGGCGCGGGACCGCAGCCCCTCGGGGCCGCCCCAACTCCACCTGCCTGGAACGCGTCCCATGGCGTCCGCGGTGTGAAAAGCCGGCGAAGACGGCGGCGACTAGGCCGTCCGGCGCGCGATCAGGATGCGGACCAGCGCGACGGGCGTCTCCAGCACGCGCCCGACCAGGTGCGCGCCGGCGCGCACCGGCCACAGGGCCATCCCCACCCCGCGCTCGGTCAGACGGACCGCGCCTTTGACGGGCGCCGGCATCTGCTCGAGCCGCTGCTCCGCTTTCGCGCGCAGGGCCTCCAGCAGATCGGGTCCGCGCTGGCGGATCAGATCGATGCCCTCCTCGACGGTGCGCGACTGTTCGCGATCTGGCTCCGCCTGACCGACGAAGTCGTGGTGCTGCGTCGCCTTGCGCGACAGCGCTTCGTCCGCTTTCGTCCTGTGGCCCCGCTTGCCGGTGGCCTTGGCCATGCCGCTCCTCCGCTGGGATGTAAGTTCCGGAAGAAGCTATGGATTCACCCCGGTGCCACGCAACGCGCCGCGTTGCGTCGGGGCGCATCTGAACACCGGTTCCGGTGGCATGGCGGCTCCGTGCAGTGTCCCCGGGGTGTTCGGCTATGCTCCAAGCCGATGCCGCTCGAATTCGCCGGCGCGACCGACGTCGGGCGCAAGCGAGACCACAACGAGGACGCGCTGCTCCTCTTGCCGCAGTTCCAGCTGGCGGTGGTCTGCGACGGGATGGGCGGGCACCAGGCGGGCGAGGTGGCGAGCGGCATCGGCGTCGAGACCGTCCGCCGCTTCTTCGAGATCGCGCAGGATCCGGAGGCCACCTGGCCGTTCGGCTACGACCGGCAGAAGGACGAGCCCACCAACCTCCTCAACGTGGCCGCGCAATGGGCCAGCCAGCGCATCCGCGAGGCCGGGGAAGCGGACAGCGGGACCCGCCGCGGCCTGGGGACCACCTTCGTGGGCCTCCTGGTCCGCGGCGCCACCGCGCACTTCGGTTGGGTGGGCGATAGCCGCGGCTATTTCTGGCGGCGGGGGGAGCTGCACCCGACCACCAGCGACCATTCCCTGCTGAACGAGCTGGTCAAGACGGGCCGGCTCACCCAGAACGAGATCGACAACTTCCAGCACAGGAACGTCATCACCCGGGCGCTGGGCATGGCGGACCTGACCGCGATCGACGTGACCCAGGTGGACCTGTTGCCGGGCGACGTGTGCCTGCTCTGCTGCGACGGGCTCACCGGCATGGTGAGCGACGCGCGGATCGCCGAGATCCTCGGGGCGGAGAAGGACCTGCCCGCGGCCTGCACGCGGCTGATCGACGAGGCCAACGCGAACGGCGGAGTGGACAACATCACCGTCGCGCTGGTCCGTTACGCGCCTTGAGTGCGCGCCTTGCCGCGCCCCGGGGGGAATGTCGGGAGCGCGCGCCTGCCCGCCCGTGGACAGCGGCGGCGCCCCCGGGGCAAAGTGGTGGTCGCGGAGGCCAGCCATGGGTAAGAACGGCCACGTCCACTTCTCCGACGAGACGCGCCAGGCGGCGCTGTTCGAGACGATGATCCTCGCCGCCGGGTCGGACGGAGACGTCAGCAAGGTCGAGGTGGAGGAGATCTACCGCCGGGTGTTCGAGCGGCCCGAGTTCCACGGCATCCACGCGAGCGACCTCCGGCAGGCGATCTCCCGCGCGGCGCAGCAGGTCGCCCAGGTGGGAGATCTCTCCTCCATCCTCAGCTCGATCGCCGAGCGGCTGCCCGATCGGGCGTCGCGCGAGCTGGCGTTCGGGCTCGCGGCGTCGGTGGCGTGGGCGGACCGGCGCACCCATCCCCCCGAGGTGGAGCTCCTCAAGGCTCTGCAGCGGACGTTCGAGCTGGACGACGCCGAGGTCGCCCGGCTGTTCGAGCTGGCCGGCGAGATGGCCCCGCTTCCCCCGACCGAGGCCCGCTGAAGCAGTCGCCGCTGTAGAAGTCCTCCATGGCGCTCCAGGTCCCGTTCTTCATGGCGCCCGAGGACGAGCGCGACGTGCTCCGCCGTCTCTCGGGCCTGCGGCTCGAGCTGTGGCCGGAGCTGACCGAGCCGCAGCACCGTCCGCCGCTGTGCGGCGAGGACACCCAGCTCGTCGACCCCGCCTACTACCTGGCCGCCGGCGACGTGATCGCCTATCCGCTCAAGCGCGGCCAGAACCGGGGCCGCTGGAAGATCGACGAGGTGAAATCGCCCGTCGTCTACTTCTTCCGCTCGCAGCTCGACGAGGAGGGGCAGCTCCGCTCGGGGTATTTCTGGGCGGAGACCGAGACGGGCGGCGATCAGTCGCGCATCGGCGGGAAGCCGTCCCGCTTCCTGCGCGCGGTGCGCGAGCTGCAGGAGGCGGTGAAGTCGCGCTTCCGCCGCAGCTCGCCGGTGAAAGGCACCATCTACTTCGTCGGACCCGCGGCCGCGCGGCTGGCCCAGGCGGGAACGCCGCTGCGCGAGGCGGGGCGCAAGGGAGAGCTGGTGCGCGTCTTCCGCTGACGCCGCCGCCGTCCCGAGGGCACGTAACTCCCGCGACTTGCCTATTTCGGGGCGCCGACCCGGACGAGCTCGGCGTAGAGGCGGATCGCGCTCCTGGTGGCCTTCACGAAGTCGCCCAGGTGCAGGCTCTCGTTCTCGGAGTGCGCGTTCGTGTACGGGTCCTCGACGCCGATGAGGAGCGCGGGCACGCCGCCCAGCTCCTTGCTGAACGGGTCGACGAAGGGGATCGACCCGCCGCAGCCGATGGTCACCGGCTCGGCGCCATAGCCGTCGCGCAGCGCCTTCAGCGCCGCCTTGAACGCCGGCGCCTCGGTGCTCGTGTACCACCAGCTCCCCGCGCCTTCCTTGTGGACCTGCACTTTGACGCCCCAGGGAGGATCCCTGGTCAGCGCCTCGGTCAGGCGCTTCTCGACGTCTTTGGGGTCCATGTCGGGGACGGTGCGGATGCCGAGGCGGGCCCAGGCGCTGTCCACGATGATGTTGCGCGCGTCCTTCCGCGAGCTGGCCTGGATCGCGTTCACCGCCAGCGAAGGCTGCCGCCAGTTCATCTCCCAGGGGTGCCGGCCGCCGAGGAGCTGCACGCCGTCCAGCATGCCGGCCTGCTTGCGGAAGAGCTTCTCGTCGGACGGCAGCGCGGCGATGCTCTTGCGCTCCGCGTCGCTGAGCGGCTTCACCTTGTCGTAGATGCCGGGGATGGCGATCGACCCGTCGTCCTTCACCAGGCGGGCGAGGACCTTTACGAGCGCCATCGCCGCGTCGGGCACCGGGCCGCCCCACATGCCGCTGTGCACGGGCTGCTTGAGCGCGGTGACCTCCACGTTCACCACCACGATCCCGCGCAGCGCGGTGGTGATGCTGGGCAGGCCGGTCTCGAAGTTGCCGGTGTCGGTGAGCACGATGGCATCGGCCTGCAGCATGTTGCGGTGCTTGCGGAGGAAGTCGCCCAGGGACCCCGAGCCGGCCTCCTCCTCGCCCTCGATGAGGATTTTCACGTTCACCGGGAGCGAACCGGCGCTCTTGAGCCAGGACTGGATGGCCGCGACGTGGACGAGGATGCCGGCCTTGTCGTCGGCGGCGCCGCGCCCCCACAGGCGCCCGTCCTTCTCCACCGGCTCGAAGGGCTTGGTGGCCCACTTCTCCTCGTCGCCGGCGGGCTGGACGTCGTGGTGCGCGTAGAGGAGCAGGGTGGGCCGCCCCGGCGCCTTCAGCCACTCGCCGTAGGCGTAGGGGTGCGCGCCCGGCATCTCCAGGAGCTGCACGTTGTCCATGCCGATGCGGCGCAACAGGTCGCAGGTGGCCTCGCCGCTCTTGCGCACTTGCTGCTTGTCGAAGCCTTCGAAGGAGACGCTGGGGATGCGCACCAGCTTCTTCAGCTCTTCCAGGTAGGTGCGCTGGTTCTTCTCGTACTCCGCGAGCGCCTTCTGGATGGCCCCGTCGTCCACCGGAGCCGGCTTGTTCTGCTGCGTCGAGTTCGCCATGGCGGCGAACCCTAGATCGGCGGCGCAGCGGAGGGAAGCGCCTCGGCGGCGAGCCAGCGCAGGAACCAACGCCGTGCCAGGTCGGCGACCTGTTCCAGGGCGCCGGGCTCCTCGAAGAGATGGGTGGCGCCGGGGATGACGACGAGCGCCTTCTGGCCCGGGAGCTTCTCGAGCGCTTGCCGGTTCAGCTCCAGCACCTCCTCGTCCTCGCTGCCGACGATCAGCAGCGTCGGTGCCCGCACCTGCGTCAGGGCCGGGCCGGCCAGGTCGGGGCGGCCTCCGCGCGAGACGACGGCGCCCACCGACCTCGGCCGGGCGGCGGCGGCGACCAATGCCGCGGCGGCGCCGGTGGAGGCGCCGAAGCAGCCGATGCGGAGGTCCGAGGTCCGCGCTCCCCCGGCGAGCCAGTCGATGCAGGCGACCAGGCGGGTCGCGAGCAGCCGGATGTCGAATCGGAGGTGCCCGGTTCGCGCGTCGACCCGCTCCTCGTCGCGCGTGAGCAGGTCGACGAGCAGCGTCCCGAGCCCCGCCGCGCGCAGCGCCGCGGCCACCGCGCGGTTGCGCGGGCTGAAGCGGCTAGACCCGCTCCCGTGCGCGAACACGACCACCCCTCGCGCGCCGGAAGGGAGCGCCAGGTCGCCTTCCAGTTGGACGCCGCCGGCGTCGATGTGGACCATGACGCCTTCGCTCGTGGAAGCGGCCTGCGCCGCGTCGGCGCGGTCCTGCGCCTGCGAGAGGATCGCCCCGACGTCGGCGTCGGTGGTCTGCTCGAAATCGTCGTACCAGAGCCCGACCGCGCGGAAGGGCTCCGGCGTGCGCCCGCAGACCACCTCGTCCGCGACCTCGGCCAGCTCCTCGCAGCTCGCGCGGGCCGCGACGGGGACCGTCACGATGACGCGGGCCGGATGCTGGGCCCGGACCGCTTCCACCGCGGCGCGCATGGTGTTCCCGGTGGCCAGGCCGTCGTCGACCAGCACCACGGTCTTGCCGCGCAGGTCCGGCGCGGGGCGGGTGCCGCGGTACGCCCGCTCGCGCCGTTCCAGCTCGTTCTGCTCGCGGAGGGTCGCGGCCTCGATGACCCGGTCGGGGATGCCCAGCTCGCCGATCAGGTCCTCGTTGAGGACGCGTACCCCGCCCGAGGCGAGCGCGCCCATCGCCAGCTCCTCGTGCCCGGGCACGCCGAGCTTGCGCACGACGAACACGTCCAGGGGCGCTCCCAGCCGGCGCGCGATCTCGTAGCCGACCGGTACCCCGCCCCGCGGGAGCGCCAGGACCACCAGGTCGGGCCTCCCCGCCAGGTGCTTGAGCTTCTCGGCGAGGACACGGCCGGCCTCGGCTCGATCGGCGTAGCGCCCGTCCATGGGAGGACCTCCATGGCCAAGATAGCCATCAGTCGACGAGGAAGTGCTCGGTGAGCGCGCGCACCGTCTCCTGCTCGCGCTCGAGCGGAAAGACGTGACCCGCGCCTCGCAGGACGAGCAGGCGCGCATCGGGGATGCCGGCGGCCAGCACCTCGGAGTTGCGAGGCGGGACGAGCCGGTCGGCGTCGCCGGTGATGACCAGGGTCGGCGCCCGGATCTGCTCGAGCCGGTGCAGCGTGGCGTGGCCCAGGACGGCGGCGACCTGAGCGGCGGCGCAGCGGACCTCCGCGCGGCCGGAGCGCGCGATCCACTCCAGGGCGTGGTTCGGATGCGCCCTGTGGAACTCGCGCGAGACCAGCAGCCGGCCGAGCCGCTCGGCCGGGACGCGCTGGCGCTGCAGGATGAGCAGGAGCAGGTCGAACGCGGTGCGCAGCGAGGGCTTGTGTCCGCGCAGCCAGCTCGCGAACGTCGCGCCGAGGGCAAGCCGGCGCACGCGGTAGGGGTGCCGGATGGCGAGCTCCTGCGCGATCATCCCGCCCATCGAGATGCCGAACACGTTGGCCCGCGGCACCTGGACCGCGTCGAGCACGGTGACCGCGTCGTCGGCCAGATCGCGCATGCGGTACATCCAACCTCGGCGCCCGGATCGTCCCGTGCCCCGGTTGTCGAACACCAGCACGCGGAAGTTCTCCGACAGGCGGGCGGGCAGCGGGTCCCAGGCGCGCGAGGAGAGGCCAAGCCCCATGACGAGCAGGAGCGGCGGGGCGGACGGGTCCCCGACCTCGTCGTAGTGGATGGCGTGGCCTGCGCGTTCGGCGAGAGGCATCAAATCCCCGGTGTGCGCGCGGGGTCGGCCTGGATCGGCTCGCGGGCTGCGGCTCGCGGCTCACGGCTCGATACGGGGGCAGGTGTCTGGGGTGCCTCCGGCTCGGGCGCTGCTTCCGCGGCCGCCAGCAGCTCGTCCAGGGACGCGTGCATCGCGCCGCCGAGCGCGGCCAGGTCGCGGACGTCGAGATCGGCGAGGAGCCCGACACAGACGTTTCCGTGGTAGCTGAGCAGCGCCACGCCGATGCTCTGCTGCGCGGCGAGCGGGACCTGCGGGTAGCAGCCGCGGAGCTGCCGTCCCAGGAGGTACAAGGGGAACTGCGGCCCGGGCACGTTGGTGACCACCAGGTTGAAGAAGCGCGTGACCGCCTGCAGCCGCGCCGCCTGGGCGAGAAGCGTGGGTGGGGCGAAGTCGCTGAGCGAGGCGAGCGCGGCGGCCGCGACCGCCTGACCCCCCTCCTTGATCCCCTTCATCGCCTCGCGCACCTTGCGCAACCGCTCCACCGGATTCGCCTCGGCGACCGGCAGCGGGCAGAAGACCGCCGAGACCTGGTTCCCGAAGGTATTGCGGTCGTGCGCGCCGCGCATGCTGACCGGCACCAGGGCGCGCAGGTCGGGTCCGAGCGACTCGCCTTTCGCTTCCAGCCAGCGCCGCAGCGCTCCGGCGACGACCGCGAGGATGACGTCGTTGACGGTCCCCCGCAGCGCCCGGCGGATCTTGCGGATCTCCGGGAGGGGAAGGTCGAGCATCTCGAACCTGCGGTGGGGCCCGATCGGACGGTTCAACGCGGAGGCTGGGGCCAGCCCCATGCCCGCGAGGCCCAGGAGCGGCTTCAACCCGCCCGCGATCTCGCGCAGCAGCTTGCGCGCGTCGTTGTTCGCGTGCAGCGCCTCGCGCACCACCTGGATGGGGTTGGTGATCTGCTCCTTGAACGAGGTGGCCAGGAGCTCGGAGGTCTTCGGCGCGGGGCGCGGCTTCCACTCGGCGGGCGCCGCCGGCGCTTCGGTCGAGGGCTCGGTGTCCATCAGCACCGTGGCGAGGTCGACGCCGGAGATGCCGTCGAGCATGCAGTGATGGGTCTTGGAGATGATGGCGAAGCGGTCGCCGGATGCTCCCGCCTTCGGCGTCCGCCCGTCGCCGGCGGAGCCGTCTCCTCCCAGCCCCTCGACGAGCCACAGCTCCCAGAGCGGCTTGTCGCGGTCGAGCGCCTGCGAGAAGAGCCGCCCGGCGAGCCGCTTCAGCTCCTCGTCCCCTCCCGGCGCGGGCAGCGCGGTGTGGCGCACGTGGTACTCGAGGTCGAACTGCGACTCGTCGATCCAGACGGGGCGGCCCTGCTTGAAGGGCACGAACTGCACGCGCTGGCGGTAGCGGGGCACCCGGTGGAGCCGGGCCTCGATGAGCTGCAGGAGGTCGCGGTACGGCGGCGCCTTCCCTTCGAAGACCGCGACCGCCCCGACGTGCATGTGGGCGGTGCGATCCTCGAGCTCGAGGAAGAGCGAGTCCAGGGAGCTGAGCCGCTCGAACCAGGTCCCCATGCCGGCAGTGTGTCACAGATCGGGCAGTTGCGCGCCGGGGAGAAAGAAGCCATGTACAGCGGCCTCATGGAGCTGACCCCCCACCCCATGACCCTCAGCCAAAAGATCTTGGCCGCGCACGCGCGGAACCTGCCGCGGCCGTGGGTGCAGGCGGGCGACGTCCTGCAGGTCTCGGTCGATTGGACCATCGCCAGCGAGCTGGCGTGGAACGGCATGGAGCGCACCTACGGCCTGCTGGGCAGGCCCAAGCTCCACGACAAGGAGCGCTTCTTCCTCGCCGTCGACCACACCGTCGATCCGGTCACGCTGGCCAACGACAAGCGGGCGCAGAAGCTCGTGCAGCTTTCGCGCAACTTCGCCCGGGAGAGCGGCATCCGGCACTTCTACGACGCGAACCAGACCATCCTGCACACCAAGTTCTACCGGGACCTGGTGCGGCCCAACGACGTGGTGCTGGGCGCGGATTCGCACACCTCCTCGCACGGCGGCCTGGGCGCGGTGTCCATCGGTCTGGGCGGCGCGGACATCGTGGTAGCGATGGTGCTGGGAACCTCCTGGATCGAGGTGCCGGAGGCCATCAGCGTCGAGTACAGCGGGCAGCTCTCCTTCGGCTTCGGTGGCAAGGAAGTCATCCTGCGCACCCTGGCCCTGCTCGGGCGCAACACGGTCGCCATGGAGCGGTCGGTCGAGTACCGGGGCGACGGCGTCCGGCAGCTCTCCACCGACTCCCGCTTCGCCATCGCGAACATGACCGCCGAGTTCGGCGGGCTGAACGGCATCTTCGAGGCGGACGAAGTGACCGCGGCGTGGCTCGCCGGGCGCTCGGACGAGGACGACGCCGCGGCGCTCCAGCCGATGCGCGCCTTCCGCGCCGATCCCGGGGCGCCCTATGTGGCGCGCTACCCGATCGCGCTGGACCGGCTCGAGCCGCAGGTGGCGAAGCCGTTCTCGCCGGACAACGTGGTCGGGGTGAGCGAGGTGGCCGGGATGCCGCTGGACGGGCTGTTCATCGGCGCGTGCACCACCACCGAGGAGGAGCTGGTCCTCGGCGCGCTGGTGCTCGAGGCGGCGGAGAAGAAGACCTCCGGGAAGTCGCGCCGCGCGCCGCAGACCAGGCAGCTGGTCGTCCCCGGGGACCTGACCATCCAGGAGGACCTGCGCCGCGCCGGGCTGTGGGAGGTGTACGAGCGCAACGGATTCCGCGTGGGCCCGCCGGGCTGCTCGATGTGCCTGGGCGTCGCCTCGGAGAAGGCGGGCCGCGGCGAGAGGTGGCTCAGCTCGCAGAACCGCAACTACGAGAACCGGATGGGGGAGGGCTCGCTGGCGCACCTCGCCTCCGCGGCCACGGTCGCGGCGAGCGCCGCGGAGATGAAGGTGACCGATCCGCGCCCGCTGCTCGCGCTGGTCGACCAGGATCGCTACCGGCGCATCCTCGGCGAGCGGAAGCCGCGCCGCGCTTCCGAGGTGCAGGTGGTCGAGCCGCAGCCGCACCTTTCGCCGGCGGGCGCCACCGCGCAGCCCGCTTCTTCCGGGAAGTCGGCGCGCGCGAAGGATCGCGCGGCGACGCCGGCGGGCGCGGTGAAGGCGCGCATCCAGCGCTTCGACGACAACGTGGATACGGACGCGATCATCCCGGGCGAGTTCTGCCATCTCACCTCGCTGGCCGATCTGGGCGCCAAGGCGTTCCACTACGTGCGCCCGGAGTTCGTCCAGCGCGCGCGCGAGGGAGCGACCGTGGTCGTCGCCGGCGAGGGATGGGGCTCGGGCAGCTCGCGCGAGCAGGCCGTGCTGGCGCTCAAGGGCGCCGGGATCCAGGCCATCGTGGCGAAGAGCTACGCGTTCATCCACAAGCGCAACCTGGTCAACGAGGCGCTGCCTTTCCTGGTGGTGCGGGACGATTCGTTCTACGAGGTGGCGAAGGACGGCGCGGAGGTGCAGGTCGACCTCGCGCGCGGCCGCGTCCGCGTCGCCGGGCAGGAGTTCCAGGCCGAGGAGCCATCCCGCATCATCCGGGCCCTCGCCGGCGAGGGCGGCATCGTCCCGGCGATCCAGCACCACGGCACCACCGTGTTCGAGAAGCTGACCGCCTGAGTGCGCACCGACGATCTCCACACGCTGCCGAAGGACCTGCCCGTCCCGCAGGATGATGGTGCGGCGAGGCATCTGCCGCACGCGATGGTCCCGCCGATCGCGCTGCCCTCGACGCGCGGGCGCGAGGTGGTGCTCGCGCAGGAATCGCAGGAGCACCGCGTCGTCGTGTACGCCTATCCGCGCACGGGAGAGCCGGACAAGGACCTGCCGCCGGGGTGGGACGCGATCCCTGGAGCGCGGGGCTGCACGCCACAGAGCTGCGGGTTCCGGGACGTGCACGTGGAATTCGCGCGGCTCGGCGCCACCGTGTACGGGCTGTCGACGCAGACGACGGAGTACCAGCGCGAGATGGCCGGGCGGCTGCGCTTGCCGTTCGAGGTGCTCAGCGACGCCGGGCTGCGATTCCAGCGCGCGCTCAAGCTGCCCACCTTCGAGGTGGCCGGCATGACGCTCTTGAAGCGCCTCACGCTGGTGCTCTTCCGCGGTGAGGTGGAGCACGTTCTCTATCCCGTGTTCCCTCCCGACCAGAGCGCGCAGAAGGTGCTCGACTGGTTGCGCGCACGGGTCTAGATCGCCTCTAACGCGCCGCGTCCCGCCCCGGGACGGGCCGCACCGCGTCAGAGATGCTAGGTTCCCCGCCTCAATGCCCCAGCGCATTGCGGTCATCCCCGGCGACGGAATCGGACCCGAGGTCGCGAGCGTCGGCGTGCGGCTGCTCTCACGGATCGCGGAGCTGCGCGGGCTCGGGCTGCAATTCGACTGGTTCGACTTCGGCGCCGAGCGGTACCTGCTCGACGGGACCGTGCTGCCGGACGGATTCATGGACACGCTCCGGCGCGACTACGCCGCCGTGTACTTCGGCGCGGTGGGGGACCCGCGCGTGCCGGGGAACGAGCACGCCAAGGGCATCCTGCTGGCGATGCGCTTCGAGCTGGACCTGTACATCAACCTGCGCCCCTGCCAACTGCTCGACGACCGGCTCAGCCCGCTCAAGGGCAAGGGCCGGCGCGAGCTCGACTTCGTCGTGGTCCGCGAGAACACCGAGGGCCTGTACACGGGCACCGGCGGCACCTTCAAGAAGGGCACGCCGGACGAGATCGCGCAGGAAGTGGAGATCAACACCCGGAAGGGAGTGGAGCGCATCTGCGAGGCGGCGTTCGCGGTGGCCGAGGCGAACGGCAAGAAGCGCGTGTGCATGACGGACAAGGCCAACGTGCTCCTGCACGGCCACGGGCTGTGGAGGCGCGTGTTCGCGGAGGTGGCCGGGCGCCACCCCAAGATCGAGGCGAGGGCGATGTTCGTCGACGCGCTGGCGATGGACCTGGTGCGCCAGCCCGAGGCCTATGACGTGATCGTCACCAACAACCTGTTCGGCGACATCCTGACCGATCTGGGGGCCGCGCTCACCGGCGGGCTGGGGATCGCCGCGAGCGGCAACATCCATCCGGGCCAGGTGTCGCTCTTCGAGCCGGTGCACGGCAGCGCCCCCGACATCGCGGGGCAGGGCAAGGCGAACCCGCTGGCGATGGTGCTCTCCGGCGCGCTGATGCTGGAGCACCTCGGCCACGCCGCGGAAGCGCGGCTTCTGGAGGACGCCGTGCGAGAGCAGGTCGCGGAAGGCGCGCACACGCCCGACCTGGTCCCGATGCTCGGTGGCCCGGCGTCGACCACCGAGCAGGTCGGGAACGAGCTGCTCGGCCGGATCGAGAGGGCCGCTACGCAGCCGGCTGGGGCATCGGCATCGGCTCGCCGGTCTCCAG
>DASWGI010000283.1:0-2056 GCA_036393835.1 Myxococcales bacterium | reverse complement strand
CGCGGCTGGCGTGGGGCTCGGGCTGTCCATCTCGCACAGCATCGTCGAGGCGCACCACGGCCAGTTGCTGGTCGACAGCGCGCCCGGACGCGGCGCGACCTTCACCATCCTCCTGCCCGCCGCCGCGCCGGCGGCACACCTGGTGTAGGCACCGTGGCTGACGAGCTGCACAAGGAAGCGGAGCTCCTCGGCCCGGGGCTGATCCACGAGATGCGGCACCCGCTGATGGGCATCAAGGCGGGGCTCGAGCTGCTCGCGCGCAAGACGGGGGTCGGCCACTCGGACGAGTACCGCCTGGTGGCCCAGCAGGTGGCGCGCCTGGAGGAGTTGTTCCGGACCTGGCAGGACCTGTTCACGCCCCAATGCCTGCCGCCGACCCTGTTCGCGATCGAGCCCGTCGTGCAGCGGTCCGTGGACCTGCTCGCGTACCGCTTGCGCAAGCTGGGCCCGCGATTCGTCTTCCATCCCGGTGGGCCTACGTACGGCCACGGCACGGCGCATGCCGTGCTGCATGCCGTGACCAATCTCCTGGTCAACGCCGCCGACGCGGTCGAGGAGACGGGCCGCGTCGAGGTCCGCATCGTCGGCAGCGACCGCGGCCCCGAGGTACGCGTCTCCGACGACGGAGCCGGGATCGCCGAGGAGGACCTGCCCCGGCTCTTCTCGCCGCGCTTCACCACCAAGCCGGACGGCCGCGGATCGGGCCTGGGCCTGCACGTGGCCCGCACCGTGATGGAGCGCAGCGGCGGCGGCCTACTGCTCGTCCCCCCGGGCGACGCGCAGCGCCTCCCCTGGGCGCGCACCGAGTTCGCGGTGCGCATCGCGAGGGCTCCGTAGCGTGGCGCGGCGGAGCACCAGCCGGCTCGCCCTGGAGTCCGTTGCCGTGCTCTGCGCGGTCCTCACTGGAGCCTGGTGGGTCTTCAGCCGCGCGGTCTACCGGGCGGCGCCTGAGTTGCGCGCCGGAATCCCCAAGGCTGCGTCCGCCGCGGTCGAGGAGGCCATCGTCGAGGCGGTGAGCGGGCCGGTGCAGCGCACCACCTCGCAAGGCGACTGGGCGGCGCTGGTCGCGGGCGAGCACCTGCGGGCCGACGACTCGCTGCGCACCGGCATTGGCGCGCGCACGGACCTGCGCATCGGCGATCGCGCCCGCCTGACCGTCACCGAGTCCTCGCAGCTGACCATCCGCGAGATCACCAACAAGCTGCACAGGTTCCAGCTGGCCCGCGGCCGGGTGAAGGCCGACTACAAGCCCGATGCGCAGCGTCTGCTGCGCATCGAGAGCTCCGGCGGAGTCGTCGAGTCGCGCGGAGCGCGCTTCAGCGTGCTGAGCACCGGGACCGCGGTGGCGATCGCGACCGACACCGGCGCGGTCACCCTGCGCGCGCAGGACGGCAGCGTCGAGGTGCACGAGGGTCAGCAGGCGTTCGCGGTGCAGGGCCGCGCGCCGTCCGCGAGCGAGCCCATCCCCGCCAGCGTGCTGCTCAAGGTCGCCAACGCCGCTGCAGCCACCGACGGGCTGTGCGCCACTGTCGAAGGAGTCGCGCCGCCGGGGGCCGAGGTCACGGTGGACGGCGCGGCCGCGGCGCTCTTGCCGGACGGACGGTTCCGCGTGCCGGTGGCGCACACCGGTGGCCGGCGCGAGGTGCTCGTCGCGCTGCGCGACGCTGCCGGCCGCGAGGAGATGCGGAAGGTCCGCTGCGTGGACCCGCCGGCGCGCATCCGCGACTTCGCCATCCACTGGAGGAAGCGGCCGCCATGATCGCGCTGCTCCTCGCCGGCCTGACGATTGCCTCGGACCCGCCGCGCGTGCAGCTCGGCGAGACGGCGAAGACGCGCCTGCGCATCGAGGCGCGCTCCCTGCCGCGGCTGTCGGCCAGCGCGGGGCGGATCGAGAACCTGCGCGCCGTGGGCGAGGGCCGCTGGGAGGCCGATTACCTCCCGCCCAGCGACTCCGTTCCGCAGCTCGCGGTCATCTCCGCCACGGCCGGCGGCGAGGTCGCCCTGTTCACCCTGCCCCTCTGGGGACAGGGGGACGCCGTGGTCAAGACGCGGCCCC
>DASWGI010000282.1:0-9004 GCA_036393835.1 Myxococcales bacterium | reverse complement strand
GCTAGAAAATCGCGTAGATGAACGGCGCGAGCGCCTCGACGCCGGCCGCCACCACCAGGATCACGCCGGTCACGCAGAGGAACACGACCAGCGGGACCAGCCACTTCCGGCCGGCCTCGCTGCGCCACAGCCCGCGGGCGCCGTCGACGATGGAGGGCGCGGCGCTGCCCACGATGGTCAGCGTGCGCGCGATGCGGGAACGCCGCTTGATCATGCGACCGCCTCCTCCGGGCCCTTCTGCGCGGCCCGCTTCTTGGCCACCAGCACCGGCCCGCAGACGAGAAGGTCGATGCCCGAGCGCCGGAACGTGGAGTACGCCTCGGCGGCGCGGGTGACGATCGGCTCGCCGGCCAGGTTGAAGCTGGTGTTGAGCAGCACCGGCACGCCGGTGCGGCGGCCCATCTCCTCGAGCAACGCATGGAAGCGGGGCGCCATCGCGCGCTCGACCGTCTGCACCCGAGCGGTGCCGTCCACGTGGGTGACCGCGGCGAGCCGGTCGCGCCACTCGCGCCGGACCGGGAAAACTCCCGACATGAAGCGTCCCAGCCGCTCGCCCCCGGGCGGCAGGTCGAAGTAGCGCGAGGCGGACTCGATCGGCACCGCCGGGGCGAACGGACGGAACTCCTCGCGGAACTTGATGCTGCGGTTCAGCTTGTCGCGCATGGCGGCGTCCTGCGGCGCGGCCAGGATGCTGCGGTGTCCGAGCGCGCGCGGCCCGAGCTCGCACGGGCCGTCGACCCACCCCACGATCCGTCCCGCGCACAGCTCGTCCGCGACGCGCGCGAGAAGCTCCGCCTCGGAGGCGTGCTCGGAGGGGAGCCCATCCTCGGCGGCGAGACGCGACAACTCGGCCGGCTGCGCCTCGGGTCCCCAGAAGGGATGGTCGGGCACCTCCCGCCAGGGATTGCCGAAGTGCACCCGGTCGGCGTACAGCGCGGCGCCGAGGGCGCAGCCTGCGTCACCTGGAGCGGGCGGCACGAACACGCGCTCGAACCCGCTCTCGCGCAGGATGCGCGCGTTCGCGCAGCAGTTCAGCGCCACGCCGCCGCCCAGGCACAGGTCCGGCAAGCGCGTCTCGGCGCGCAGCGAGGCGGCGAGATCGACCAGCGTATCTTCGAGGACCCGCTGCACGGAGGCAGCGACGTCCGCGCAGTGGCGCCCGTGCTCGGTGGACAGGTCGATGGGTTCCCAGGGCTCGCGCGCAGGGCCGAACGCGTCGAGGAACTTCGCGGAGTACGAGCTTCGCGCGGCGAGGTGGTAGTCGAAATACGACAGATCGAGCGCGAAGCCGCCGTCCGGCGTGCGGAGCAGCACCTTCCGGACCTCCGCGGCAAACGAGGGACGGCCGTACGCCGCGAGGCCCATCACCTTGTACTCGCCCTCGTTGACGGGGAACCCCAGCCAGGCGGTGAAGGTCGAGTAGAGCATCCCGAGCGAGTGTGGGAAGCGGATCTCGCGGAACGCCTGGATTTCGCTGCGCCCATCTCCGCCCACCGTCCCGCGCCCGAGGGACAGCGTCGCCCACTCGCCCACTCCGTCGGCCGTCAGAATCGCCGCCGCACGCGTCGGCGCGGTGAGGAAGGCGGCTGCGGCGTGGGCCTGGTGGTGCTCGGTGAAGAGGATCTTGCGGCCGGGGAGGCCCAGGTGCGAGGCGATGATCCCCTTCACCCACAGCTTTTCGCCCAGCGAGCTCTTCATTGCGCGCGGGAAGCTCCGCCAGGTGCGCGGGAACCCGCGCAGCGCCATGGTCAGGATGCGCTCGAACTTCAGCATCGGCTTCTCGTAGAACACGACCGCGTCGAGCTCTTCCGGCTCGAGCCCGGCGCGATCGAGGCACCACTCGATGGCCGCCAGCGGGAACCCGGCGTCGTTCTTCCGGCGCGAGAGCCGCTCTTCCTGCACCGCGCAGACGGGTAGGCCGTCGACGACCAGCGCCGCGGCGGAGTCGTGGTAGTGCGCGGAGATGCCCAGGATGCGCATCAGTACTGGCTCGTGAAGGCGGAGGGGCGGCGCGCTGCCACGAAGCCCACGCCTTCGCGCCTGGCGGCGCGGCGGGCGAGGAGCGCGAACAGCGGCAGCACCGCGAAGTACTGGACGCGCAGCAGCAGCGTTCCGAGCACCGAAGCCAGGGCGGCGGCAGCGCGCAGGTAGGCCTTCCAGAGCCGCCCCATCCGCGCCCGGAAGAGGCGCGCGCGCGAACCACCGGCCGCGACGCGCGCGAGCTGCGTGTGCGTGTAGTTCATGTGGAACGCCTCGTCGTTCAGCACCTCTTCGAACACCGCCCGGGTGGCGGGATCGTGCCCGAGCACCTGCCGGTACATCGCGAACCGCTGCGCCGCCGCTTTCTCCGATAGATGCAGGAAGGCGAGCAAAGACTCGTCGCGCTCGCGCTCGACGCGCAAGTCGTCGAGGCCTCGCTCGCCCGGCGCCAGCCAGTTCGCCTCGAAGCCGCTCCGCGTGCGCGGCAGCGCGCGGAGGAGCGCCCGCCCGCGCTCCCGGAACAGCGCCGCGTGGCGCAGCTCGTCTTCGGCGTGGCGCAGGTACAGCCTGCGCAACAGGGGGTCCGGGGTCAGCTCCGCTGCGCGGGAGAGGTCGCGCCCGCCGTCCGCCTCGGTCTCCGCGAAGCGCAGGAGCTTGCGCCCGCGGCGGTGCGGGTCGCGCCACACCCAGCGGTGCAGCGGGCGGAGCGCGCGATCGAGCGCGGACGGACGCACGGCCTCCTCCATGCGCGCGACGCTAGCACAGGGTAGGCTCGGGGGAACTTGCGTTGGATTGCGACTACCGTCTGTTGCGCAAGCGGCGCCGCGCTACTCCTGGCGGCGAAGGCGATGGATTACCCGTGGTTCGAGCAGCACGTGCTGTTGCCCGGCTATTATCCCTGGGCGCCCGACTGGGTGTCGCGCGGCGTGCGAGCCGGCGTCGCGGTCGCTGGTATCGCGCTGGTCGTCGGCGCGTGGCAGCTGGGGCGGGCGCTCGCGCGCGCCACGCCCGGCGGGACGGCGCGCGTCTCCCTCGCGGTGGCGCTCGCGCTCGCCGCGTCCGAGCTGATCCTGCGCCGCGGGGAAGGGCAGCCGGCGGCGTGGCGCGCGGCCAAGGTGGAGTTCCGTCTCGGGAGACCCGACGCGCGGTTCGGTTGGGTGCTGCTGCCTTCGCGCACGACGGTGCTGGGACCGCCGCAGCATCCCGTCGTCTATGCCGTGGACGCCTGGGGCGACCGGGCGCAGGCGCCGCAAGGAGCGCCGGACCCGGACCTGCCCTCGCTCATCGTGGCGGGCGAATCGATCGCAGCCGGGCATGGAGTCGCGTACGAGCAGAGCTTTCCCCCGCTGATGGGAAAGGACCTCGGCCTGCAAGTGATCAACGTGGCGTGCGGCGGGTACGGCTCCGACCAGGCGCTGCTCCGCCTCGGCGACGCGTTGGGGCGCCTGCGGCGGCCTGCCGCCGCGGTCATCACCTTCGTGCCCGTGATGATGTTCCGCAACGTGCAGGACTACCGCCCGCGCCTCGCGCTGCGCGAAGGCGCGCTCGTCCTGGTGCCGCCTGCCGAGGGGTTTTTCGCCCACCTCCACCTGCGCGATCTGCTGGTCAACGAAGTGCGGTACCTGAGCGACCTGGGGCTCCGCGATGCAACGCGGCTCACCGCCGCAATCCTTCGCGAGACCGCGAGCGTCGTGCGCCGGCGGGGCGCCGAGCCCCTCTTCGCGGTCATCTCCATCGGAAGGCGACGCACGCTCGACGAGCACCCCGAAGGCGCGCTGCTGCGCGAGCTGTTCGTCGAGCAGGGCCTTCCGTACGCGCTCGTCGATGTCGACCCGGCCGACCTGCTCCCTTGGGACGGGCACCCGGATCCCGCCGCGCACCGCCGCATCGCCGCCGAGCTCGAGACCGCGCTGCGGCAGCGCTTGTCGCCCGCTCAGTAGACGATCTCGTTCTGCGCCCGAACCGCCGTCATCGCCGCCAGGTTGACCACGTCCTGCACGCTGGCTCCCTGCTGCAGGACGTTCACCGGCCGCGCCATGCCCATCAGCACCGGGCCGATGACCTCCGCGCCGCCCAGCCGCCAGAGCAGCTTGTAGCCGATGTTGCCGCTGTTCAGGTCGGGGAAGACGAGCACGTTGGCGTCGCCGGTGAGCCGCACGAACGGGAACTCCTGCTCGCGCACGCTCTCCACCACCGCGGGGTCGACCTGCATCTCGCCGTCGATCTCCAGCTCGGGCCGCCGCTGCCGCGTAAGTTCGAGCGCGCGCCTCACCTTGGCGGGCGAGCCGCCGCGATCGGTGCCGAAGTTCGAGTAGGAGAGCATCGCCACGCGCGGCGTCAGCTCGAACTCGCGGGCCAGCTCGGCGGTGGAGATGGCGATGTCGGCGAGCTGCTCCGCGGTGGGGTCGGCGATGACGGTGCAGTCGGCGAGCAACTTCAGGCCGTGCTTGAAGGCCAGGATATAGGTCCCCGCGGCGAAGCGGCCGGGCATGGTGCGGACGATCTGCAGCGCGGGCCGGATCGCCTCCGGGTAGCTCCGGGTGAGGCCCGTCACCACGCCGTCCACCGCGCCTTCGTGCAGCATCATCGCGGCGAACACGCTCCGTTGGCGGATCCGGTACGCCGCCTCGGCGAAGGACATCCCTGCGCGCTGCCGCAGGCCGTAGAGGAGCTGCGTGTACGCCTGGATGTCGGGGCTGGTGACCGGATCGATCACCTCCAGGTCGGCGATGGCCGAGAGTCCCGCCTCGGTCGCGAACGCGTCGATCTCCTCCCGCTTGCCCATGAGCACCGGCCGGCAGATGCGCTCCTCGGCCAGGATCTGCGCGGCGCGCAGGATGCGCGGGTTGTTCCCTTCGGGGAAGGCGATGCGCGTCTGCTTGCGCCGCGCCTTGCCGACCACCACGCTCATCACCTCGTAGGTCCGGCCCTGCCGCTTGCGCAGCTGCTCGACGTACTCGGCGCGGTCCAGCCGGATGCGCGCCGCGCCGGAGTCCATCGCCGCCTGCGCCACGGCCGGCGCCACCGCGGTGAGCACGCGCGGATCGAAGGGCTTGGGGATGATGTAGTCGCGGCCGAACTTGAAGCTCTGCCCGCCGTACGCGGCGGAGACGCTCTCCGGGACGTCCTGCCGCGCCAGCTGCGCCAGCGCGTGCGAGGCGGCGAGCTTCATCTCCTCGTTGATGGCGTTGGCGCGGACGTCGAGCGCCCCGCGGAAGATGCCCGGAAACCCGAGCACGTTGTTCACCTGGTTGGGATAGTCGCTGCGGCCGGTCGCCATGATCACGTCGTCGCGCACCTCCCGGACCTGCTCCGGGAGGATCTCCGGCACCGGGTTCGCCAGCGCGAACAGGATGGGGTCCTTGGCCAGCGTGCGCACCATCTCGGGCGTGATCACGCCCGCCGCCGAGAGGCCCACCACCACGTCGGCGCCGCGGACCACCTCGGCCAGCGTGCGCGGCGTCTCGCCCTGCGCGAAGGCGCCCTTCCACTCGTCCATGTCCTCTGGCCGGCCACGGTAGACCAGGCCGTACTTGTCGCACATGAAGATGTTCTGCCGCGGCACGCCGAGCGCCACGTACTGCTCGGCGCAGGCCACTGCGGCCGCGCCCGCTCCGACGAAGACGACCTTCACCTGGTCGATGCGCTTGCCCACCAGCTCCAGCGCGTTGACCAGCGCGGCGCCGGTGATGATCGCGGTGCCGTGCTGGTCGTCGTGGAAGACGGGGATGCCCATGCTCGCGCGCAGCCTGCGCTCGATGACGAAGCATTCGGGGCTCTTCACGTCCTCCAGGTTGATGCCGCCGAAGGTGGGCTCCAGGCCCTTCACCACCGCGCAGAAGCCCTCGATGTCCTTCGCGTTCACCTCCAGGTCGAAGACGTCGATGTCGGCGAACTTTTTGAACAGGACGCCCTTGCCCTCCATCACCGGCTTGGCCGCCCAGGGTCCGATGTCCCCCAGGCCGAGCACCGCGGTCCCGTTGGAAATGACGCCGACCAGGTTGCCGCGCGCCGTGTACTTGTAGGAGAGGTCGCGATCCTCGGCGATGGCGAGGCAGGGCTCGGCCACGCCCGGGCTGTAGGCGAGCGTGAGCTGGCGAGCGGTCGCCACCGGCTTGGTGGGGACCACTCGATCTTCCCGCGCGGCCAGGCGGAGTGGTAGTCGAGCGCTTCCTGCCGCCCGACCTTCTGCGTCTGCCCATCGAACGTCGTGGCCATGCGCGGGGTGTACCACGGCACCGCACGGGCCACTGAATGGATCCGAAGCGTCCGCGACCTGGGTAGCGCCGACCTATCGGCGGCGGCTAATCTGCGGGACCATGGCCGTCAGCCCGGAGAAATACCAGCGCGGGCGCATCACCTGGCGCAAGGACCACGCAAGCGATCTGTGGTCGGTGCGCGTCGCCCCCGAGAAGCGCATCGAGTTCGAGCCCGGGCAGTACGTCACGCTCGGCCTCGAGGACCAGGGGACCGGCAAGATGATCGAGCGCGCCTACTCGGTCTGCTCCGCCCCCCACGAGGAGGAGCTGGAGTTCTTCTTCGAGCTGGTCCCGCACGGGCAGCTCACCCCGAAGCTGTACGAGCTGAAGCCTGGCGCCGAGGTGTGGCTGCGCCACCGCGCCAAGGGCGCGTTCACCATCGACCAGAAGAGCGGCCGCCGCAACCACTTCGTCGCGACCACGGTCACCGGGGTGGCGCCGGCGGTGAGCATGGTGCGCGCGCTGCGCCGGCAAAAGCCCGACCTGCGCCTCTACCTCTTGCAGGCGGGGAGCCGCTCGCACGAACTGGGCTACCGCGAGGAGCTGGAGCGCGCGGCCGCGGAATCGGGCGGCTGGCTGACGTACGTCCCCGCCGTCAGCCGTCCCTGGGAGGACCCGGAGTGGAAGGGGGAGCGGGGGCGCGCCGAGGACGTGATCCGCAAGCACCTCGACGAGGCGGGCTTCACTCCGGCGGACTGCACCGCGTACCTGTGCGGCCATCCGCAGATGATCGAGAACGGAAAGGCCATCCTGCTGCGGCGCGGGTTCGACCGCGCGCAGATCCACGTCGAGGTGTATTGGATGCCACCGAAGGCGGAGAAGGCTACGGCGACCTGAGCCGGCGGCTTGAGGCCGCCCCGGCACCCGTGCTACGCGGCCGGCATGCGCGAGATCCTGCCTGGGATCCTCACCTGGCCTTGGTTCTCCGAGCGCCACGGGTACGACTTCAACGGGTACCTGCTGCGCCTTGCGGGTGGGAACCTGTGCGTGGATCCGGTGGAGATGCCGGACGAGGTGCTGGCGGAGATCGCCGCGGCGGGGGTGGAGCGCATCGTGCTCACGAACCGCAACCACTTCCGCGCCAGCATGAAGGTCAAGCAGCGGACGGGCGCGCCCATCGCCATCCATCCGGCCGACGCCGCGTTCGCGCGCGAGAAGGGGACGGCGGTGGACGAGGAGCTGCGCGCGGGCCAGCGCCTGGGTCCGCTGGAGGTCGTCGCGGCGCCGGGGAAATCGCCCGGCGAGGTAGCGCTGCACTGGCCCGAGCGGCGGCTGCTCCTGGTGGGCGATGCGTGCGTCGGAAAGCCGCCCGGGTCGTGCGCGCTCTTGCCCGATGCGGTCATCGACGACAAGGCGCGATTGTTGACCTCGCTGCGCACCCTGGCGGAGCTCGACTTCGACGCGCTGCTCCTGGCGGACGGCGCGCCGATCCTGGCCGGCGGCCGCGGCGCCCTGCGGCGGCTGGTCGAGGGATCGCCGCGATGAGCGTGGAGGACCTTCTCGCCACCCTGTTCCAGGCGCATCCCTGGCACGGAGTGCCGCCCGGCGATCCGGAAGGCGTCGTCAACGCATACATCGAGATCGTGCCCAGCGACGTGGTGAAGTACGAGTTGGACAAGCCCTCCGGACACCTGCGCATCGATCGGCCGCAGCGCTATTCGAGCCTCGCTCCCTCCCTGTACGGGTTCGTGCCGCAGACGTACTGCGGGGAGCGGGTGGCGGCGCGCAGCTCGGAACGCACCGGCCTGCCCGGGATGCGCGGCGACGGCGACCCCATGGACATCTGCGTGCTCACCGAGAAGGGCAACGCACACGGCGGCTTCCTGCTCCACGCCCGCGCGGTCGGCGGCCTGCGGATGGTGGACGGCGACGAGGCCGACGACAAGGTGCTGGCGGTGCTCGAGCAGGACCTCGTCTTCGGCAAGATGCAGGACGTCTCGCAGGTCCCGCAGGGACTGGTCGATCGGCTGCGGCACTACTTCCTCAGCTACAAGCAGCTCCCCGGCGCCGGCGCCCGCAAGGTGCAGATCGCCGAGGTGTACGGGCGTGAGGAGGCGGTGGAGGTGCTCCGGCGGAGCATCGAGGACTACCGCGCGAAGTTCGGCGCGCCAGAGGAGCGAGCGCGCAAGCTGCGCGAGATGCTCGGAGGCGGGCAGTGAGGGCGACCCCCGAGGCCCGGGGCCGCAGGTGACCTATCCTCCGGTCGAACCGCCCTCGGCGCGCGTCGAGCTGCCTGATGCGCGCCGCGCCAACCGCGAGGGCATCGTCGCCCTCTCGCGGACGATGACGCCGGGCCTGGTCCTGCAGGCCTACCGGAAGGGCATCTTTCCCTGGCCGATCATGCAGGGCGTGGTCCCATGGGCGAGCCCGGACCCGCGCGCGATCTTCCCTCTGCACCCGCAGCGCCCCTGGCCGCGGCACGTGAAGCGCGCCAGCAAGACCGGGTACACGGTCACCTTCGACCGGGCGTACCGCGAGGTGATGACCGCTTGCGGCGAGGCGCGGGCCGAGGGGACCTGGATCACGCCCGACGTCCTCGCCACGTACACCGAGCTGCACGCGCTGGGATGGGCGCACAGCGTGGAGGTGTGGGCGGAGGGCCGGCTCGCCGGCGGCCTCTACGGTCTCGCCGTCGGGTCGCTCTTCGCCGGCGAATCGATGTTCCACCTGCGCACCGGCGCGTCGAAGGTGGCGTTCGCCGCGGCGGTGGATCGGCTGCGCGAGCGCGGGTTCACCCTGTTCGACGTGCAGGTGATGTCCCCCCA
>DASWGI010000281.1:0-3467 GCA_036393835.1 Myxococcales bacterium | reverse complement strand
GCACGTCAACCGTGCCCGCGCCCGTCGCGAAACTGTCCAGTAGCTGGTCAGCAGTTGAAGATCTGCTTCAGGTCCGTCTCGATGTCGTCTTCGTTGACGCCCTTCGCCAGCGACAGCTCCTTGATGAGGAGGTTGCGCGCGGTGTCGAGCATCTTGCGCTCACCAAAAGAAAGGTCCTTGTCGAACTTGAGCAGGTAGAGGTCGCGCAGCACTTCCGCGATCTCGAACACGGAGCCCGTCTTGATCTTCTCCATGTACTCGCGGTAGCGCCGGTTCCAGGTGGCGGAATCGACCGAGATATCCTTCTGCTTCAGGATGCCGTACACCTTGACGACGGCCTTCTCGTCGATCAGGTTCCGCAGGCCGACCGAGCCGACCTTGTTGATGGGGATCAGGATCTTCATCCCGTTTTCCATGATCTTGAGCACGTAGAAGGACTGCCGCTGACCGGCGATGTCCTTGTGCTCGATCCCCATCACTTCCCCGACTCCCTGCCCCGGGTAGACGGCCTTGTCGCCGACCTTGAACGTCTGCATACGCGGAGTTGTATCACGGCTTTGCACCCTGCGTCAAGCTCCCGGCTTGACTCGCCGTCGGGGCGGGGTGTAGGGTTACCGACTCGCGGTCGGTATGTAGGACTTGTCCTACATCGGGTTCTGGGGCGGGGGGCGGGCGATGGGGCGGCCGTTGCTGGCGGCATGCGCGGCCTTTTTCGCGGCCGCGTACCTCGGACTCGGTCGGGATTCGGGACTGGCCATCGCGCTGGCCTGCTGCGCTGCGGCGACGGGTGCCGTCGCGGCCCTGCGCTGGCGGACTGCCGCCGTCCTGGGGCTGTGCGTGGCCCTCGGATTCCTCCGCGGCGGCTGCGGCGGAAAGCCCGCGCGGGACGGAGCGCTCGACGGGGCGCTGATCGACCCGGAGCTGGATCGCGGCGGGCGCGAACCGGTCCGCGTCGAAGGGACCGTGCTCGAGGCGGAGCCGCGGCCCCGCGGCCGGTCGGTGGTGCTCCGCATCGAGCTGCTCGAGCCTCGCCCTGGCGACGCCCTGCACGAGCCACGAGATCCGCCCCTCGCAATGGTCCTGGTGGAGAACGCGCCAGTCCTGGCGCGCGGCGCCCGCATCGGCCTCTTCGCCCGGCTGCGCGAGCCGCCCCGGGCCCTCAATCCCGGCGAGCGCGATCGCCGCCGCGATCTGGCGCTGCGCGGCATCGCGTACCAAGGATCGGCCGATTCCGCCGAGGTGCTCGCCCCGGCGCCCCGTCCCTGGCAGCTCGTGGCCGAGTTGCGGGCGCGCTTCGCGCGGCGCTGCGCGGACGTGTGCACCACCCCGGCGCGGGCCGGCCTGGTCGCCGCGCTCGGTGCCGGGGACCGGTCGCTGATACCGCCGGAGGTCGAGGAGGACCTGGCCGCGAGCGGCCTCGTGCACCTCCTCGCCAGCTCCGGGCTGCACCTCGCTGTGGTCGCGCTGCTGGTCCGCTGGGTGGCGAAACAGCTCTGGCTGCGCGGGCCGTGGGCCAGTCGCGCGCGGGCCGCAGCCGTGGCGTCGCTGTGCGCGGCTCCGGCCGTCGCCGCCGAAGTGCTCCTGCTCGGCGCGCCCTGGCCCGCGGTCCGGGCGGGCGTCGGCGCGGGGCTCGCGCTCTCGGCCGACCTGTGCGGGAGGCGCGCGGACGGGCTCACGGCGCTGTTCGCCGCCGCCGCCACGTGCGCGTTGGTCGATCCGGCGGCGACGCACGATCTGGCGCTGCAGCTCTCGGTCGCCGGGGTCGCCGGGATGCTCGTGCTGGCCGACCCGTTGCGCGACTTCTTTCCCCGTCCTCTCCCGCAAATGCTCGGCCCGGGTCGCTTCCCCGAGATTACCGGGCGGGTGGCGGAGCACGGCCTGCGCCTCGCCTGCGCGACGGCGGCGGCCACGCTCTGCACCGGCCCGCTGATCGCCGCGGCGTTCCACCGCGTGTCGCTGGCCTCCGTGGCCGCGAACACGATCGGGCTGGCGCCAGGGCTGCTCGCCATTCCCATCGCGTCGCTGGCCGTGCCCGTCGACGCGCTGTTCGCGCCCGCGGCGCTGCCGCTGCTCTGGGCGGCGGACCACCTGGCGGGCCTGACGCTGCTCGCGGCGCAAGCCTTCGCCGCCTTGCCCTACGCCCGCATCGTGGTGGCGGCGCCGGCGGCGTGGACGGCGCTGCTGTGGTGGGCCGCGGCGTTGCTCCTGGCGGGATACCCTGCTCCGCTCGGGGCGGGTTCGCGACCTCGAAGGCCAGCGCCTCGTGCTCGCGTGCGGCACGCACTGCTCCCGGCGTGCGCACTGTTCTGCACCGGGTTCGTCCACGCCGCTTCACCGCGGCTGTCGAGCTCGCTGCGGGTCACTTTCCTCGCCGTGGGCCAGGGCGACGCCGCGGTCGTGCAGCTCCCCGGCGGGCGCGCCCTCCTCGTCGACGGCGGAGGCGACCTGCGCGGCCTGGCTCCTCCCGGAGCAGACGTCGGCTCCCGCATCGTGCTTCCCGCGCTCGCGGAGCTGGGCGTGTCGCGCCTGGACGCGGTCGTGCTCACCCACCCGCATCCCGATCATGCCGGCGGGCTGTTCGCCGTGCTCGACCAGCTGCGGGTGGGCGAGCTGTGGGTGACCGGCGAAGCCGGACCGGGGAGGCTGGGGGAGCTGCTGCGCGAACGGGCGCGGGCGCGCGGGGTCCCGGTGCGCGAGCCCGCACCAGGCGCGGTGGAGATGGGCGGCGTCCGCATCGAGATCCTCCGGTCGGGCTGGCACGCGTCGCGCTCCACCAACGACAACTCTTTGGTCTTGCGCCTCGTGCACGGCTCGGTCGCGGTGCTGCTCGCGGGCGACGTCGAGGCGCTCGCCGAGGCCGAGCTGGCCCAGTCCGGCCGCGACCTCCGGGCCGACGTCCTCAAGGCCGGCCACCACGGGAGCCGCACCAGCTCCACCGACGCCTTCCTGCGCGCCGCCCGCCCGACGCACGTGGTCTTTTCCGTCGGCGCGCACAACCCCTTCGGCTTTCCTCACCTCGAGGTCGTCGAGCGCGCCCGCTCCCTCGGGGCCGCGACCTGGCGCACCGACCGCGGCGCGGTGACCGCGGTCAGCGACGGCCACGTCCTCGAGCTCCGGCAGACCGTGCCCTCGGACTAATCGTCGAACCGCAGGGCGGCGAAGCGGTCCAGGCTGTGGAAGTCGCCCACCATCGGCGGCGAGTAGGCCTGTCCCTCGCCGGGTTGACCAGGTCCCTGGCGCAGGCGGTACAGGTTGAAGCGCCACCTGTCGCCGCGCTGGGGACGAGGACGGGGCATGCCGGTCAATGCCGCGAAAGGGATCGCCAACTCCGCCGTCCAGCCGCGATCCACGTCGCGCGAGTCGTTCAGCGTGCCGTCGACGTGAACGGCGTGGCGGGCGCGCGACGACCAGGACAGATCCATCCCCTGCCTCCGGCCGGTGAACGACGCGTCGAAGAGCGCATTGGA
>DASWGI010000280.1:0-1792 GCA_036393835.1 Myxococcales bacterium | reverse complement strand
CCGGTCTCGGGGCCTTGGTTCGGCCGCCATTTGAGCAGGCGGTTCTCGACGAGCGTGATGAGCGACTCGGCGGCGAGCGCCACGACCGCGAGGATGAACATCGCGGCGAAGACACCGTTCGCGTTGAAGGCGCCCTGGGCGGTGGCGATGAGGAGCCCGATCCCCTGGCGCGCGCCGAGGAACTCCCCGACCACGGCGCCGACCAGCGCGAAGCCGAAGCTCACGTGGAGGCTGGCGAGAATCCAGCCAAGTGCCGAGGGCATGGTGACCGACCAGGTCACCTGGCGCGGCGAGGCGCCCAGGATGCGCGCGTTCGCGATCAGATTGCGGTCCGCTTCGCGCACGCCCTGGAAGGCGTTGCCGAACACGACGAAGAAGACCATCACCACGCCCAGCGCCACCTTGGACGGCATGCCGAGCCCGAGCGCGATGACGAAGATGGACCCCAGCACCACGCGCGGGATGGAGTTGGCGATCTTGATGTAGATGCCGAACACGTCCGCGAGCAGCTGGTTGCGGCCCAGCGCGACGCCGAAGATCACCCCGAGCAGCGCGCCGATGGCGAAGCCGAGCAGGGTCTCCTCGAGCGTCACCAGCACCTGCACCCAGAGCGGGCCCAGCGAGGTGCCCTCCACGATCCAGGTGCGGATCTGCTGGACCACCCCCGAGGGCATGCCGAAGAAGAAGGAGTCGACGATCCCGGTGCGGGCGCACAGCTCCCAGGCGCCGAGCACGACCACGAGGACAGCGATCTGCAGGACGGTCACCAGGCGCCGGCGACGGGCGAGGCGCTCCGCGGCGGCCGGGGGGGCAGGCACAGCCTGGGCGACGCGCGCCTCGGCGGTCATGCCGCGGCCCCGGCGGCGCGGCGGTAGCTCAAGAGCACCTCCTCGCGCAGATCGTTCCAGATGAGCCGCGACAGTTCGACGAAGCGAGGCTCGAACCGGATCTCCGAGGTCACGCGCGGGCGCGGCAGATCGATCGGGTAGCTCGACTTGACCGTGGCGGGCCCCGCGGTCATCACCACCACCCGGTCGGCGAGCGCGATCGCTTCCTCGAGATCGTGGGTGACGAAGACGACCGACGCCCTGGCGGTGGACCACAGCTGCAACAGCTCGTCCTGCATCAGCACGCGGGTCTGCACGTCGAGAGCGCTGAACGGCTCGTCCATGAGGAGGATGGCCGGCTCGTTGATCATCGTCTGCGCCAACGCGACGCGTTTGCGCATGCCGCCGGAGAGCTGGTGCGGGTGATGGCGCTCGAAGCGGGCGAGGCCTACGCGACGCACCCAATCGGCGGCGCGCCGCAGCGCCTCGTCTCGCGGCGTGCCGCGGAAGATGGGGCCGGCGGCCACGTTGTCGAGCACGTTGCGCCAGGGGAAGAGCGCGTCGCTCTGGAAGACGAATCCGATACGGCGGTCCACTCCGATGACGGGTTTGCCGAGGACGAGCACCTCGCCCGAGGTGGGCGGCGCGAGGCCGGAGATGAGCGACAGCGTGGTCGACTTTCCGCAGCCGGTCGGCCCGACGATCGCGCAGAACTCGCCGGCGGCGACGGTCAGGTCGACGTCGCGGATGGCGGTCAGCGCCACGCCGGTCGGAGTGACGAAGGTGCGGGTCGCGCGCCGCAGCTCGATGCTGGGCTCGCCCCCGGCCACCGCTACTTGGCCGCCTTGACGAACTCGCTGGTGTACGTTTTGGAGAGGTCGATCTTCCTGCTCTCCAGCGCCTTGTTCGAGGCGGTGAGCACCTGCAGCACGGTCTCCGGGCCCTTGTCCGGCATCACGCCGTCC
>DASWGI010000279.1:0-8292 GCA_036393835.1 Myxococcales bacterium | reverse complement strand
TTCGCCCTGACCGTGCTCTTCTTCCGGCGCGGAGTCGTCGGCACTCTCCTCGCGCTCGATCTCCGGCGCCGCGCGGGCGAACGGCTCATCGGACCCGCGAAGTGATTCAGAACGCCAGCATGTGGAGCCGGGGAGCTTGCGAACGAGCGGCCCGCACGGCAACGTGAGGCGATGCGCCTCGCTGCGATCCTGCTTGCGCTCGCCGCCGCGTGCGGGCACGGGCGCGCCGCCCTCGTCGCAGCCCATGTCTCGACCGGCCAGGAGAGCGCCCAGGAGCCTCTCGAGGGTGCGAGCGGAACGCTGGACTGCCCCGGCCAGCTGCTCCCGCAGGACCTCGGGAAGTCCGACGAGGACGGCGATCTGCGCGCCCAGCACATCGGCGCGGTCTCGCTCGCCTGCGCCATGAACGTCGCCATGGCGGGGTACCAGCCCTACAAGGCCGCGCTGCGGGACGTGTGCACCGCGCCCGCGCCGGGCGGCTGCCAGACGGTCGACGTGCGCGTGGTCCTCGCCCCGGAGCCCGGCAAGTCCTCGGGCGCATCGAAGTGAGCACCCGACACCAGCCGAGCCGCGCGGGAGCGCCGCGCAGCCTCTTGCGCTATGCAGGGTGAAGAAAGCTCAAGGAGCGCCCCCGCATGACCTCGCTTTCCGAGCCGAAGCTGCGCGACTACGTCAGGCGCCTCGAGCAGATCCAGGAAGCCTTCGCGAAGCACTATCCGGGCGAGCAGGGCACCCGGCAGCCTGTGCACACGGTCTACGGCGGCGCGCACCTGTTCAAGTCGGACACCACCCGCAAGCTGGGCGACCTCGCGGTGAAGGCGCTCGACCAGTACGCGCCCGAGCCGCGCATCTTCGCCGAGGCGATCGGGCTCGCCGCCGCCCTCGCCGAGACGGTGCACGGCCGCGTGCGCCAGAAGCTCGAGCGGGAGGCGGTCGAGGACTTCCGCATCGATTTCGAGGACGGGTACGGCATCCGGCCCGACGCGGAGGAGGACGGCCACGCGGCGACCGCGGGCGAGGAATGCGCCAAGGGCCTCGCCGCAGGCACCTTGCCGCCGTTCATCGGGATCCGCATCAAGACCTTCTCCGCCGAGTTGGGCGGGCGCGCCCTGCGCACGCTGGACCTGTTCCTCACCGCGCTCGTGAAGCGCGCCGGGAAGCCGCCGGCGGGATTCGTGGTGACGTTGCCGAAGGTCGTCAGCCCCGAGCAGGTCTCGGTCCTCATCGACGCCTTCGAGGAGCTGGAGCCGAAGCTGGGTCTCTCGCGCGGCGCGCTGAAGATGGAGCCGATGATCGAGACCACCCAGTCGATCCTCGACGACCGCGGCGAGTCGATGCTGCCCAAGCTGCTGGCGGCGGCGCGCGGCCGCTGCGTGGCGGCGCACTTCGGCACCTACGATTACACGGCGTCCTGCGACATCACCGCGATGCACCAGTCGATGCGCCACCCGGCGTGCGACTTCGCCAAGCACATGATGAAGGTGGCCTACGCCGGGACCGGAATCTGGCTGTCGGACGGAGCGACCACCCTGATGCCGGTGGCGCCGCACAAGGCGGCCAAGGGCGCGCAGCTCACCGCGGAGCAGGCCCGCGAGAACCAGCGCGCGGTGCACGGCGCGTGGCGGTTGCACGCCGCCGACGTCCGGCATTCGCTGGTGAACGGCTACTACCAGGGATGGGATCTGCACCCCGCCCAGCTGCCCAGCCGGTACGGCGCGGTGTACGGCTTCTTCCTCGAGGGGCTGCCCGCCGCCTCGGAGCGGCTGAAGAACTTCATCGCCAAGGCCGCCCAGGCCACGCTCGCCGGCGACGTCTTCGACGATGCGGCCACCGGGCAGGGCTTGCTCAATTTCTTCCTCCGCGGCGTGAGCTGCGGCGCGCTCACCGAGCAGGAGGCGCTCGCCACGGGCGTGACCCTCGACGAGCTGCGCAGCCGCAGCTTCCTGAAGATCCTGCAGAACCGCAGCGGGAAGCGGTAGCGACCGCACGGCGGGGGGCTCATGGCCGACGCGAACACGCTGGGCCTCGCTCTTTCGGGAGGCGGGTCCAGGGCGGCCGCTTTCCATTGCGGCACTGTCGCCGCCCTCGACGAGCTGCATCTGCTGGAGAAGGTCGACGTCGTCTCCACGGTCTCGGGGGGATCGGTCTTCGGGGCGGCCTGGATGGCGGCGCGGTTGGCGGGCAAGACCACCGCCGCGTTCATCGCCTCGATGCAGACCGAGCTGCGCCGCGGATTCGTCCTGCGGTCCCTGCTGAGCTGGAAGGTGCCGCTGCTGCTCGTCCCGGGCTTCCGCCGGACTGATCTGATCGCGGACACCTTCGATCGCGTGCTCTGCGGCGGCCGTACGCTGGCCGATCTGCCCCAGGCGCCGATCCTCTGCCTCAATGCTTCCGTGCTGAACCATGGGCAGGTGGGGAAGTTCTCGCGTTTCGGGTTCTCGACACGCGACCTTGGCAAGCCACGGCTCGGCGGCGGAACCACGGCGGTCCCCATGCCGGAGTTCAAGCTGGCGCGCGCTGCGGCGGCCTCGGCGGCGTTCCCTGTGGGCCTGCCGCCGCTGCTGCTGGGCGCGGCCGAGCTGGGCGCCGCCCCACGCGCCGGGCTGCTCGAGGGAACGGATCCGCTGGCGTTGTCCGACGGCGGCGTGCTGGAGAACCTCGGGGTCCAGACGCTGCTCAAGGGCCGTCGCTTCGGCACCTGGAACATCGTGGTCAGCGACGCTGGCCAGCGCGACGTGGCCTGGAGACCGCGGAGGCCCGGGCAATGGCTGACGGCGTTCGCCATCGCCGCGCTGTCCGCCTCGTCGCTTCGACGCGTGCTCGAGCTGATGAACGACAAGGAGAACCGATCGATGCGTTCGGCCACCGTCCTCGAGGCCGAACGCTCCTGGATGGTCGAGCGCATCGGCGGCGCAACCGGGCAGACGTTGCCGGAGATCGTCCGCGACATTCGAGGCGCGGAGCCGAGCCGTCCGCGCCGGCGCCTGTTCTTCGTGCGGCTCAACCAGGAGTGGGATTCGCTCCTGGCCAACGTTCCCGCCTGGCGGCTGCGCGAGCTGTCGCGCACGAAGGACGCGCCGGTCCCCGCCGGAGACGCGCGCGCGGTGGAGACGTTCCTCGAGACCCACACGGAGGTGCGCCTCGGCCCGGCCCGCGCGCTCTATCGGGAGCTGGGTAGCGATCTGCGCGTGGCGGGGCTGAACCGGGTGGCCACGGGCTTCACCGGCCTCGCGCAGCGCGACGTGGACGGCCTGGCGCTTCACGCGCGCTGGCAGCTGCTCGTGCAGCACGCCCTCTACGGGGCGGAACCGGGCGAGCCCAGCCAGGCGACCCCGCGGGAACGCATGCAAGCGATCCCGCCATGAAGGGTCAGTGGTCGCGGATGACCTTCGCCGCGGCCCAGCCGACCAGGATCAGCACCGCCAGGACCAGCCAGGCGTGCTGGGAGCCGTACGTCGAGGCAGGGTAGTGATTGCTGATCATGGTCAGCACGGTCGGCATCGCGAGGAAGGCGTTGTGCTTGCTGCGGAGCTGCGCGCGGGCGATCAGCGCATCGTCGAGCGGATCCCCGGCGCGCACGCTGGCCACGATCCGGCGGTAGGCGGGCACGATGCGCAGCCAGACGTTGGCGGTCATCAGCGTTCCCAGCAGCGCGCCGACGTGGATGTACGCGGCGCGGCCGTTGAAGACCTGCATGAGGGCGTAGGAGGTGCCGACCAGCAGCAGGTAGCAGAGCGCCACCAGCGGCGTCTCGAATCGCGCCAGCGGGGAGATCCAGAGCAGGTCGTACACGATCCAGGCGAGCACCAGGACCGCGACTGCCACGGCGAACGCGGCCGGCGCGCTGAGCCCGCCCACGCCGACGCCGCGCCCGCGGAGGTAGTAGACGAGCCAGAGGAGCGCGAGCCCGGTGAGCCAGGTGGTCAGCGCCTCCCAGCGGAACCAGTGCAGCCGCTCGGGTGGAGCGGTCTGCTTGCGCACGGTGTAGAAGGCGCCGCCGTGCACGATCGACACGCCCGCGACCTCCTCGCCGAGGCGGCGGCCGACCCAGGTGAAGTAGTAGGTGGTGCCGACCCAGAGGATGCCGGCGAAGACGTGCGCCCAGCGGAGCGCGAGATCGAGCCACTCGAGGAGGAAGCGCATTCTCAGGTGCACCGCGGCGTGACGGGCGCGAGGCCGGACACTCGAGCCGAGCGTGGGATCACGTTAGCACGCTCGAGCCTCGACGCCGGGCGGCGCCTGAGTGTAGGTAGGACGGCGGTGGACGCGCTCAACTACATCGACGGGAAACACGTCCCCGCGGCGGAGTGGCTGGACAACGTCGACCCGGCCGCGGGAGCGCCGTACGGGCGCGTGGCCTCGAGCGATGCCGCGGACGTGGAAAGAGCGGTCGCGGCCGCCCGGCGCGCATTTCCCGCCTGGTCGGCCACACCGGTCGCGCAGCGCTCGCGCCTCTTGCGCGCGGTGGCGCGGCTGATCGAGCGCGACAAGGAGCGGCTCGCGCGCGCCGAGGCGGTGGACGGCGGCAAGCCCATCGCCCTGGCTTCCTCCGTGGACGTGCCGCGCGCCGCGCAGAACTTCGACTTCTTCGCCGACGCGATCACGCAATGGCACAGCGAGGCGCACCCCACGGACGAGGTGGCGCTCAACTACACCCTGCGGCAGCCGCTCGGGGTCGTCGCCTGCATCTCGCCCTGGAACCTGCCCCTGTACCTGCTCACCTGGAAGGTGGCGCCCGCGCTCGCTGCCGGGAACTGCGTGGTCGCGAAGCCGAGCGAGGTGACGCCGATGACCGCGCACATGCTCGGCGAGCTGTGCAGCGAGGCCGGGTTGCCGCCGGGCGTCCTGAACATCGTGCAGGGCCTGGGCCCGCGCGCGGGCAGCGCGCTCGTCTCTCATCCGGAGGTGCGCGCGGTCAGCTTCACCGGCTCGACGCGGGTCGGTCGCGAGATCGCCGCCCGGACCGCCGAGAGGTTCGTCAAGGCGTCGCTGGAGATGGGCGGGAAGAACCCGAACCTGATCTTCGCCGATGCGGACCTGGACGAAGCGGTGGCGCAGACCGCGCGCGCCGCCTTCCAGAACCAGGGGCAGATCTGCCTGTGCGGGTCGCGCATCCTGGTGGAGCGCCCTGTGTACGAGGAGGTCCAGGAGCGCCTGGTCGCGGCCGCGCGCGCCTTGCGCATCGGAGACCCGCTCGATCCGGCGACGGAGCAGGGGTCCCTGGTCTCGCGGCAGCACTTCGAGAAGGTGATGGGGTGCCTCGAGGTGGCGCGGCAGGAAGGCGGCCGCGTCCTCTGCGGAGGCAGACGGGCGCGCGTCGAGGGACGTTGCCGCGAAGGGTGGTTCGTGGAGCCCACCGTCATCGACGGCCTGGGCCCGTCCTGCCGGACCAACCAGGAGGAGATCTTCGGACCCGTCGCGACCCTGCAGCCGTTCGACGACGCCGACCAGGCGGTGCAGCTCGCGAACGCCACGCGGTACGGCCTGTCTGCCTCGGTCTGGACCCGGGACCTCTCGCGGGCGCACCGGGTGGCCGCGCGCCTCGACTCCGGGATCGTGTGGGTGAACTGCTGGATGCTGCGCGACCTGCGCACTCCGTTCGGCGGCATGAAGGAGTCCGGGGTGGGCCGCGAAGGAGGGTTCGATGCGCTGCGCTTTTTCACCGAGCCCAAGAACGTGTGCGTGAAGCTATGAGCGGACTGACCAAATCGCAGCGCGCGCCGGAGCCCGTCGGGGCCTATCCGCACGCGCGCCGCGTGGGGAACCTGCTCTTCCTCTCCGGGATCGGGCCGCGCGTGCGCGGATCGCGCGAGATCCCCGGGGTGAAGCTGCGCGCCGACGGCAGCGTGGAGAGCCACGACATCGAGGCGCAGTGCCGCTCGGTGTTCGCGAACGTGCGCGCGGTGCTGGAGGAGGCCGGCTCGAGCTGGGAGAAGCTGGTCGACGTGACCGTGTTCTTGACCGACCTGCGCCGGGACTTCGCCGCCTACAACCGGCTGTGGACCGAGCACTTCAAGGATGCGCAGCCCTGCCGCACCACGGTGGAGGTCGCGGCGCTCCCCACGCCCATCGCCATCGAGCTGAAGTGCATCGCCACCGTGGAGTGAGCCATGCCGGACCTCAAGCCGCTCAACTTCAAGCGCTGGATCGACGAGCACCGCCACCTGCTCAAGCCGCCGGTCGGCAACGCGCAGATCTGGGAAGGCGACCGCGATTTCATGGTCACGGTGGTGGGCGGGCCCAACTCGCGCAGCGACTATCACGTCGACGAGGGCGAGGAGTTCTTCTACCAAATCGAAGGCGACATCACGCTGCGCGTCCTCGAGCACGGCAAGCCGCGGGACATCCCCATCCGCGAGGGGGAGATCTTCCTCCTGCCCCCGCGGATCCCGCACTCGCCGCAGCGGCCGCCGAACACGGTGGGCCTGGTCCTCGAGCGGCGCCGCCTGCCCGACGAGCTGGACACCTTCCTCTGGGTCTGCGACCGCTGCGGGCACGAGCTGTACCGCGAGTCGTTCCACCTGACCGACATCGTGCAGCAGCTGCCGCCCATCTTCGCGCGGTACTGGGGCGACCCGAAGCACACCACCTGCAAGCAGTGCGGCCACGTGCATGAGAAGCGTTGACGTCCACACCCACCTGTTGCCGCCGGAGCTGCCCCGCTGGAGCGAGCGGTTCGGCTACGGCGGATTCGTCAGGCTGGAGCAGCTCGGCGGCTGCAAGGCGCGCATGGTGCGCGACGACGGGACGCAGTTTCGCGAGGTGGAGAGCAACCTGTGGGACCCGGCGGTCCGGCTGCGCGAATGCGACCAGGCCGGCGTGGGCGTGCAGGTGCTCTCGACGGTCCCGATCATGTTTTCGTACTGGGTCCCCGATCCGCGCCACGCCCTGGACGTGGCGCGGTTCCTCAACGACCACCTCGCCTCCGTCTGCGCCGCCCACCCGCGCCGGTTCGTCGGTCTGGGAACGCTGCCGCTGCAGGCCCCCGACCTAGCCGCGCGCGAGCTGATCCGCTGCGTGCGCGAGCTGGGCCTGGCCGGCGTGCAGATCGGCTCGCACGCCGGCGACTGGAACCTGGACCGGCCGGAGCTGTTCCCCATCTTCGCCGAGGCGGAGGAGCTGGGCGCGGCGGTGTTCGTGCACCCCTGGGACATGATGGGCCAGGAGCGCATGGCGAAGTACTGGCTGCCGTGGCTGGTCGGGATGCCCGCCGAGGTGTCGCAGGCCATCTGCTCGATGATCTTCGGCGGCGTGTTCGAGCGCCTGCCGGCCCTGCGGGTCTGCTTCGCCCACGGCGGCGGCGCCTTCCCCGGGACGTTCGGGCGCATCCAGCACGGCTTCGAGTGCCGGCCCGACCTGGTGGCGGTGGACAATCCGCATCCTCCGGCGCGGTACCTGGGCCGCTTCTGGGTGGACTCGCTGGTGCACGACCCGCGAGCGTTGCGCTTCGTGCTGGACACCTTCGGTCCGCGGCGAGTGGCGCTCGGCACCGACTACCCGTTCCCGCTGGGCGAGGAGCGGCCGGGAGCGCTCATCCGTTCGCTGGAGCTGGACGAGGGCGCGCGCGAAGCGCTGCTGTCGCGCAACGCGCTGGAGTGGCTGGGCCGCGAGGCGCGGGAGCTGGACCTGGCATGACGGAGCTCCGCGACGACGCCGCCTGGGCGCGCGCCCAGGACGCCGCCGATCCGCTGGTCCGCCTTCGCGACGAGTTCGTCTTCCCCGAGGGCGTCGAGCTGTACTTCGCGGGGCACTCGCTGGGCCTCATGCCCCGGCGCGCGCGCGACTACGTCCTCGCGGAGCTGGATGCCTGGGGCCGGCGCGCCGCCCTTGGCCACCACGAGGGCGAGCGGCCGTGGCTGCCGTACCACGAGCTGCTCACCGCGCCGGTCGGGCGCCTCGCCGGCGCCAGGCCGCACGAAGTGGTGGTGATGAATTCGCTGACGGTGAACCTCCATCTGATGATGGTCTCGTTCTACCGGCCCACCCGCCGCCGCCACCGCATCGTCATCGAGCAGGGCGCGTTCCCGTCGGACCGGTACGCGGTCGCCTCGCAGGCGGCGTTCCACGGGTTTCCAGAGGCAGTCGTCGAGGTGCCGCGGGGTCACGATCCGGCGCTCTACCTGGACGAGTCGGTCGCGCTCCTGCTCCTCGGATCGCCGAACTTCCTCACCGGCGAGGCGTTCGATCTTCCGGCGCTCACCCGGGCGGCGCACGAGCGCGGATGCGTCGCGGGGTTCGACCTGGCGCACGGGATGGGAAATCTCGAATTGGCGCTGCACGATTCGGGCGCCG
>DASWGI010000278.1:0-20812 GCA_036393835.1 Myxococcales bacterium | reverse complement strand
CTCCGCCGTCCAGCCGCGATCCACGTCGCGCGAGTCGTTCAGCGTGCCGTCGACGTGAACGGCGTGGCGGGCGCGCGACGACCAGGACAGATCCATCCCCTGCCTCCGGCCGGTGAACGACGCGTCGAAGAGCGCATTGGACGGCGCCAGCTCGATCTCGTCGTAGCGACGCAGGTCGCCGCTCGGGTTCAGGAAGATCTCCACCACGTTGGAGGTGTAGAGGGGCTCGTCGTCCCGGCTGAAGGGCGTCGAGACGTCCGGGTCCTCCGCCTGGAACGCGACGTAGAGGTTGTCGTCGTCCCAGAGCAGGCGCGCGACCGTCTGAGCGGTACAGGGCTTCCCGTCCAGGGACCGGACGAACGGACCGGCGCACTCCGCCCGATCCCACGCCGCCTCGGCCAGCACTCCGTCGATCTCGATCGGACCGGTCGTTCGGTGGACCACGTACTCGCCGCTGCGGCGGCTGCACCCACCGGTCGCTGCGATCGCGCCCGCGGCCAGGGCTGCGAGGGCCCGAGAGCCGCCAACCGCCAGCGGCCAGCCGCTCTCAGACAAGCCCGGCGCGCCGGACGATCAGATGGCACAGCCGCTCGTGCCCGCCGAGCAGGCTCGAGAACTGGAGCGGCCCGAGGCGCGTCCGCACCGCGTAGCTGGTGCCGAGCAGGGTCGGCAGCACGTCGACGCGCAGGATGTCCTCGAACGAGAAGTGCCGCACCGCCGAGAAGGTCCGTACCGTGAGGCCGGAGTCGCTCACCGTGTACGCGAGCCGCCCGTAGAACATCGAGCAGGCGGTGAAGAGCGCGATGAAGAACGCCGCCGAGAGGAACGCCGATCGGGTCGCACCCTGGAGCCCGAGCAGCGCGACGAACACGCCGATCCAGAGCGTGTCGGCGGCGAGCACCACGGTGCGAAGGACGGCTCGGGGCCGGAAGGTCTCGGGTGCCAGCGCTTCTCGACCTCTGGGAAGCTGCACCATGTCAGGAGCATAGCGACGCGGATCATGGCGAGCAATTCCGCGCCTCAGCGCTGCTAGCATGGGAGCATGCGCGACCTTTCGCAGGCGCTCGCCTCCCCGGCGGCCTGGGAAGAGCCCGATCGCGCCGCGCGCCTCGCGCCGCGGCTGCCGGAGGAGACCGGCCTCGCCGCGCCGGACGCCGAGCTGCTGCTGCGCCTGTGCGAAGTTAGCGCCGACCCCGACGGCGCGCTCGCCGGAGCCGTGCGGGCGTTGGGCGCGCGGCGGACGCACCTGGGCCGGCCGGCGTCGGTCGCCGCGCTGGAGCCGCTCGTCACGATCTGCGCCGCCTCGCGCTACCTGGCTGCCCACCTGGCCGCGCGGCCGCGCCTGCTCGATCTGCTACCGCTGCTCCCGGGACGCACGCGGACTGCCCAGGAGGCGCTCTCCGCGGCGTTGCGCCACGCGAACGCAAAGGACGCGGAGGCGCTCGCGCGCAGGCTCCGCCGCCACAAGCTGATCGAGGTGCTCCGCATCGCGCTTCGCGACCTCGGCGGCCGCGCTGCCCTCGCCGAGTCCGCGCGCGAGCTGTCCTGGCTGGCTGCCTCCGTGCTGGAGACGGCGGTCCGCTTCCATTACGCGCACCTGTGCGCGGAGCACGGGCCGCCCGAGGGACGCACCGCGCTGGGCGCCTCGGGCTTCTGCGTGCTGGGGATGGGGAAGCTGGGCGGCACCGAGCTGAACTTCTCGAGCGACGTGGACCTGCTCTACGTCTACGACCGCGACGGCCGGACGCAGGGCCCGCAGGCGATCGACCACTTCGCCTTCTACGCCCGGCTCGCCGAGGAGGTCACGCGCGCGATCGGGGCGACCCCGTTCGTGTTCCGCGTCGATCTCGACCTGCGCCCCGAAGGCCGCAGCGGGCCGATCGTGAACTCGCTGCGGGCGCTCGAGCTGTACTACGAGGCGCAGGGCGCGCCCTGGGAACGATTCGCCCTGCTCAAGGCTCTGCCCGTCGCGGGAGACCTGGCGGTCGGCGAAGACGGGCTGCGGCGACTCGCTCCCTTCGTCTGGCGCAAGTACCTCGACCTGGGCGCGGTGGAGGAGATGCGCGCGCTCAAGGCGCGGGCCGAGCGCGAGGCCGGAAGGCGCGGCGGGCAGGACCTGAAGCTCGGGCCCGGCGGCATCCGCGAGGTGGAGTTCTTCGTGCAGGCCTTGCAGCTGCTGCACGGCGGAAAGGATGCGAGCCTCCGGGTAAGCGGCACCCTGCCCGCGCTGGAGCGGCTGCTCTTCGCCGGCCTCATCTCCAGCCGGGACCGCGACGAGCTGGCGGAAGCGTACGTGTTCCTGCGCCGGCTCGAGCACCGCGTGCAGATGGTGGCGGAGCGGCAGACGCACGCGCTGCCGGACGATCCGGCGGAGCGCGCACGCCTCGCGCGCCGGGCCGGTTATCCCGGGCCCCGCGAGGAAGCGGCGCGCGCGCTCGATCGGGACCTCCAGCTGCACCGCGGGCGCGTCGAGGCGCGCTTCCGCGACCTGCTGCGCGTGGCGGGCGGCGGCGCGCCGGACGCCGATCCGAACGCGACCCTCGCCGCCGATCCACAGGCGGAGCCTGCCGAGCGCCTGCAGGCGCTGCGCGCGCTGGGCTTCCTCGACGCCGAGGCGGCCGCCGCCGAGCTCACCCGCCTCGCGCGCCGGCGCCAGACGCCGTTCTCGCCCTCCGCTCCTCCCGAGCTGCAGCAGCTCGCGCCGCGCCTCTTGCAGGAAGCCGCCGCGGCACCCGACCCGGACCAGGCCCTGCGCCACCTCGCCGACCTCTTCGGGCAGCTCTCCAACCCGCGCGCCGTCTCCGATCTGCTGGCGGGATCGGCGCGGACCGCGCGGCTGCTCGTCTCGCTCTTCGGGTCGAGCGACTTCCTCAGCCGCTCCTTGCTCCGCCATCCCGAGCTGATCGACCAGCTCGTCCACCGCGGCTCCGCGCCGCTGGTGCGCACGCGGGACGAGCTGCGCGCGGAGCTGCGCAGCCGGCTGACCGCGGATACCGAGCACGACCTGACCGAGCTGCGGCGCTTCCGCCTGGAGGAGCTGCTGCGCATCGGCGTGCACGACGTCGCCGGCGCGCTGGACGCCGACCTGGTGCCGCAGCAGCTCTCGGACGTCGCCGAGGCTTGCGTGGCCGCGTGTCTCGACCTCGCCACCGCGGAAGTGCAGCGCCGCGACGGCCTGCCCCGCCACGCCGACGGCTCGCCGGCCAGCATGGTGGTGATCGGCCTCGGCAAGCTGGGCGGCCGCGAGCTCGGCTACCACTCCGACCTCGACCTGCTCTTCCTCTACAGCGGCCCGGGAGAGACCGACGGCGCGCGCCATGCCTCCAACCACGAGCACTTCGCGCGCGTCGCGCAGAAGCTGATCAGCCACCTGACCCTCCCCTTGCGCGAGGGGAGCCTGTACCGCATCGACACGCGGCTCCGGCCGAGCGGGAGCGCGGGGCCGCTGGTCGTCTCCTTCGACGCGCTGGCCACGTACCACGCGCGCGAGGCGCGGCTCTGGGAGCGGCAGGCGCTCCTGCGCGCCCGCGCCGTCGCGGGGGATGCGCGCCTGTTCGAGCGCGCGTCGCGCGAGGTGCTGGTGCCCAGCCTGTTCCGGACGCTCGATCCGAAGGAGGCCTCGCGCGAGCTGCTCGCCATGCGCGAGCGCATGGAACGCGAGATTGCCGCCGAATCCGACGCCCGATACAATTCGAAGCTCGGACGCGGGGGACTCGTCGACGTGGAGTTCGCGGTGCAGTTCCTCCAGCTGGTCCACGGCTCCTCCCACCCGTCGATCCGCACCTCCTCGACCACCGCCGCGCTCGCCGAGCTGCGGCGCATCGGCCTGCTCGCCGAGGCCGCCGCGGGGCCGCTCGCGCGCGGCTACCGGTTCTTGCGGCGGGTGGAGAGCCGCCTGCGCATCGTGCGCGACCGCCCCATCAGCCACCTGCCCACCAGCGGACGCGAGCTGGTCCTGCTCGCCCGCCGCCTCGGCTACAGCGGGCCCCGCGCCGGCGAGGAACTGCTCGCCGACTACGAGCGCGAGACCCAGTCGGTGCGCGCCGCCTTCCTCCGCGTGCTCGAGGCGGCGTAGATGCGCCCCTCCCCGGTTCCATGACGCTGCTCACCGAGCGCTTCGCGGAGATCCGCCCGCTGCTGGAGATGGAGGTGCAGCTCGCCCGCGCCGCGCTGGAGGCGCGAGGCCGGCTCCACCCCGAGGACGAAGCTACTCTGCGTTACGCGCTCTCGCTCGCGCGCTGCTGGCACGTGCGCGCTCCGGACGGACGGGACGTGGCGGTGTCCGCCTTCGTGCGACCCCTGCGCGAGCGCCTCTCCCACCTGCTCTGGCCTTTGCTCGATCCGCAGCGTGAGCAGCTCGCCGCGCCGCACGAGCTGCTCCCCGCGGCGCGCGAGGCGGCCCGCGCCGTCCAAGAAACCCGCGACGAGATCTCCCGGCGCCTGTCGCACCGGCTGCCTGCGGAGTCGCTGGACCGCGAGGTCCGGGAGCGCCATCTGGTGCTCGTCTGCGGCGGCGGCGGCGGGACCGGCTACGTCCACCTGGCCGCCTTCGCGCTGCTCGAGGCCGCCGGCCTGCAGCCGGCCCTGATCGCGGGCAGCTCGATGGGCGCGATCCTGGGCCTGTTCCGCGCCCGGGAGAAGCGATTCGATCTGGCGCGCATCCCGGAGATCCTCGCGGACCTGAGCTACCGGAAGATCTTCCGCATCGTCCCGCAGCCGAGCGTGTACGGCCTGCCGGGGCCCCTCCGCCTCCACCTGCGCGCGGCGATCGGCCACTGGTTCCGTCATCCCGACGGCACCATGCTGCGCATCGCCGAGCTGCCCATCCCGCTGCTCGTCACCGTGACCGGCATCCGCCGCGGCAAGCTCCCCCGCCCGCTCGAGGAGTACGAGTCGCTCCTGGGCGTCACCGAGCCGGACCCGTCCGGCTGGGGAGTGCGCGCCCTGCACCGCCACGTACAGCGGCTCACCCAGGCCATCCAGGAGCTGGCGCGCATCCCGCGGCTGACCCAGAAGCTCGTCTTCGGCGCCTCCGAGGAGACGCGGCAGGCGGACGCGATCGACGCGGCCGGGTTCTCCGCCTCGGTGCCCGGCGTCATCCACTACGACGTGCTGCGGGACGACGCGCGCATGAAGGAGCTGCTCGATACGCTTATGCGGCGGCACAACCTCTTACGGCTCTGCGACGGCGGCGTGTCCGACAACGTGCCGGTGCGCTCGGCGTGGCACCACGTCCAGCGCGCGGGCCTCCCGGGCACCGGCAGCCGCAACACGGTGGTGCTGGCGCTGGATAGCTTCGCCCCGCGCCTGCTCACGCCCCTGTGGTACCCGCTGCAGAGCATCGCCGCGCCCGCGGTGGCGCGGAACCGGCCGTACGCGCACGTCTACAAGGCATTCCGCCGGACGCTGTCGCCGCTCGCGCTGCTTCCCTCGCAGAGGTCCCTGCAAGGGATCGTGGACACGGCCAAGGACGAGCTGCTCAGCGAGGTGCCCGTGCTCCAGCGGCTGCTCGCCCCCATCCCGGCGATGTGTTAAGAGCGCGCCTCCGGAGCGGAGGAAGACCGTGGCAGGGAAGAAGGTCGAGAAGATCCGGGGAGTCGATTTCATCTGGATGGACGGCCATCTCGTTCCCTGGGCGGAGGCCAAGGTCCACGTCCTGACGCACTCGCTGCACTACGGCGTGGCCGTCTTCGAGGGCATCCGTTGCTACCCGCAGCCCGACGGCCGCGGCGCGATCTTCCGGCTACGCGAGCACATCCGGCGGCTCTTCGAATCTGCGCACATCTGCCTCATGGAGATGCCGTACTCCAAGGAGCAGGTGTCGGAGGCCTGCAAGGAGGTCCTCCGCGGCAACAAGCTGAACGAGGCGTACCTGCGCCCGATCGCCTACCACTCCGACGGGCTGATGGGTGTCGGCGCGGTGAACCCGGTGAAGCTCACCGTGGCCGCCTGGTACTGGGGCGCGTACCTCGGCGAAGAGGGGCTCAAGAAGGGCATCCGCGTGAAGATCAGCTCGTACACGCGCATGCACATGAACTCCGATCCGACCCGCGCCAAGGTGACCGGGCACTACCTGAACAGCGTGCTCGCCAAGCGCGAGGCGCTGGTCGCCGGCTACGACGAGGCCGTCCTGCTCGACCAGCAGGGCTATGTCGCCGAGGCGACCGGCGAGAACGTCTTCCTGGTGCGCGACGGCATCCTCTACACGCCCCCGGTCGCCGGCGGCATCCTCGAGGGGATCACGCGCGAGAGCATCCTGCGCATCGCCAAGGACAAGGGGATCCCGGTCGAGGAGCGTCGCTTCTCGCGCGACTACCTCTACTGCGCCGACGAGGCGTTCATGTGCGGCACTGCGGCGGAGATCACGCCGGTGCGCGAGGTCGACGATCGTCGGATCGGCATCGGCGAGATGGGTCCGCTCACCAAGGAGATCCAGGCCACCTTCTTCCGCGCCGTCCGCGGCCTGGAGCCTCGGTACGTGGAGTGGCTGACACCGGTGTAGAACGCGCCATCCAAGTCCGCGCCAGCCGATCGGGCGGCGCTGCGCTTTTCTCAGGGGCCGCATGGGAATTCCGCGGCGCGCGGCGGAATGTCACGTGACCGTCGGAGGTTGCGGAACCGGGCGCGGCCGACCGGGAAGGTGGCCGCCCGTCCTACACGGGGGTCCGCGGAATGACGCAGCGAGCCGTGATTTCCGGACAGCAATGCTGTTGATTGACAGGAGCCGGTCACCTGCCCGCCCGCTGAACGGGCAAGTGTTTCAAGGGGTTGCAAAAGGAGCAGCACCGTGAGCCGCACCCGGTACATGGACCTGGACGATCGCACCGAGGACGTTCGGCAGCTGATGCGCGAGCGACCGCGCGAAGCGCGCGATTTCATGGAAAAGTACGAGCTGTCCTGGGTGTACCACGAGAACGCGCTCGAGGGGATGGTCCTCACCCATGCCGAGCTGCGGCAGGCGTTCGATCCCACCGGCATCACGGACAGCTCGATGGTCCACACCTACACCGAGATCCGCAACCAGAAGGCTGCCATCGAGTACGTGAAACACGAGGCCCGGTCCAAGCAGACCCGGTACACCCTGACGCTCGTCAAGAAGCTCTACGAGATCCTCTACCAGGGCCTGCCGAACCGGATGCCCGTCGCGCTGCGGCGCGACATGCCGCTGCACCGCACGTACTTCCACGACATCGTGCAGCCGGTGCAGATCCAGCCGGGACTGGAGCAACTGTTCGACTTCATGAACAGCGAGGAGTTCGACAAGCTGCACCCCATCCGGCAGGCGACCCACTCGCACCACCGCTTCATGGAGATCTTCCCGTTCAGCGATCTGTCCGGGAAGGTCGGCAGGATGATGATGAACCTCATCCTGATCCGGCACGGCTACATGCCGGTCATCGTCCACAGCATGGATCGCCAGAAGTACTACGACGGGCTCCGCCTGCCCGCGACGCAGTTCGGGCACGTCGTCATGGACGCCATGGACAACTCGCTGGACAACGCCTACCGGTACTTCATCCCGGGCTGGAACGAGATGTCGCGCAAGCGGGCGGCCAGCGAGTAGGCAGGCGCCGCCAGCGCGCTCGCCCCTGAACCGATACACTGCGCGACCATGCTGCTGGGAGCCCACGAGAGCACCGCCGGCGGCCTCCACGAGGCGTTCGCCCGCGCCTTGGCTGACGGGGCCGAGGCGGTGCAGATCTTCACGAAATCCAGCCGGATGTGGCGCGCGAAGGAGATCACGCCGGCCGATGCCGCCCAGTTCCACAGCGCGGCCACGCTGCCCGTCTCGGTGCACGCGAGCTACCTGGTGAACCTCGGCGCCGATCCCGGCGATCTGCGCGAGAAGTCCATCGCCGCGTTCGTCGACGAGCTGCAGCGGTGCGACCTCCTCGGAATCCCGCACCTCGTCCTCCACCCAGGCGCGAACGCGGACAAGCAGCGGGGTCTTGGCAACGTGGCGGAGGCGCTGGACCGCGTGTTCGCGGCGCACCGCGGCCGCTGCCAGGTGCTGCTCGAGACGGCCGCCGGCCAGGGATCCTGCCTGGGCAGCCGGTTCGAGGAGCTGCGCGAGATCCGCGACGCGTGCAAGAGCCCGGACCGCGTCGCCATCTGCCTCGACACCTGCCACGTGTTCGCGGCAGGGTACGACATCGCCTCGGATCGCGACTACGAGTCGACGTTCGAACAGTTCGACCGCGTCCTGGGCGTCGATCGGATCCGCGCCTTCCACCTCAACGACAGCGTGAAGCCGCTGGGATGCCGGGTGGACCGCCACGAGCACGTCTGCAAGGGGGAGATCGGGCCGCTAGCCTTTCGCAAGCTCGTGAACGATGAGCGATTCCGCGACGTTCCGGGGTACCTGGAGATCCCCCCGGAGGGGAATCGCGCCTGCCTCCTCCGCCTCAAGAAGCTGCGCGTCAAGGCGGCGCCAGCCCGGAACCGGGGGCGCGTTGCGCGGGCCACCCGACCCCAGTAAGGTGCGCACCTTCATGTCCCCACCCTCGCCGCCAGCCGAGCGGCTCGAGCCCGCCGCATCCGACGACCAGCTCCGCTTCAGGCTGCGGAAGCTCTTGTCGGTCGCCCGGTCGCACAAGCGGGCGCTCGTGCTCACGCACGACAACCCCGACCCGGACGCGGTGGCGAGCGCCTGCGGGCTGGCATTCCTGCTCGAGCACGGCGCCCACGTGCACGCCCAGGCTGCCTACGGGGGCATCATCGGGCGCGCCGAGAACAAGGCCCTGCTCAAGGTGCTGCACCTGCCCATCCAGCCCGTCGGGCGGGTGGAAGCGTCGCAATTCGACCTCGTCTGCCTGGTCGACACCCAGCCCGAGGTGGGGAACTACTCGCTGGCCGCCCGCTCCGCGCCGGAGCTGGTCATCGACCATCACCCGGCCCGTCCCGCCTCGCTGCTCTCGGCGTTCCACGACGTGGGCGGACCCGCGGGGGCCACGTCGACCCTGGTCACGCAGTACCTGCGCGCAGCCCGCCTGGTCCCGGGCCCCGCGCTGGCGACCGCGCTCTTCTACGGCATCAAGAGCGACACGCGGGACCTCGGCCGCGAGGTCGAGGGCGCGGACGTGGAGTGCTACAACTGGCTCTTCCCCCACGTGGACAAGCAGGCGCTGTCGCGCATCGAGCACCCGCAGGTGCCGGCGCGCTACTTCGCCGCCTACCACACGGCGTACGAGCGGGCGCGGCTCCACGGGAACGGGCAGGCCTGCGTGGTGGACCTGGGCGAGGTCTACGTGCCCGAGATCGTTCCGGAGGTGGCGGAGCGGCTGGTCAGCCTGGACGGCCTGCGCTGGTCGCTGGCCACGGGCGCCTACAAGGGCGAGCTGTACCTCTCGCTGCGGCTCAACGACCGGCGCGTCAACGCCGGCAAGATCGTGCGCGAGGTCTGCAGCGCGTTCGGCGGCAGCGCCGGCGGACACGGCGCGATGGCGGGCGCGCGCATCCCGCTCGACGGGCGCATCCAGGCGGAGCTGGCGCAGGAGCTGGCGGCGGCCTTCCTCAAGGTGTTCCACCTGCGCGCCGGTGTCGGGACGCCGCTCGTCCCGCAGCCGTGATCTACCTCGACGCCAACGCGACCACCCCGCTCGACCCCGCCGTGATGGCCGCCATGATGCCGGCCCTGGGCGAGGTGTTCGCGAATCCGTCGTCCGTGCACAAGCCGGGGCAGGATGCGCGGGCCTTGCTGGACCGGGCGCGCGAGCGGTGCGGCGCCGCGCTCGAGTGCGACCCGCGCGAGATCGTCTTCACCTCGGGCGGCACCGAAGCCGACGCGCTGGCCGTCCGCGGGCTCGGCCGCCGGAAGGTGGTCGTCACGGCCGTCGAGCACCCGGGGCTGCTCGGCGCTTGCGCGGAGGTGGAGCGAGCGGGAGCGCAGGTGGTGCGCATCGCGGTCGACCGGTCCGGCCAGCTCGACCTGGATGCGCTGGACGCGGCGCTCCCCGGGGCCGACCTGTGCTCGGCGATGGCGGCGAACAACGAGACCGGGATCGTCTTTCCGCTGGCGCGGATCGGCGAGCTGTGCCGGAAGCATGGAGTCCCGTTGCACGCCGACGCGGTGCAGGCGGTGGGCAAGATGCCCCTGCGCATCCGCGAGCTGCCGATCGATCTGCTGTCGTGCTCGGCGCACAAGATCGGCGGCCCCAAGGGTGCCGGGCTCCTGTGGGTCCGGCGAGGGCTGCAGCTCGCGCCGGTCCAGGTCGGCGGGCACCAGGAGCGGGGCCGGCGGGCCGGGACGGAGAACGTGGCCGCGATCGTCGGGCTGGGCGAGGCGCTGTCGCGCGCCGTCGCCGCGGTGACTTCCGAGGCGCCGCGCCTCGCCGCCTTGCGCGACCGGCTGGAGGCCGCCGCGCGGGAGATCCCCGGCAGCCAGGTGGCGGGCGCCGGCGCGGAGCGCGTGTGCAATACGCTGAATGTCGCGTTCGAGGGCTGCGACGGCGAGACGCTGCTCGTCGCGCTGGACCTCGCCGGCGTGGCGGTCTCGACCGGCTCGGCGTGCAGCTCCGGATCGCTGGAACCCTCTCCGGTCCTGCTCGCCATGGGGTACCCGCCCGCGCTGGCCCGCGGCGCGATCCGCTTCTCCCTCTGGCGCGGCACCACGGCAGCGGACATCGACGAGGTCTGCCGCCTGCTTCCCCACGTGGTCGCGCGGACGCGCGCGCGCCCGGACCGGCGAACGCGCTGACCGCCCAGTCGCCGCCGTATTCGGCGGCGCTGCGCTTTGTGGGGCGGAGCTATTGCTTGAACAGGCCCCGGACGACGCTCGCGATGCCGAGCGCCTCGCCGACCATCTCGTCGTGGAAGGGCTTCAGCGCGTCGCTGAACTCCGCGGCGGTCTGGTACCGCTTGTCGGGGTCGCGGTTCAGCGCCCGGCGCAGCACGTGCGCCAGCCCCGAGGGGAGGTCCTTGCGCAGCTCCTCCAGCGGCTTGATCTCTCCGTTGCGCACGGCTTGCTGCAGCTGCTCGGTGTTGCTGCCCTGGAAGGTGCGCCGGTTGCCGATGATCTCGTAGAGCACGAGCGCGGCGCCCCACAGGTCCACGCGCGGCGTCAGGGGTCCGCGGTCGAGCTGCTCCGGAGCGAGGTACGCGAGCTTGCCCCAGAGCGTCTCGCCGCTGTCGCCGCCCATCGAGCGCACCTTGGCGATGCCGAAGTCGCCGAGCTTGATCTCCCCCAGCCGCGAGATGAACAGGTTCGAGGGCGAGACGTCGCAGTGGACGATGTTGAGGTGCAGGCCCGTCGGGCCCCGCGCCTCGTGCGCGTAGGCGAGCGCGTCGAGCACCCGGCGCACGATGTAGAGCGCGAAGGGGACCGGAAGGAAGATCTTCCGCTCGCGGCAGCGCGTCAGCACCATGCCCAGGTCGCGGCCGTCCACGTACTCCATCGCCAGGTAGTACATCTCGCCGACCACGCCCGCCTCGAGCACCTCGACGATGTTGGGGTGCTTGAGCAGGCGCGAGACGTCGGCCTCGACGGTGAAGAGATCGACCGCCTCGGGGTCGGCGGCGAGCTTGGGCGCGAGTCGCTTGAGCGCGATCTCCTGGCCGGCGCGCGTTCCTTCCACGATGCGCGCCTTGTAGACCTCGGCCATCCCGCCGCGCCCGAGGAGCTGCAGGATCTCGAACCGCCCGAACCGCGGAGGCGCCTTGGCCACGGTCACGCCCTTCGCCCCAGGTTGTGCGAGCCTTTCGCACCCGCGGGCAGCTCCACCGCGGCGGCGAGCCCAGATTTGGCCGCCAGCGCGAGCAGCAAGGTGGCGAGCGGGCTGTGCACCGGCGGCGACTGTACCGGAGGGGTGCACGAGCGGCAAATGTTCGCGTTGACTTCACAGGGCGCACGCTCCACACTTCTCCACAGAGGAGGAATCCGAGGGGAACTCCGCCGGATTCGAGCCGCTTCGAGGCGGCGAATTTTCCCCTGCCTGGATTGCGTGATGGGCGGCCAACCTCGTGCCCGATAGCTGTCCAACGGGGTCCTGTCCGCGCCTGCGGTGTGCAAGCCCCCGGCTGCGAAGCCGACTGGGGAAGCCTGAAGCAGGCCAACCGGGGTCCCACCTGCCATAGCGCAGGGCACCACCGATGCTGCCCACACGGCCGAGGCGGGGGTCTTTTCCGGGAGCGGCGGCGCGCGCCGTCGCTCCCTTCGTTTTTCCGGGTGGCGCGTGACGCTGGAAGAGCGGAAGAACGCGCTGCGCGCCGAGATGCGGCGCCGCCCGCGCGGCACGCCCGAGGCCTCACGGGCCGCCCAGGAGCGGCTGCTCGCCAGCGGCCTGATCGTAGGGACCGTCGGCCTCTACCGGGCGCTCCCTTCCGAATGCGGGACCGATCTGCTCGCGTCCGCGCTGGGCGAGCGGGCCTGCTTTCCCTGCGTGGTGTCCGGCCAGGCCGAGCTGCAGTTCCGGCGCGCGGGCGGCGCCTGGGCGCGAGGCCCGCTCGGCGTGCTCGAGCCCCGCGGCGAGCCGGTGCCCCTGGGCGACATCGAAGTGCTGGTCGTCCCGGCCCTGGCGGTGGATCTGCACGGGCACAGGCTGGGTCGCGGGCGCGGCCACTACGACGCCACCCTGGCGGCGTTCGCCGGGCGCAGCGCGGCGCTGGTCTTCGAGTCTCAACTTGTGCCCGAGGTCCCGGTGGGCGAGCATGACCGCCCGGTCGGCGCCGTCTGCACCGAGGCGCGCCTGGTGCTGGCGAGGAGCGCGCGTTGAAGGTCCTGTTCGTGGGGGACATCGTGGGCAAGCCGGGCCGGACGGCGGTGCGCCACTTCGTGCCGATCCTGCGCGAGCGGCATGGGCTCGACCTGTGCGTGGGCAACTCGGAGAACTCGGCCGGCGGCGCCGGGATCACGCCGGAGAGCGCCGAGGACCTGCTCGAGGCGGGCCTCGACCTGCTCACCGGCGGGAACCACACCTGGAGCAGGCGCGAGATCCTGCCCTACCTGGCTCGGAGCGGCTCGCGCCAGCTGCGGCCCGCGAACTACCCGGACGGAGCGCCGGGGCGCGGCCACGGGGTGGTCACGTCCCGGGACGGGCGCAAGCTGGGAGTCGTCAACCTCGAAGGGCGCGTGTTCATGAAGCCGCTCGACTGCCCTTTCCGCGCGGCGGAGCGGCTGGTCGAGGAGCTGCGCGAACAGACGCCGTGCATCCTGGTCGACATGCATTGCGAGGCGACCAGCGAGAAGAACGCGATGGGGCACTTCCTCGACGGCCGCGTCTCGGCGGTGCTGGGGACGCACACGCACGTGCAGACAGCGGACGAGCGCGTGCTGCGGGGAGGGACGGCGTACCAGACCGACGTGGGCATGTGCGGGCCGTGGGACAGCGTCATCGGGCTGCGCAAGGAATCCGCCATCGAGCGCTTCCTCACCGCGCGCCACACCCCGTTCGAGACCGCGCAAGGAGAGACGGTGCTGCAGGGCGCGATCGTGGACATCGACGACCAGACCGGGCGGGCGCGGAGCATCCTGCGCATCCGGGAGACGCTGCCGGAATGAGCGAGGACCTCCTGCGGCGCGCGACGCCTTCCGAGCAGCTCGCCGAGGTCACCCGCGGCGCGGTCGACGTGCACACCCGCGAGGACCTGCTGCGCAAGCTGACCGCCTCGGTCGAACGAGGCGTCCCCCTTCGCGTGAAGATGGGCTTCGACCCCACCGCGCCCGACCTGCACCTGGGGCACGCCGTGCCGCTCGAGCGCATGCGCAGGTTCCAGGACTTCGGGCACACGGTCATCTTCCTCATCGGCGACTTCACCGCGATGATCGGCGACCCGACCGGGCGCAACACCACCCGCCCTCCCCTGAGCGACGAGCAGATCGCCGCCAATGCCGACACCTACAAGCGCCAGGTCTTCAAGGTGCTCGACAAGGACCGCACCGAGGTGCGGTTCAACAGCGAGTGGCTGCTCCCGCTCGGCGCGCCGGGCATGATCAAGCTGGCGGCGAAGTACACGCTGGCGCGCATGCTGGAGCGCGACGACTTCAAGAAGCGCTTCGCCGAGGAGCGGCCGATCGCGCTCCACGAGCTGCTCTACCCGCTCGCGCAGGGCTACGACTCGGTGGCGCTGAAGGCGGACGTGGAGCTGGGCTCCTCCGACCAGCTCTTCAACCTCCTGGTGGGGCGCACGCTGCAGAAGGAGTACGGCCAGGAGCCCCAGGTTTGCCTGACCGGGCCCTTGCTCGAGGGCACCGACGCGCGCGAGGAGAACGGCAAGATCGTCGGCGACAAGATGTCCAAGTCGCTCGGCAACTATGTCGGCATCGACGAGCCCGCGGGGGACCAGTACGGCAAGCTGATGAGCGTCTCCGACGCGCTGATGTGGCGCTACTACGAGCTGCTCAGCCGGCGCACCGTCGCGGAGATCGCCGAGCTGCGCCGGGGGCATCCGAAGGCGGCGAAGATGGCGCTGGCGCGGGAGATCGTCGAGCGCTACCACGGCGCCGGGGCGGCGCGCGCAGCCGAGGAATCCTTCGAGCAGGTGCATGCGCGCCGCGAGCTGCCGGACGAGATCGAGGAGCGCGAGCTTCCGCGCGACGGGGGGGCCGAGCGCCTTCCGCTGATCAAGGCGCTCTCCAAGCTGGGCCTGGCGTCCTCCGGCTCCGAGGCGCGGCGGCTGATCGCCCAGGGCGGCGTGACAGTCGAGGGCGAGCGGGTCAGCGATCCCAATGCCGCGCTCCCGCCGGGCTGGCACCTGATCAAGGTGGGCAAGCGCAAGTTCGTGCGGCTCCACGTGCGATGAAGTTGGGACTGGCGATCGCCGCCGGCCTGATCGTCCTGGCCATCGTCGCCACCTTCGCCGGCCAGCGCGCGCTGCTCTTTCCCGCGCCCCGACCTCCGCGCACCCCCGCGCCCGAGCTGGGCCAGCTGGTGAGGCTCCCTTCGACGGTGGCGCTCTGGTCTCCTCCAGCCGGGGATGCGCCGGTCGTGGTGCATTTCCACGGCAATGGCGAGCAGCTGGCGGATCTGCGACCGGTGGTTGCGGCGATGCGCGCGCGGGGCTTCGGCGTCCTTGCCGTCGAATACCCCGGTTACGGTCTCGCAAGAGGATCTCCCTCCGAACTCGCGCTGGTCGCGGCTGGACGGGAGGCGCTCGTCTACTCGCGCGAGACCCTCCATGTCGCGCCTGAGCGGTTGGTCCTGCAGGGTCAGTCGCTCGGCTCGGGAGTCGCGTCGCAGCTCGCCGCACGAGGGTACGCGGCGAAGCTCGTGCTCATCTCCCCGTTCACCTCGGTGACCGAGCTCGCGAGCCGGATGTTTCCGCTCTTTCCGGCGCGGCTGGTGCGCGACCGATTCGACACCCGCGGGACGGCCCACGCGGTCTCCATCCCAGTGCTGATCGTCCACGGCGATCGCGACGAGATCGTGCCGTTCTCGATGGGCGAGGATCTGGCGCACACCTTCCCGAAGGCGCGGCTGGTACGGATCGTCGGAGCGCACCACAACGACCTCTGGATCGAGCACGCTCGAGAGCTCACGGAGGCGATCGCAAGGTTTGCTGGGACCGCCGAAGCCCCTTGAGCCTTTCGCACGGGATTGCGCGTCGGTGGGGCAGGCGGGATGCTCGGCCGCATGCCGCTGCTGAAGACGCTGCTGTTCACCGTCGTCGTGCCGGGCACCGTGGTGGTGCTGGTGCCGCGGTGGCTGATGGGCGGCGGGGGAACCCTGCACGGCGGATGGCTGGGGGCGGCCGGCGCTCTGCTGCTCGTCGGCGGGGCGGCGCTGTACCTGCGCTGCGCCTGGGAATTCGCGGTGCGCGGCCGCGGCACCCCGGCCCCCGTGGATCCACCTCGCGAGCTGATCGTCGCGGGCGCGTACCGGTACGTGCGCAATCCCATGTACATCGGTGTGCTTTCCATGCTGGTCGGAGAGGCCGCGCTGTACCGCGCGGGCGTGTTGCTGGGCTACGCCGGAGCGCTCTTTCTCGCCTTCCACTGGTTCGTGGTGACCTACGAGGAGCCGACCCTGCGAAGGAGGTTCGGCGCCTCTCACGAGCGCTACTGCGCGGCCGTCCCGCGGTGGCTCCCGCGGCTGCGACCCTGGAACGGCTGAAGGCGAACGCGGCCACTCCCCCTTGACAGCGGAGCCCGCGCCGCGAAGAATGCCGCCCATGCGCCCCTCCCACCGCGCCTGTCGCTGTCGGTGCCGCTCGGTGGGCGAGGAGCTGCCGGCCGCCTGAGCGGGCCGGACCGTTCTTCAAGGCCCACCACCCGGCGCGGTGCGTGGGCCTTCGTGCTTCGGACGTCCGAAGCGGATCGCCTCCGATCTCGCGGGTGGTGGCTTCGAACGCGAGGAGCGCGGAGTGCGGTGGCACGGCGGACATCGGTGGGTGGCGCTGGCGGCGGCGCTGTGCGCGGCGGCGGGGTGCCGGCGCGGCGCCGACCCGGGCGGTCGGCTCCAGCTGCTCAACGTGTCCTACGACCCGACGCGCGAGCTGTACGCCGACTTCAACGCCGCGTTCGCGCGTCACCGCGAGGCGGCCGGCGCGCCGAAGGTGGAGGTGCGCCAGTCCCACGGCGGGTCCGGCAAGCAGTCGCGCGCGGTGCTCGACGGGCTCGAGGCGGACGTGGTCACGCTCGCGCTCGCGCACGACGTCGACGTGCTCGCGCGCGCCGGGCTGCTCCAGGCGGGCTGGCAGGACGCCCTGCCCCACCGCAGCGCTCCGTACACCTCGACGATCGTGTTCGTGGTGCGCAAGGGCAACCCGAAGCGGATCCGTGGCTGGGATGACCTCGCGCGCAAGGGCGTCGCGGTGATCGCGCCGAATCCCAAGACCTCGGGCGGCGCGCGGTGGGGTTACCTGGCCGCCTGGGGCGCGGCGCTGCGGCGAGGCGGAGGCGACGAGCGGAAAGCGCGCGAGTACGTCGCGGCGCTCTACGCCAACGTGCCCGTCCTCGACACCGGCGCCCGCGGAGCCAGCACCACCTTCGCGGAGCGCGGCGTCGGCGACGTCCTCCTCTCCTGGGAGAACGAGGCGCTCCTCCTCGCGGACGAGATCGGCAAGGACCGCTTCGACATCGTGGTCCCCAAGGTCAGCATCCTGGCCGAGCCGCCGGTCGCGGTGGTGGACAGGTACGCCGACAAGCACGGGACGCGCGCCGTGGCGCGGGAGTACCTCGAATACCTCTATTCCGAGGAGGGCCAGGAGATCGCCGCGCGCCACCACTACCGCCCGCGGTCGGCCCAGGCTGCCGCGCGGCACGCCAGCGAGTTCCCCCGCCTCGAGCTGTTCACCGTCGACGAGGTGTTCGGTGGATGGGCGAACGCCCAGAAGACCCACTTCGCCGAAGGCGCCATCTTCGACCAGATCTCGGTCCCGCAGGCGCGCCGATGACGATGCGGCGCGCGCCCGGAATCCTGCCGGGCTTCGGGCTGTCGCTCGGCACGACCCTGCTCTACCTGACCCTTCTGGTCCTGCTGCCGCTCGCGGGTGTGGCGCTGCGCGGGGCGACCTCGAGCTGGGACGACATCTGGCACGCGTCCACCTCGGCACGAGCGCTGGCCTCGTTCCGTCTCAGCTTCACGGCCTCGCTCGCCGCCGGCGCGGCGAACGCGGCCGCGGGGCTGCTCATCGCCTGGGTGCTGGTCCGCTACCGCTTCGCCGGCCGGTCCGCGCTGGACGCGCTCGTCGACGTGCCCTTCGCGCTGCCCACGGCCGTCGCCGGGCTGGCGCTGACCGCGGTCTACTCCGCCGACGGGTGGCTGGGACGCTGGCTCGCGCCGCTCGGCATCAAGGTGGCCTACACGCCAGTCGGCGTCTGGCTGGCGATGACCTTCGTCGGCCTGCCATTCGTCGTCCGCACCGTGCAGCCCGTGCTCGCCGAGCTCGACGCGCACCTCGAGGAGGCGGCGGCCGTGCTGGGGGCCGGCCGGCTGCAGTCCTTCTCGCGGGTCATCTTCCCCACCCTCCTTCCCGCGGTGCTGACGGGCTTCACGCTGGCGGTGGCGCGGGCGCTCGGCGAGTACGGATCCATCGTCTTCATCTCCGGCAACCTGCCGCTGCGCACCGAGATCGCCCCGCTGCTCATCGTCGCCAGGCTCGAGCAGTACGACTACGCGGGCGCCACCGCCCTGGCGCTGGTCCTGCTCCTCACCTCGTTCGCGCTGCTCTTCGCCATCAACGTCTTCCAGCGCTGGAGCGTCCGGCGCCTGGGGCCTTCTCCGGGGTAGCGGATGCCGTTTGGCGAGTCGATCCTGATCGCTCCGGAGCGAAGGCATCCGAGCGTGACCGAGCCTGCCCCGGTGCGCTGGCTGCTCGTCTCGGCCGCGGCGGTGCTCCTCGGGCTTTTCGTCCTGGTGCCGCTCGCGGCCGTGTTCGCCACCGCGCTGCGCGCCGGCCTGGGCAGGTACGTGGAGGCAATCCTGCACCCGGATACGCGGTCGGCCATCGGGTTGACCCTGCTCACGGCCGCCATCGTGGTGCCTCTCAACGCGCTCTTCGGCATCGCGGCGGCCTGGGCGATCGCGAACTTCCGCTTCCGCGGCAAGCGGCTGCTGATCACGCTCATCGACCTTCCCTTCAGCGTGTCGCCCGTGATCGCCGGCCTCGCCCTGGTGCTGGTCTTCGGCCGGCAGGGCTGGCTGGGGAGCTGGCTCGACGCGCGGCAGGTCCGGATCGTCTTCGCGGTGCCGGGGGTGGTGCTGGCGACCGCTTTCGTCACCGTGCCGTACGTCGCCCGCGAGGTCCTGGCGGTGCTCGAGGCGCAGGGCAGCGACGAGGAGGCGGCCGCGCTGACGCTGGGAGCGAGCGGCTGGCAGATCCTCGCGCGCGTCACGCTGCCCAAGATCCGCTGGGGGCTGCTCTACGGGATCGCGCTGTGCAACGCCCGGGCGATGGGCGAGTTCGGGGCGGTGTCGGTCGTCTCCGGACACGTTCGCGGCGAGACCATCACGCTGCCGCTGCACGCCCAGATCCTCTACGACCAGTACGATGCGGTGGGCGCATTCGCCGTCGCCTCGCTGCTCGCCGTGCTGGCGCTGTTCACCCTGGTCACCAAGAAGTACGTTGAGTGGAGGTCGCGCCCCGCATGAGCATCGTCCTGCAGGCGGTCACGAAGCGCTTCACCGCGGCCGGCACGCCGGCGGTCTCCGACGTGTCGTTCGACGCGCCGCGCGGCGCGATCACCGCGCTGCTCGGGCCTTCGGGCGCCGGGAAGTCGACGGTGCTGCGCATCGTCGCGGGCCTGGAGGCGCCCGACTCGGGCCAGGTGCTCATCGACGGCGAGGACTGCGCGCGGGTGCCGGTGCAGAAGCGCGGCGTCGGGTTGGTGTTCCAGCACTACGCCCTCTTCCGCCAGATGACCGTCCGCGAGAACGTCGCCTTCGGGCTCTCGGTGCGGCGCGTCCCTCGCAAGGAGATCGCCGCGCGCGTCGCCGAGCTGCTGCAGCTGGTGCAGCTGGAGCACCTCGCCGACCGCTATCCCGCCCAGCTCTCCGGCGGACAGCGGCAGCGGATCGCGTTCGCCCGTGCCCTGGCGGTGCGTCCGCGGGTGCTGCTCCTTGACGAGCCGTTCGGGGCGCTGGACGCGGCCGTCCGCCGCGAGCTGCGGGAGTGGCTCGAGCAGCTCCACGCCGGCATGGGCGTGACCACGCTGCTCGTCACCCACGACCAGGAGGAGGCGCTCGAGCTGGCCGAGCACGTGGTGATCATGTTCGACGGCCGCATCGCCCAGTCGGGCCCGCCGGGCGAGGTCTACGACCATCCCGCCTCTCCGGTGGTCGCCTCGTTCCTGGGAGGAGCAAACCTCTTGACGGCGCCCGTCTTCTCGGGCCGGGCCGATTTCGGCCCGCTGGCGGTGTCGGCCCCCGACTCCGCGCGCGACGGGGAGCTGCTCCAGGTGTTCGTCCGGCCGCACGACCTGAAGCTCCGCAGGGTCCGCGGCAAGCACCCCGGGCTCGCCGTGGCGCGGGTCGAGAGGGTGAAGCGGATCGGCGGCTACGTCCGGATCTCCCTCGCCCTCCCGGGCGGCGAGGCGCTCACGGTCGAGTCCCCCCGCGCCGAGATCGACGAGCTCGGCGTGGTCGCGGGCGAGCCCGTCCTGGTCGACCTCCGCGCCGCCCGCCCCTTCACCGAACACGCCCCCCACTGACCCGCCGATCAGGACCAAGAGCGTTTCAGGGGAGGGCGGGAGGAACGGGAGCGCGGGAGTTTGGTTTTTTCAAAAACCAAAAATTCTCCCGCGCTGCTTTTCCCCTCCCGCGCTCCCCTGAAACGTTTGTAAGCTGAAAAGGCGACGCCCCGCGGCTCTTTCGGGCGGCGGGGCGTCTTGGGAAGAATTCCGGCAGCGACCTACTCTCCCACACGCAAAGCGTGCAGTACCATCGGCTCTGGAGGGCTTGACTTCCGTGTTCGGGATGGGAACGGGTAGGGCCCCTCCGATATAGCCACCGGAAAACCTTGGGCTCCGCGCGCCTGGTGCCGGCGGCAGCGGAGCCTTGCATACGCGCAAAGAGGAGTGAGTGTGACGGTCGCGTGGCGACCGAGCTCGACCTTGGCCTCCGGGAAGGATGCTCCCATCGGTCGGGATCAAGAAGAGAAGAATGACCAAGCCTCACGGGCGATTAGTATCGGTCAGCTCAACGCCTTGCGGCGCTTACACCTCCGACCTATCGACGTCGTCGTCTTCGACGGCCCTTCAGGGGGATTGCTCCCCGGGAAGCCTAGTCTCGAGGTTCGCTTCCCGCTTAGATGCTTTCAGCGGTTATCGAATCCGCACACTGCTACCCAGCGATGCCACTGGCGTGACAACTGGTACACAGGCGGTGCGTCCAACCCGGTCCTCTCGTACTAAGGTCAGATCCTCTCAAGCTTCCTGCGC
>DASWGI010000277.1:0-8914 GCA_036393835.1 Myxococcales bacterium | reverse complement strand
GTCGAAGCAGTCACGGTGACGCGGTCGACCCCTGCGCATGCCGCCTCAATTCCCCGTCTCCTGCGCCCGTACCGGCGACCCGTCCGCCACGTCCGTGCCCAGGTTGAGCGCGACGTACTCCCCGCCGTGCAGCCCCTCCAGGACTTCCACGGTGGCCCCGTCGTCGTTCCCCACCCGCACCCGCTGGAGCTTCACGTGGCCGTCCTGGACCATTGCCACGTAGATCTGCCCGCCCTGCGCGACCAGCGCCTCGGCCGGGACGAGCGGGCGCGGATCGCCGTGCAACGTGATCGTCGCCTGCACGAACGCGCCCGGGTACAGGCCGGCGGGCGGCGACGGGAGGTCGATCTCGCAGAGCATGGTGCGCGTGCGCGGGTCGAGGCTCTGCGCGAGTCGCGAAATGCGCGCGACGAGAGCAGGCTTCCCCGGGTCGATCTGCAGCGAGACGGCGTCGCCGGCGCGGACGCGGGCGGCGTCGTCCTGGCCGAGCTGGAGCGCTACCCGGAGGCGGTCGAGCTGCGCCACCTCGAGGAGCGGCTGCGCGCTGCTGGTCGAGCCGGTGGCGGCCGGGAGCAGCGCACCCGGGTCGGCGTAGCGCGCGACCACCGTGCCGTCGAACGGAGCGCGGAGGGTGTCGTACCCCTTCTGCGCGCGGGCGCGGTCCAGCGCCGACTGAGCCACCTTCACGGCTTCCTCGGCCTGCTCGCGCTCGTTCTCGGAGATCGACTTGCCCGCCAGGCGCAGCGCGCGCTGCAGCTGCTGCTGGCGCAGGATGACTTCGGCGTGCGCGGCCGCGACCTGCGCCTCGAGGTCGGGCGACTCGAGGACGGCGAGCTGCTGGCCTTCCTTCACGCGATCACCGCGATCGACCAGCACGCGCTTCACGTACCCGCTCACCTTGGCGTAGAGCACGGCGCGCCGGTCCGCCCGCACCTCGGCGGGCAGCGACACGACGTGCTCGGCGGGGGCCAGCTTGACGCGGGCGACGCGCACCACTGGACCGCGATCCAGGTCGCGCTGGAGCTGCTCGACCTGCCGCGCGTTGGCCCGGTGCTCGCGCACGAAAAGCACCGTGATGCCGGCCACGGCGGCAAGGACCAGCACCACGCTGGTGGTGCGGACCACCGAGCCGCGCGGCGGCGGCGCTTCGGGATTCTGTTCAGCCATGCAGCGACTCCGCGGACGCGCCGCGGCTTTCCGCGGCGAATTGCTCATCCAGTTGATGCGCGCTGGGCGGGGCGCGGCGCAAGAGGGTGTAGACCGCCGGCACCACGAAGAGCGTGATGAAAGTGGCGACGATCAGCCCGCCGATCACCGCCCGGCCGAGCGGCGCATTCTGCTCGCCGCCCTCCCCGAGCGCGACCGCCATGGGCACCATGCCCAGGATCATCGCCAGCGCGGTCATCAGCACGGGCCGCAGCCGCGTCTTGCCCGACTCGACCGCCGCCTCCAGGACGCCCATGCCCTGCGTCACGCGCGCGTCGTTGGCGGAGTTCACCAGCAGGATGCTGTTCGAGGTGGCGATGCCCACCGCCATGATGGCGCCCATGAACGACTCGACGTTCAGCGTGGTGCCGGTCGCCGCCAGCATCCAGAGCACCCCGATGAGCGCGCCGGGCACCGCCACCAGGATGATGAACGGGTCGAGGAACGACTGGAAGAGGACGACGAGCAGCAGGTAGACGAGCGCGATCGCGAGCACCATTCCCACGCCCATGCGGCCGAACGCCGCGAACATGCTCTCGCTCTGCCCGCGGATGTGGATGCGCGTCGCCTTGGGGAGCGGCGGCAGCGACTCGATCGCCTTCTCGATGTCCATGGTCACCGCGCCCAGATCGCGCCCGCTGGCGGAGGCCTGCACGTCCACCACCCGCTGCACGGACACGTGGTTGATCATCGAGAGAGTGCTGTCGGGCCGCAGCCTGGCCACCGCGCCCAGGTACGAGGCCCCGCCCGACGGCTGCTCTCCGGGCGTGGCGGGCACGGAGGAATTGATCAGCTGGACGTTGCGCCCCAACGGCATCCCCAGGAGCGATGGCACCGAGTCGATCTGGCGGAGCGGCGTCTGCACGACCACGAAATAGTTCACGTTGTTCTTCGGATTGATCCAGAACGACGGCGCCACCAGCGTGCTGGAGCTGAGCGAGACCAGCAGGTTGTTCGCCACGTCCCGCTGGGTGACGCCGATCTGCGCGGCGCGGGCGCGGTCCACGTCGAGCGCGAGCGCGGGGTGCGCGAGCACCTGCGGGATGCGGACGTCGGTCGCACCGGGGATGCGGCGGATCCGCTTCGACAGCTCGCGCGCGACCCCGAAGCTCTGCTCGACGTCGGGACCTTCGATCTGGACGTCGATGGGTGCCGAGAGGCCGAAGTTCAAGACCTGGCTGACGATGTCGGCGGGCTGGAAGTAGAGGTTCGAGCCGGGGAACTCGTCGGGCAGCTCGCGCCGGATGCGATCCATATACAGCTCCGTCGGCCGGTGGCGCGGCTTCAACGCGACGAGCACGTCCGCGTCCTGGCTGCCGGTGTTGTCCGTCTGGACGAAAGCCAGGTTGTACGAGATGGGCACGCCGATCATCGAATTGATCGTCTGCAGCTCGTCCGCCGGGACGATCTCGCGGATGCGTTGCTCGAGGCGCGCCACGTTCCGCTCCGTCTCCTCGATCCGCGTCCCGATCGGCGCGCGGTAGTGCAAGCGCATCTGCCCGGCGTCGACGGAGGGGAAGAAATCGAGACCCACAACGAACGGCAACGCCGCGGTGCACAGCAGCACCAAGCCCGCCGCGCCGATCACCATCCCCCGGTGCGCGAGCACCATCGACAGCGCGCGCCCGTACGCCTCGCGGAACCGCGCGAAGCCCGCGTCGCGCCAGCGGTTGAAGCGGGCGGCGAACCCGGGTCCCTTCTGCTCGAGATCCTCCTTCTCGAGCAGGATGCGCGCCAGCGTGGGCACCAGCGTGCGGGACAGCAGGTACGAGGCGAGCATCGAGATCACGACGCCCAGCGCCAAGGGCGTGAAGAGGAACCGCGCCGGCCCCTCCAGCAGCACCACCGGGAAAAACACCACGCAGATGGTCAGCGTGGCGGCCAGCGCCGGCACCGCGATCTGCCGGGCGCCGTCGAGGATGGCCACGGTCAGGGGCTTGCCCAGGTGGCGGTTCCTGTGGATGTTCTCCACCTCCACGGTGGCGTCGTCGACCAGCATGCCGATCGCGAGCGCCAGGCCGCCCAGCGTCATCAGATTCAGGGTCTGCCCGCCCAGGAAGAGGCCCACCAGGCCGACCAGGATGGCGAGCGGGATGCTGGTGCCTACCAGCACGGCGCCTCGCCAGCTGCCCAGGAAGAACAGGATCATCAGCGAGACCAGGATCGATGCGATCACCGCCTCGTGCAGCACGTTCGTGACGGCGGCGCGCACGAAGACCGACTGGTCGAAGTCGATCTTCAGCTCCATGCCCTCGGGCGCGGCGGCCTTGATGATGGGCAGCTGCTCGCGGGCGCCCTCCACCACCGCGAGCGTGCTGGCGTCGGCCTTCTTCAAGATCGCCAGGTAGGTGGCGCGGCGCCCGTCGATGCGCACCATGTTGTTCTGCACGGCGTAGCCGTCGCGCACGCGGGCGACGTCGCCGAGCGTGATGGTCGCGCCGTCCATCGCCTTCACCGGCAGGTCGTTGAACGCCTCCACCGAGTCGGGGCTGGCGTTGAGCTTCACGTCGTATTCGGTCCCGCCGATCTGCGCGGAGCCCGCGGGCACCAGCACGTTGCTGGCGAGCACCGCCTGGACCACGTCGTTGGGCGAGAGGCCCTTGGAGGTCACGCGCGCCGGATCGATGTCCACCATGATTTGGCGCGACTTGCCCCCGAACGGGGCCGGGGTGGCCAGGCCCGGAATGGTGAACAGGCGCAGCCGGACGAAGTTCAGCGAGTAGTCGTACAGCTCCTGCTCGCTCAGCGTCTTGCTGGAGATCGTCAGCTGCGCGACCGGAACGTTGCTGGCGTTGTAACGGATGATGGCGGGCGGCGTGATGCCCGGCGGCATGATCCGGCTGGCTGTCAGCGAGACCGAGACGATCTGCGCGATCGCCCCGCCGATGTCGCTGCCCGGCTCGAAGTAGACCTTCAGGATGCCGATGCTGCTCATCGACTGCGAGTCGATGCGCTGGATGCCGCTCACCGTCGTCGACATGGCGCGCTCGCTGATGAACACGACGCGCCGCTCCATGTCCTCGGCGGACAGGCCCGGGTAGTTCCAGACGACGATGACCACCGGGATGTCGATGGCGGGCAGGATGTCCGTCTTCATCCGGCTGGTGGAGAGCAGCCCGAAGATGGCGATCAGCGAGCAGAGGACCGCGATGGTGTACGGACGTCGGAGGGCGAGGCGGACGATCCACATGCAGCGTCGGCTCCCAGGAGGACTACAGCCGGTGTTCGATGCCCCTCGGCGGCGACGGATGCAAGAAGAAACACCGGCCAGCCGCTTCCCTCCGCGCCCGCCGCGTGGTTTACGGGGGCGCCATGCGCCGTCGGGTCTTCGTCATCGCCGGGGAGTACAGCGCCAATCCACGCTTCCTGCCGCCGTCCCGGCGGGGGCGTGCCTTCCTGGCCGAGCCGCACCCGGAGCTGACCCGGGAGGAGGTCACGCGGCTCTTCTTCCGCTACCCGAACCGCAGCGAGGACGGCCGCACCAAGCCGGAGGACTGGAAGCGCGAGTTCGGCCTCGATTCGCCCGTCGGCCTGACGGACCTGTTCGCCTCCGCGGCACACCGGGCGCTCACCTCGCTCTGGCAGCTCACCGGGGGCGACTACGTCCGGGCGCGCGACTTGATCACGGACCTGTACGTCACCTCGATGCCGGGGCTCGACCCGAACGAGCGGATGAACATCGGCCTGGTGCCGCAGGCCTTGCGCGCCTCGCTGGCGCTCTCACCGCGGGTGGTGGCGCAGTACGTGGTCGGGACCTCCGACAGCGGCGCGTGGGCATTCGCCCAGGCGGTGCGCGCCGCGCGCACGGCCGAGCAGCCCGCCACGATCGTGGTGGTCGCCGGCCAGATCATCCCCTCGGGTTACGCGTCCCAGTACCAGATCCGCACCGTGCTCGGAGAGGACGACCAGCGGCGCGGGCTCGACATGCTCGCCGTGGGCGACCTCCTGATGGACGCCTTCAAGCGCAACCTCGGCCTCTCGAAGGAGGACGTGTCCGACTTCCTCACGCGGGTGGCGGCACGGAAGTTCCAGGCGGGCGCGCAGTACCCGGCGGGCATCCAGGCGGGGAAGCCGTTCCGCCGCGAGTTGCCGCGGACGCCGTACTTCCACGCCTCCGACATCGCGGCGCCGTGCTGCGGCGCCGCGGCGACCATCATCACCTCCGACGAGGAGCTGGCGCAGGCCGTCGCCAACGCGCGGCCCAAGCGGTACCGCGTCGCGCCGGTGACCGAGGTGCTCGGCGTCGGCGAAGGGTCGAGCAACGAGAACTTCCTCCACCGCCAGTCGCCGATCGTCTTCGGCACCGCGATCCGGGAAGCGCTCGCCGCCACGGCCGACGACGCCCGGGTGCCGCTGTCGGCGTTCGCCTCCTGCGGGTTCGGCGTGGCGCACGACGCCTTCCCCAGCATCGAGCTGTCGTTCCTCCTCGCGATGGGACTCTCTTGGGAGCGCAGCGCGGAGCGCATGAAGGAGGGCTGGTCGAATCCCTTCGGCGGGCTGCTCAGCTTCGGCCACGCGCTGGGCGCCTCCGGGCTGGTGCAGGTGAACAAGGCGCACCACCTGTTCAGCGGCGACGAGCGGTACCTGCAGGACGGCCCGGGACCCAAGCGGCAGGGCTTCCGGGAGAGCGGCGCGATCGCCTACACCACCTCGGTCGGCGGGCCGCTCTCGCACATCGTCGGGAGCCTCTTGCGCGGCGGGTTCGAGCGCCTCCGCCCGCTCGCGGAGCGCGCCCTGCTGCGGGTCGGGCAACCGGAGCGCACCTCGGCGGTCGACGAGTGGCGCGCGCGGAGGCACCAGCTGGGCCTGGTGGCGCGCGCGCACCTCTCCCGGCTGCGGGGCCCGGGCGAGCCGTGGCTGGTCGAGGGCACCACCTACGTGAGCATCCGCAGCGCGCTGCGCGCCCTCAGACCGGACGAGGTGTCGCGGCTCACTTTCGACGGCCTGGAGGAGCTGGTCCTGCCCGAGCGGCTGGAGGAGGTGCGCGGTCAGCTGCGCCACGTGGTGCTGGTGGTGCTGGGCGAGGCAGAGCGGGTGGCTTCGATGTTCGACGTGTTCCGCCTGCTCACCGACGAGGTGCGCGAGCTGGCGGCCGGCTGGCGCGAGATGGGATGGGTAGCGAAGAAGGCCGCCGCGCTGCCCGACGACAAGCTGGCCGAGCGCGTGAAAGACACGCTCCGCGTTCCCTTCGCAGTGCTGGGTGGGACCTCCGACGATCCGGCGACGCGGAGGCAAGTGCTCTTCCTGCCGGCCTCCGGCATCGACTACCGGACCTTCGACGGCATCGACCTCGTCTGGCGCCTGCCGGACGGGACCTTCCAGGCAGCGCCTCCCGACCCGATGCTCCTGCCCTTCTGGAACGCTCGCGCCGCCCGCCCGGAGCGGGAGACCCCGCCGCAGCGGCCCGGCTTCCCCAGCGAGATGGTCGACCGCATCCTGCAGCAGAAGGAGCCGGAGAGCGCGGCGCAGCTGCAGCTGTTGCGCGTGTGGTTCGCCGCCGACCCGCCGCGGCCCGCGCTCGAGCAGGCTCTGCGGCGCGCGGGCTCCGCGATGGCGGCCCCGCCGCCGCCGGTGCGCGCGGTGGTGTACCTGGGCGAGATCGCCGACCGCGGCGAGCTGGAAGACCCCGGCGCGGCGCACGAGCTGGTCGGCCGCGCGGCACGCGACGCGCGCGCCTTCCTCGAGGCGTACGAGACCAGCGTGGCGCAGTTCGGCGACCGCGTGGCGTTCGGCGCCTTCGAGCGGCCGCCGTTCCGCACCCGGCCGGACGAAGGCCTGGTCGGCGCGGCGCGCTTCGCGCGCGAGGTGGCGCGCGCCTCGCTCGAGCACGGCGTGGTGGTGCGCGCGGTCGTCTGCGCCGGCGACGGCGCGGTGTACGACGACGCGTCGGGCAGGCCCGGGCTCGCTTCGGCGGCGAACGTGCGCGCCGCCGAGCTGCTCGCGACCATCCGCCAAGGGCCGGCGGTGCCCACCATCGCTGTGGACGGTGGGAAGGGGCTCCTGCTCGAGCGCCTGCAGCAGCGGCTCGCCGGCTGGGAGCTGGACCCCGACGGCCCCGCCGGCTGCGCCGTGTGGCGGTTGCCGCACTGAGGGCGGGCGCCGCGGCGTTCAGTCCGCCGCGGCGCCACGCCATGCACTACTTCCGGATGATTCCGTTCGCCGCCTGCTGGAACAGCCGGTCGGCGTCGGCCTGCAGCAGGAACCGCTGCTGCACGAGCCGGTTCGCCGCGGCGGTGACCGCGTTCACGTAGTCTTGATGGGTCGGGTACCGTTCCTCCAGCGACCGCCGCGAATCGCCAGGCACCCGCTCGGCCCTGGTCTGCGCGAACGGGATGTAGCTCCCCGAGAGGCTGCAGAGGCCATCCTCGAAGCGGCCCGGCGCGCCGGGGCTGGCCGGCGGCGCTCCCATGTTCCAGCCGGTGTACGTCCCGAGCGGCGCCTGGACGGTCACGTCGCGGATCCCGCCCAGGTCGTTGCCGTCGGCGTCGACCTGGGGCACGCGCACGCCATACGTGTCCTTGCCGACCTTGGGAGGCTCGGTGGTGATGACACCCGTCTCGTCCAGCCCGTTGAACAGCGGGCCGTAGTCGAGGACATGGAGCGGCGTCGCGACCTTCTGCCACCGGACCGCCGGCCGCTTCGTTGGCGCGGCGGGACCGTCGGGCGAGAGGTTCGCGTAGCTGTTCGCCGGCATGGCGGGGAAGCTCACCTTCTCGGGCGGCACGAAGGTGCCGTCGTCGATGCGCGGCTTGGTGCTGGGCGGCGGCTCCTTGCCGTCCTTCACCCAGTCGGTGAACGCGACCCACAGGGCACGCATGGTCTCCGCCTGCGGATTCGGGTTCGTCTGCTGCTCGCAGTCGCCGAACGCGGGTCCGCTGACTGGATTGAAGGCAGCGGAACCGTGCTGCGTGCTGGCCATGATGTACGAGCGCGTGTTCTTCGCGTCGGGCAGATCGCGCTTTCCCAGCGGATCGGTGAACCCGAGGGACTGGCGTCCTTCCCAGATCTCCAGCGCGGTGGCGACGTGGAAGATCTTCGGGCAGGTGTGCGTGCGGCGGCAGCGCCGCAGGATGCCGTCCGTCTGGTGGGTCAGCGGATCGTGCACCGTCTGGTAGGTGAAGGGGAACTCGTAGGCGGGATACAGGTGGTCCACCGTGTATCCCCAGGCGCGGCCAGGCGCCGAGAACCGGGTGTTCATCGGCAGGCGCCCGCCGCCGATGTGCGGGTAGGCGCCCTCGAAGACGATGCGCCCGCGCTCGTCCTCGTTGAAGCCCAGGTGCAGGAAGGTGCGCATGCTGCGGCCGCTCTGCGAGCTGCCTTCGAACACGGCCAGCGTCCCCGCGCGCTCGCGCCGCCCGCCCTCGTCGTCACCCTCGTCGCCGTCGTCGTCATCTTCGTCGCGGTCGCCAGCCTGCGGCTCGACGAACAGGGGGTTGGCGGTGCCGGCGTCGTCCTGCCGCGCATGCTTGAAGAACGAGATCAGGTCGCGCATCCCTGCCCAGCCGAGCGCGAGCACGGTCGGGTCCTTGGCGCGGTAGATCAGCTCGTACAGGACGCCCGGCTGGAAGCCGGCCGGCAGGCAGATCTGCGTCGCGCTCGCTACCACGCCGCCGGCGCCCGTGCACGACGAGGCGAAGAACCACTGGTCATTGGGGACCGGCACGCGCGGATCGTTCACGTGCAGCCGCTTCGTCAGCGTGGGGACGAA
>DASWGI010000276.1:0-8555 GCA_036393835.1 Myxococcales bacterium | reverse complement strand
CTCCGAAGGCCCTCGCCCTCGCGGCGCTCGGCGCTGCGGGGCCGCTGCTCGCGCTGGCGCACTTCCATACCGCCGCCTTCGGCGCTCCCTGGTCGACTCCCTACTCGCACCTGGAGAACCCCGCTTTCGTGCAGGACATCGCCCCCGGATTCCTCGGCATCTCGCTCCCGACCTGGGAGCGGGTGCAGGGCTCGCTCTTCGCGCCCTACCTCGGCCTCTTCTTCTGGGCGCCGTGGACCGCCCTCGCGCTCGGCGCCGCGCCGCTGCTCCTGAGGAGCCGGCGTCCCGCCGGGACAGCCGCCGTGGCCGTGGTTGCGTACTATCTCGTCTTCCAGGTCACGCACTCGCTGTGGCGGAGCGGCTGGGTGGTCGGCCCCCGCTACATGACGCCGGTGGTGCCCTTCGCCGCCGCTGCGGTCGGGCTGGCGATCGCGCAGGTCGGCCGGGCTGCGCGGCCCTGGGCCGCCGCGTTGCTCAGCGGCGCGGGCGCGGCGTCGATCGCCGCGACCGGCCTCGCCTCGATCGTCTGCCAGGCCTTCCCGCTCGAGGTCTACAACCCGCTGGTCGAGGTCGTGGCCCCGCTGCTTTCCCACGGGTACGTCCCCCGCAATCCGTTGCAGCTCGCCGGAGTGCCCGGTTTGTGGAGCGCCCTGCCCGCGCTGGCCGCGCTCGCCACGGGGATGGCGCTTCTCCTGACCGCACCGCTGCGCATGGATGCCGGCGCGCGGCGGGCGCACTGGCTCGCGCTCGCGATCGCCGCCCTGCTCGTGCTGGCGCAATGGACCGCGACGGCCGGAGACTCCCCGGCCCACTCCGTCGCGGTGCGCTACCTCTCCTCGGTGTGGGAGCCGGATCCCCCGCCCGGCGCCCGGCCGTTCAGCCGGCGTTGAGCCACTCCTCGAAGGCGCGGAAATCGTATTCGCGCCCGAGGAAGTCACGCACCAGGTCGGCCGCCTTGGCGCTCCCGCCCGGCTCCAGCACCGCCTTGCGATAGCGCAGCGCCACCGCGGGCTCCATCAGGCCCTCGCTGCGGAACGCGCCGAACAGGTCCTTGGCGATGACGAGCGACCACATGTACGTGTAGTAGAGCGCGCTGTACCCCTCGAGGTGCCCGAAGGACTCGTGGAAATAGGTCTCGGGGACGTAGCGGAACGGCGTCAGCGACTCCTGCAGCCGGGCCATGAGCGAGGTGGTGTCCAGTGAGCGCGGTTCTGACCCATGGAAGGCGAGGCTCACCGCCGCGTAGTACATCTGCTGGCGGACGCGGAGCCCCTTGCCGAACTCGTCGGCGGCCCGCATGCGTGCGGCCAGCTCCGCGGGGATGGGCGCGTTGGTCAAGTGATGGCGCGCGAACTCCGCCAGCACCGATGGATCCCAGCACCACTCCTCCAGCATCTGCGAGGGCGCCTCGACGAAGTCCCACTCAGTGCGCACCCCGGAGAGGCCGGCCCACCGGGTCCGGCCTCCCAGGAGGTGATGGAGGAGGTGGCCGAACTCGTGGAAGAAGGTGACCACTTCGCCGTGCTCCAGCAGCTCGCCCGGGCGGGGGAAGTTGCAGACCAACGCGGCTTCGGGAAGGGCGCGGCCCGCCTGGCCGGAGCGGAGCGTGAACTGCGCCGCGTGCTTGTACTTCCCCTCCCGCGGGAACAGGTCGAGGTAGAAGCGGCCCAGAAGGCGCCCCTCCTCGAGCACGTCGAAGCACGTCACGTCGGAGTGCCAGACGGGAGCGTCGGGGACCTTCCGGTACGTCAAGCCGAAGAGCCGCGCGGTCACGTCGAGCACTCCCTGCTGGACGCGCGACAGCTCGAAGTAGGGCCGCACCTCCTGGGCGTCGAAGCCGTGCCGCTCCTTGCGCACGGCCTCGGTGAGGACCTGCGAGTCCCACGCCTCCACGCGCTCCGACGCCGGGTCGTCGCGCCGCCGGCGCTCGAGCAGCGCCTCGTAATCGCTCCTCATCCGAGCCTCGGCGGCCGCCGAGATACGGGCGATGAAGTCGGCCGCCGCCTGAGCGCTGCCGATCATCTTGTCCTCGGTCGCGTAGGACGACCAGGAAGGGTAGCCGAGCAGGTCGGCCAGCTCGTAGCGCCGCTCCAGCATGCGGGCGAGCGTGTCCAGGTTCCGCGGGTGCGCGCGCTGCCGGTAGACGCGCCAGAGCCGCTCCCGCGCCGCCGAGCTCTTCGCGTAGCTCAGGAACGGGACGTAGTCGGGAGTGTCGGTGGTGATGCGCACCTTCCCGTCCGCTCGCGGCGGGCGCGCGCGCACGTAGTCGTCCGGCAGGCCCTCCAGCTCGGCCGGGTCCAGGTCGATCCAGCGGACGTCGTCCCGGATGTTCCGGCTGAACTCCTGCCCGATGCGCACCAGCTCGTCGTTGAGGGCCCGGATGCGGCCCCGCGTCTGGTCGTCCCGGTCCACGCCCGCGCGGCGGAAATCGCGCAGCACGCGATGCAGGTAGAAGCGGGCCTTTGCGTCCGCCCCGGAGAGGTCGATCTCCCGCAGGGCGTCGTAGATCCCCCGGTCCAGCGACAGCTCGGTGGAGAGCGCGTCCACCTCCTGCTCGCAGCGCTCCGCCACCTCGCGCATGGCCGCGGAAGGATGGGCGTTGCGCGCCACGCTGGCGCGCGAGGAGGCGTCCGACAGCGCGGAGACCGCCTCGTCGTACGCTCCGAGCCCCTCCTCGACGGTGCGCGGCGAGGGCATCGCCTTGAGCCGCGCCACGCGGGCGCGGGCCAGCTCCATGTCGCGCCGGTTGGCCAGGGCGAGCTGCTCCGGCGAGGAAGCCAAGAGCTCGCCGGGACTCACGCCGCGCGCTCCATCACCGTGCCGTGCTGGCGGCCGGCGGCTCCGCGTGCTCGCGGAGCACGCGCTCGAGCGAGGAGAGCGGCACCGCGCCGTGGGCGAGCACGGCGTCGTGGAAGGCGCGCAGGTCGAAGCGGTCGCCCATGCGCTTGCGCGCCTCGTCGCGCAGCCGGAACAGCTCCAGCTGTCCCACCATGTACGCGAGCGCCTGCGCCGGGTGGATCGCGTAGCGGTCGATCTCGTTCGCCGCCTCGTCGGGCGAGAGCGTGGTGTGCTCGCGCAGGTACGAAAGCGCCCGCTCGCGGTCCCACTTGAGCGCGTGCATCCCCGTGTCGACCACCAGCCGGGACGCGCGCCAGGCCTGGTACCCCAGCATGCCGAAGCGCGCGGGGGAGCCCGAATACAGGTGTAGGTCCTGGTCGCTCATCCGCTCGGTGTACAGCGCCCACCCTTCGACGAAGGCCGTCTCGCCCGTGTAGCGGCGGAAGTCGGGCAAGTCGCGCAACTCCTGGGCGAGGGCGATCTGCAGGTGGTGGCCGGGGACGGTCTCGTGGAAGCAGAGCGCCTCCTCGTTGTAGAGCGGCCGCGTCTCCGGACGCAGCGTGTTGACGTAGTACACGGCGGGGCGCGAGCCGTCGCCCGCCGCCGGCTGGTAGAAGGCCGGCGGGCTGGAGGCCGCGCGGTACGCCTCGATGGGGCGCGTCTCGATCGCCTGCCGCGGAAGCCGGCCGAACGCCTGCGGCAGCGCCGCCTGGGCGCGCGCCAGCGTGGCGCGGTTCCAATTCAAGAGGGCCGCCGCGGTCCTCTGGAACTGCTCGCGGCTCCCGTCCAGCCTCGCGCGGTACTCCTTGGCGTTGCGCGCCCCCTCGGAGCGGGCGATGCGCTCCATCTCGGCCTCGATGGAGGCGAGCGTCTCGAGCCCCAGGTCGTGCAGTTGCTGCGGAGTCCGCTTGGTCCCGGTGTGGTGCGCGACCAGCGCCGCGTAGCAGGGCTCGCCTCCGGGCAGCGCCCACAGGCCCACGTCCTTGCGCGCCGTCGGCAACACCTCGCCGGCGAGGAACTCGCGGTAGCGGCGCATCCCGGGCAGCACCTGCTCGACGATGGCCGCGCGGATCCGCTCGCTCGCCGCGCGCCGCGCGCCCTCGGGAAGCCCGGAGAAGCGCTCCTCGGCGGGCAGCAGCACCGAGCTGGACGCGTCCTGCTTCAACAGGTCGTCGAGCGAGGCGATCACCCGCTCGACGTTCACGCGGGGCGAGGTGCGATCCTGGACGAGCCCGCGCCGGAGGTTCGCGACGATCTGATCGAAGTACCGCCCGGCCTGCCCGTAGCGGGCGGCCAGGTCGGCGGCACCCTTCGCGGTGCCGAGCGGGTAGTGCTGGCCCGTCTGCGCCAGCGTCACGTGCGGCCCGCCCATCTGGTCCACCACCCACGCGGGCGCGGAGCACGCCTCCACCGCGTCCGCGTCGGCGAGCTGCCGCCGCAGCATCTCCAGCGTGAGCTGCTCCTCGACGGACAGCTCGGACGGGGCGAGCGTGGTCAGCTCCGCCCGGAGCTGCGCGAGCGCGTCGATCACCTTCCGGTGGGCATCGGGCGAGAGGTCATCCAGCTTCGCGTCGAAGCGGTGGTCGCCGAGCGCGGTGGCGAAGAGCGGACCGCCCATGCCGCCCCCGCCGAGCTGCGGCAGGGGCGCGGTCTCGAGCAGCGCCGTCCAGTAGCGCCGCGCGATGCTGTCGAGCTGCGCGGAAGCCCCCTGCGCGGTGTGCGGCGCGGGCGCGGGCACCGACAGGGGCGCGGGCGGCGGCATCGGCCGCGTGGCGCAGGCGGCGGCGAAGGCGGCGGCGATCCACGGCGCGCGCATGGCCGCCGACCCTGCTGCCGCCGGGCGCGTCCGTCAAGCCCCGGCGGCAGCTTCCGGCCTGGAGTATCGTCCGCGCGATGGCCCCCTCGCTCGAGTCCGCCTCCCGGATCAACCTGCGCTGGATCGTGCGGCTCCGGTGGGGGGCGGTGGTCGGGCAGGTCGTCACCATCCTGTTCGCCGCGCGCATGGTGCACGAGGCGCTGCCCGTCAAGCCGCTGCTCGCCGTCTGCGGCGCCCTCGCCCTGGCGAACCTCGCCACCCACGTGTGGCTCCTGCGCGGCGGCAACCCCAGCGTGCGCGCCAGCGGGCTCAACCTGCTCGGCGACGTGCTGGCGCTGAGCGCGCTGCTCGCGCTCTCGGGCGGCGCCTACAACCCGTTCGCGGTGCTGTACCTGGTGCACATCACCATCGCGGCCGTGGTGCTGCCCGCGCGCTGGAGCCTGGCGCTGACGGCGACCAGCATCGCCGCGTACACGCTCCTGCAGCTGTTGCCGGAAGGGCCGCTGCTCTCGCTCGGCGGGCAGGAGCAGCTGCTGCTTCACGCGCGGGGCCGGTGGGTGGCCTTCGTGGTCGCGGCCGTCTTCATCGGGACCTTCACCCTGCGCATGAGCGCCTCGCTCCGGCGGCGCGAGGCGGAGCTGGAGCGCACGCGCTCCGACGCCGAGGCGGCCGAGCGGCTCGCCGCCCTCGGCACGCTGGCCGCCGGCACGGCCCACGAGCTGAACACCCCGCTGGGGACCATCGCCATCCTCGCCGGCGAGCTGGCCGCGCAGCTCGACGGCGACCGCCGCGCCGAGGCCGAGGAGATCCGCAACCAGGTGCAGCGCTGCAAGCAGATCATCACCGGCATGCTCGCGCCGCGCGGCGGGGCCGACCTCGAGGAGCCGAAGGAGGTCGAGGTCGCGCCGGTGCTGGAAGCCGCGGTGAAGCGCTGGCAGGAAGGCCGCCCCGGACCCAAGCCGGTGGTGGAGATCCAGCCGCAGGCGGCGCGCGCGCGGGCGCGCCTGCCCGTGCACGCCTTCGAGCGGGCGATCGCCAACCTGCTCGACAACGCGGCCGAGGCGACCGAGAACCGCTCCGCCCGCAACGTGCGCATCTCGCTGACGCGGGGGCGGGGCGACCTGCGCATCCAGGTGAGCGACAACGGCGTGGGCGTCCCGGAACCGCTCCTGCGCCGCATCGGCGAGCCCTTCTTCACCACCAAGGAGCCGGGCCGCGGCACCGGGCTGGGGCTGTACCTGGCGCGGCACGTGGTGGAGAGGCAGGGAGGCGAGATGAGCGTCGCCTCGGCCGAGGGCCGCGGCACGGAGGTCACCTTGACGGTCCCGGAAGCGGGCGCTTAAACACGGCGCGATGCCGCGAATCCTCATCGTGGATGACGACGAGCCCTTCCGCGTGGCGATGCGGAACGCCTTCCTGCGCCGCGGCTACGAGGTGTCCCTGGCCGGAAGCGCCGACGAGGCCCAGGGCCTCCTGCAAAAGGAGGCGCCCGACTACGCCGTGGTGGACCTGCGCATGCCGGGCCCGAGCGGCCTGGAGGTGGTGCGGGCGTTGCGCGCGCTCCCCAGCCCGCCCGAGGTGGTGGTGCTGACCGGCTACGGCACCATCGGCACCGCCGTCGAGGCCATCCGGCTGGGCGCCATCAACTACCTCAACAAGCCGGCCGATGCAGACGAGGTCGAGGCGGCCCTCCTCGGGAAGCGGCCGCCGCCGCCAGTGCACGAGGTCCCTTCCCTGGACCGCCAGGAATGGGAGTACCTGAACCGCATCCTGGCGGACTGCAACGGCAACATCTCCGAGGCCGCGCGGCGGCTGAAGATGCACCGCCGCACCCTCCAGCGGAAACTGCAGAAGCACCCGCCCAAGGTCTGACCACAGAGGACGCCCATGCGCATCGCCGCCGCCTCCCTGTGTGCGCTCGCCCTCGGCTGCGCCGGCGCGAAACCGGCCCCGCAAGCGGCGCAGGCGCCGCGCGCTCCCGTGCCGCTGGACGAGTACTTCAAGGCCCGCCGGTACGGCGCGCTGTCGCTCGACATGAGCTTCTCGCACGACGACCGGCTCGCCGCCTTCCAGAGCGACGCCGGCGGCCGCCTCGACCTGTGGGTGAAGCCGCTCGACGGCGGCCCCGCGCGGCAGGTCACGCGCGTGGAAGGCTTCATCGGCAAGTTCGCCTTCTCCCCGGCCGACGACGTGCTGGCCTACGAGGCGGACGTGGGCGGCGACGAGCTGCCCCACCTGTTCCTCACCGATTCGAACGGCAGCGCCCCGCGCGACGTCACCGCGGACTACCCGAAGGGCCGCCGCACCCGGTTCGTGCAGTGGGCGCCCGACGGCAAGACGTTCCTCTACCTGTCCAACCTGCGCGACGAGAAGCTGCTCGATTTCTACGAGTACGATCTCGCCTCCGGCCGCTCGCATCTGCTCTGGATCGCGACCGGCTCGCTCGCGTTCGGCGCGGCGGACCGCGCGCACCTTCGCTTCGTGCTCCGGGAGACGCTCTCGGACAAGGACAGCAACCTGTGGCTCTTCGAGCGCGGCGAAGAGCAGCCGATCCTGCTCACCCGGCACCGGGGCGACGTCCTCTACCAGCCGCTGGACTTCACCCAGGACGGCAATCTGCTCTTCACCTCCGACCAGGAGGGCGAGTACACGGGCCTGTACTCGATGGACCTGGCGACGAAGCGCGCCTCTCCTCTCGCGCAGCAGCCCTGGGACGTGGATTCGGCGGCCGAGTCGCTCCGGCACCGCTACCGGTACGTGGCCATCAATGCGGACGGCACCACCCGGCTGTCCGTGCAAGACCTCCAGTCGGGCAACGCGGTGGCCCTGCCCGAGGCGCCCCTCGCCGGCGGCTGGTTCCCGTCCGACTTCTCGCCCGGCGAGCGGTACCTGGGCGTCTTCCTGCGCACCGACGCCACGCCGAGCACGCCGTACGCGCTCGACCTGCAAACCGGAGAGGCGCGCAAGCTGGATGAGCCGCTGACCCCTTCGCTGCGAGGGCGTTCGATGGTGGTGGGCGAATCCGTGCGCGTCCCCAGCTTCGACAGCAAGCCGGTCCCGGCGTTCGCCTACCGGCCGCCGCGCGACCCGGTCGCGGCGATCATCCTGGTGCACGGCGGTCCCACCTCCCAATCGCGCCGCACCTTCGGCGCCTTCACCCAGTACCTCGTCTCCAAGGGATACGCGGTGCTGGTCCCGAACGTCCGCGGATCGACCGGCTACGGCAAGTCCTGGACCCGGCTCGACAGCCACGACCTGGGCGGCGGACCGCTGCAGGACGTGGTGGCGTGCAAGTGGTGGCTGGTTGGCAACGCGGCGGTGCCCGACGACAAGGTGGTAGTGATGGGCGGCAGCTACGGCGGGTACATGGCCCTCGCGGCCGAGGCCTTCGCCCCGGACGAGTTCGCGGCCAACGTGGACTACTTCGGCGTCTCGGACCTGAAGACGCTGGGGGCGGTCGACCGGATGAAGCGGCCGCTGCTCGTCGTCCAGGGCGACCACGACCCCCGGGTCACCAAGGACCAGTTGGATCGCATCGTCGAGGCGCTGCGCGCGCGGAAGGTGCCGGTGGAATACCTGGTGCTGGACAACGAGGGCCACGGCTTCTCGCGCACCGACAGCATGCTGCGCGCCTACGGCGCCACCGACGCATTCCTCGACCGCTACCTGCTCGGCGGAGGGGCACGATGACCGGACGGGTGCGCTTCGACGACCACCAGGGGCGCCGCATCCTCATCACGGACCTCTCCGATCTCGAGCGTGGGAAGCGGGTGGGCATCATCGGTCGGCCCGGCCAGCTCGGCGAAGCTCGACGGCGAATCGCTGCATGTCCATCAGCGCGCGCAGCCTCTCCTCCGGGCTCCGCCGCAAATTTTCCCGGATCAGCGTCCGGTCCACGTCC
>DASWGI010000275.1:0-10500 GCA_036393835.1 Myxococcales bacterium | reverse complement strand
GCGTCGGGCTGCCTCTGGCGCGGCGGGACCGGCGCCTCGTTCACGTGCCGGGTGAGCACTTCCATCGAGCTCGCGCCGTCGAACGGCAGGTGCCCGGTGGCCATCTGGTAGAGGATCACGCCCACCGCGTACAGGTCGCACCGCTCGTCCAGGGCGCTGCCGGTGGCCTGCTCCGGCGCCATGTACTGAGGAGTGCCGCACACCACGTCGTGCCGTGTCAGCCCGGGCTGATCGCCGTCGGCGAGGCGGACGATGCCCTGCCGCGCCAGCGCCGGCACGTCCGGGCCGAGGATCTTTGCGATGCCGAAGTCGAGCACCTTGACGTGGTCGGGCTGGTCGCGCCTGGCCTCGACCATGACGTTCTCGGGCTTCAAGTCGCGGTGGATGACGTCGTTGACGTGCGCCTCGCCCAGCGCCGAGCAGACCTGCGCCATGATGTTGCAGAGCCGCTCCTCGGCCAGCGGCCAGTCGTCGCGCAGGACGAGCCGCAGGTCCTTGCCCTGCACGTGCTCCATCACGATGTACAGGGTGCCGTCGTTCTCCAGGCGGCCGAAGTCCAGCACCTGGATGACGTTGGGGTGGTTCAGACGGCTCGCGGCCTTCGCCTCGCGCTCGAAGCGGCCCACCAGGGTGGGGTCTTCGAGCAACTGCGGCTTGAGCATCTTGAGGACGACCGTCCGCTCCAGCGCGAGGTGCTGGGCGCGGTACACCTTGCCCATCCCTCCCTGGCCGATGAGGTCGTCGACGCGGAACCGCCCGGACACCACCGTTCCGACCAGCGGGTCGGCCACCGGAGGGTGTGAAGGACGGAAACCGGGATCGGTCGCCCCCCGCACCAGCGGCGCTCCGCAGTACACGCACAGGCGCTTGGCGGCGGCCGGCAGAGCGCGCTGGCAACGTGGGCAGGACTTCGGCAACGCTCCCTCTCCAGGGCCGGGCAGGGACACCCGGATAGCAGCGTAGGTTCGCACAGGTGCGGGGCTTCTTCCAATGTAGGAACGGCTCTTCCCGAGCGGCCGCCGCGCCTTGACCCTCCTTCGGGGCGCGGACTACAACCGGCCACATGGACTGCCCGAAGTGCGGCGCCTACAACGAGACGGAGGTCGGCTCGTGCCTCTCGTGCGGTGCGCCCTTCGCGGCCGAGGACGCCGCCGCGCCGACCATGATGAAGCCGGCCTCGCGGGCGCCTGCGCAGAGACTGCAGCAGCCCGGAGGGCCGCCCCGGCAGTGCCCGAACTGCATGACGTTGAACGCCGCGAGCTTCAAGTTCTGCGCGCGGTGCGGGACCCCGCTGACGGCCGGCGGCGCCGCCCCGCCTCAGAAAATTTCCGGGTGGCCGGTGGCCAGGCCGGAGGCGAAGCCCGCTGCCGGCGCAGCCAAGTCACGCCAGGCGGCAAGTCCGGCGCCTTCCGGCGCGAAGCCCCCCGCTTCCCGCCCCGCAGCCGCCGCTGGTCCGGGCGCGCGGATGCCGACCACTCCGAGCGCTCCTCCCACGCCCGTGCCCGCCGCGACCGGCAAGCCGCCCGCGGCGGCGCGGCCGGCGCCCCCGCCGCCCCCCAAGCCCGGGCCGGGGACCCGTCCCCCGGCTCCAGCGACGCCGCCGAAGGCGGGCGTGCCCCGAGCGCGTGCGCGGATCAGCGCGATCGCCCGGGACGGCAGCCGCTCCGCCGATTACGTCCTCACCCAGCCGGAGACGCGCGTCGGGCGCGCCGTCGGCGACGGCGAGGTGAAGCTCGACAAGGACCAGTTCGTCGCGGCCACGCACGCGGTGTTCAAGTTCGACGGCGACCAGCTCACCGTGCAGGACGGCGGCACCGACAACGGCGTCTTCCTCTGGTTCAAGGAGCGCCAGCTCCAGTCGGGAGACGAGCTGCGCATCGGGCGGCAGCGCCTGCGGATCGAGTGGCTTCCGGAGGAGCCGGAGACGCCCGCCGAGCAGCCGCTGTGGGGCAGCCCCGACCCGGGGTACGTCGCGCGCGCCGTGCAGCTGCTCGAGGGGGGCGGCGAGGGCGACGTGTTCCCGCTGAAGAATGGCGAGAACCTGGTCGGCCGCGGCGGCGGCGACGTCAGCTTCCCGCAGGACGGCTACGTCTCCAGCCGACATTGCCTGGTGACGGTCGCGGACGGCCAGATCGGCGTGAAGGACCTGGGCTCCGCGAATGGGACGTTCGTGAAGATCAACGGCTCGGCGTCGGTGACGGCGGGCGACCTCTTGCTGGTGGGCGAGCAGATCCTCCGGGTCGACCCGGCCTGATCGACTGACACTGGGAGTCATTCCAGCATCCTAGCCCGACGCGCGCACCCATTCGGGTGGTGGCAGGACGTCGCCATTCTCGCGCATGACCTGAAGCATGGATTCCGCTGCCGCCAGTGCCTCCCGAACCGCGGCGTCGGCGCTTTCCCCGTGCGCGGCGCAATGCGGCAGGACCGGCACCCGCGCGACATAGCAGCCGTCCTTGGGACTGTAGGCCACCGTCACCCGGTACGGGAATGCCTCAGCGGGTGAGCGCATCGATCGCCTCCAACACCTGTTCTACCTGACAAGGCTTCGCCTTCCCATCGGGCTGCCGCTGAACGTTGCAGGTCCGAGGTGGTGGGCCCGGATGCCGGAAGATCCGGTGCGATCCCGCTTCCCGCGCGAGCTCGAATCCGAATCCCGTCAGCGGTGTGCACAGGTCATCGAGACGCACGTTGCGCGGGTTGTTTCGGACCCGTTCGAGCAGCTTCTCGCGGCGGCTCACCGTGCGAGAGTAGCCGCGGGGTCCGACGGGCTTACGCCGTGCGCTGGAGCTTCTCGCACAGCTCGCGGCGGACGCGGGCACGGAAGCGCTCGAGGCGCATCGTCACCGCGCTCTTGCCCACGCCCATGCGCTGCGCGATCTCGCGCGCCGAGAGCGTCCCGTCCAGGTAGAAAAGGCGGACGGTTTCCTTCTCGGGCCCTTCGCGCAGGCCGTCGATCACTTCGCGGACCGCGCGCAGCTCGGCTTCCTTCTCCATCTGCTCGTTGGCGGCGGGGGCGCAGCCGTCGGCCCGGTCGGCCTCGCGGCAGGCCTCCTCGGCCGCCTTGTCGTGCGTCGATCGGGCCGAGAGATAGGAACGGGCGCGGTTGCGCGCGATGGTGAAGAGCCAGGCGGAGAAGCGATCCGGGTCCTTGAGGCTGGGCAGGGCGCGGAAGGCGCGGACGAACGCTTCCTGGACCACGTCGTCCGCCTCGTCGGAGTCCAGCTCGCTGAAGCTGCCCGCGAGCCGCGATACGGCGCCGCGGTACCGGCGGTACAGCTCCTCTTCCGCCAGCCTGGCGCGGTGTCCTCTGCTCAGCGCTTCTGCGACCAGCTCGCCGTCCATCGCCGGCGGCGGCACGAGCTTCAGGCGGGGCGCCTGCAGAAACTCGGTGAACCGGGGGGCGTTCGCGGTGCGCATGCCTTCTAGCACCCGGCGTGCCCATGCCAATCGTGCCGGTGCCTTCGAGTGAATCCGAGGGGTTGCGCGACACGGCGCCGCAGGGCCCACCTGGGCCGACTGCGACATCCGTGTCAGGGCAGGCGCCCGATGTCGCGGGTTCGAGATCGAGACCGCCGCTGCGCTCGGGCCGCGTTAATCTGCCGCGCCCATGCAGCTCGGTGTGGTCAATGAGAAGGCCCTGTCGGAGCTGGGCTGGCCGGCGCTCACCGCGGAGCTCTCCCGCCGCGCGCGCACGCCGATGGGGCGCGAGCGGTGTGGAGCGCTCCTGCCCGGCGACGACCCGGAGGAGGCGCACCGCCGGCTCGCGCTGATCGAGGAGACGCGGGCGCTGCGCCGCCTGGACCGCGAGGTGCCGCTCGCCGACGCGCTCGACCTGCGGCCGGCCCTGGGCCGGGCCGCGCGCGAGGGGACGCTCGAGCCGCAGGAGCTGCTCGCGGTGGCGCGGCTGGTGCGGGCCTCGGCCTCAGTACGCCGCTTCTGCCTCGCGATGCAGCAGGTCGCGCCGCTGCACGCGCAGAGGGCCGAGTCGCTCAGCGACCTGGAGCCGCTCGCGGCCGAGCTGGAGCGGGCCTTCGATCCGTCGGGGAAGCTGCTCGACACCGCCAGCGCAGTGCTCGCGGAGCTGCGCGAGCACGCCCGCGGCCTGCACCGGGCCATCAAGTCGCAACTCGAGGAGATGCTCGCCGACGAGGAAGTCGTGGGGATGCTGCGCGACGCGTACTACTCGGTGCGCGGCGACCGCTACGTCCTGCCGGTGCGCGCCGAGCACAAGTCCCACCTGCCGGGCATCGTGCACAACGCGAGCGGCAGCGGGCAGACGCTGTTCATCGAGCCCCAGGAGCTGCTCGAGCTGGGGAACCAGCTCACCATCGCCGAGGCCGGCGCGCTGGAGGAGGAGCAGCGCATCCTCGCCGAGCTGTCCGGAGCAGTGGGCCGGCGCGCGCCGCAGCTGGAGCAGGACGTGGCCACCCTGGCGGGCCTCGACGAGGCCGGCGCCGGAGCCAAGCTGGCGGACGACCTGCGCGCGTCCGCGCCGGAGCTCCTGGAGGGGCCGCGCGAGAGCTTCCGGCTGCTCGCGCTGCGGCATCCGTTGCTGGCGCTGCGCACGCCGCAGATCGTCGCGAACGACGTCGCGCTGCCTGGCGAAGCGCGAGGGCTGATCATCAGCGGACCCAACGCGGGCGGAAAGACGGTGACCATTACGGCGGTGGGGCTGAGCGCGCTCATGGCGCGCGCGGGGCTGCCGGTGCCCGCGGCGGAAGGGTCGCGCGTGCCGCTGTACCGGACCGTGTACACGGCCATCGGCGACGAGGGGGACCTCTCGCGCGATCTCTCGACCTTCACCGCGCACCTGACCGCGCTGAAGCACATCCTGGCGGCGGCGGGACCGGGCACGCTGGTGCTCATCGACGAGATCGCCGCGGACACGGACCCGCGCGAAGGAGCGGCGCTCGCGGCCGCGACGCTGGAGAAGCTGGTGGCGGCAGGCGCGCAGGTGCTCATCACGACGCATCTGGAGGAGCTGAAGGCGCTGGGGCTCTCCGACCCGCGCTTCGCGTCCGCGAGCGTGGGATTCGACCTGCAGCGGCTCGCGCCCACCTACCGCTTGCAGATCGGCGAGGTCGGTCGCAGCTCGGCCATCGAGATCGCGGCGCGGGTCGGCATCCCGCCCGAGGTGTGCGCCCGGGCCCGGGAGCTCTTGGGCGGCGGGACTTCCGCGCTGTCGACCGCGGTGGAGCGCCTCGACGCGGAGCGCGCCGCCCTGGCCCAGGCCCGCTCCGAGGCGGAACAGCTCCGCGAGGATTTGCGACGCGAGCGCGAGGCCGCGGCGCGCGAGCGGGAGCGTCTGGCGCAGGTGGAGCGCGAGGTGCGCGCCGGAGCGCGGGCGGAGCTGGTCGCGGACATCGAGAAGCGCCGGCAAGAGGTGGCGCAGCTGGTGGCGCAGCTCCAGGCCGCTCCGGCGATGGCGCGCGCGGTCGAGGTGCAGCGCGCGCTCGCCCAGGCCGACGCGGAGGAGCAGCGCGCCGAGGCGCGCGAAGAGCCGCATTCGGCCGCGCCCTCCGAGCTGCGCGAAGGCGCCACGGTTCGGCATGCGCGCCTGGGCACGGAGGGGACGATCATCGAGATGGCCGGCGACTACGCCCTGGTGCAGATGGGCGCGATGCGCTCCAAGGTCCCGCTCGCCGACCTGGTGCCGCTGACGCGCAAGCAGCGGGGCGCCCAGGCCGGCTTCCGCAAGACGGCGGCGGAGAAGCTGCATCGCGCCGAAGCCGCGCGCGCCGCGCCGGTGACCTCCGCGCAGCCCGCGCTCGACCTGCGCGGCATGCCTGTGGACGAGGCGCTCCATGCCTTGGACGAAGAGCTGGACCGCCGCCTGCGCGAGGGCGCCGAGGAGGTCCACGTCCTCCACGGGCACGGTTCCGGGGCGCTCAAGTCCGCCATCCGCGAGCACCTCGCGCGGAGCCCCTACGTCCGCCGCGCCCGCCCCGGCGAATCCCACGAAGGAGGCGACGCGATCACCGTCGCCGAGCTCAGCGGCTGAGGAGCAACGACACCGGCAGCGTGGAGAAGAGCTGGTCGGCGCACAACGGGCCTTCGCGCTCCTCGCCGGTGAAGACGTCCACGAAGCGGCCCGTGACCGGGACCATCGTCCCCTCGAACTTGTCGGGGCGCAGGCGGGCGCCGTCGAGGAGCCCGGCGACGAGGCGCGGGACCACCACCACCGCGGTCTGGCCGTGGGCCGTGCGGGAGAACGCGACCAGGTTGTCGGCGCGCGGGCCGGCCGGCTCGAGGGGCTGGTAGGCCCCTGCGGCGAACAGGTCGGGGTTCTCGCGGCGCGCGTGCAAGGCGGCCTGGGTGAGGAAGAGCTTGATGCGGCCGTCCTGCCATTGCTCGTACAGCTCGCGCGCGAGCTGGGCGCGCGGCCAGTCGTCCGCTGCGATCTCGCGCAGCACGCGGCGGCGCGACTCGAAGTCCACCGGCCGGCGGTTGTCCGGGTCGACCAGCGAGAAGTCCCACAGCTCGGTGCCCTGGTAGAGGTCGGGCACGCCGGGCGAGGCGACCTTCAGGACGACCTGGGCCAGCGAGTCGTGCATGCCGATCGCGGCGACCTGGCGCTGGAAGTTGAGGAAGCTCTTCCAGAAGCCGTGCTTGGGAGGCAGCGCCAGCACGTCCCGGACGAAGCCGGTCACCGCCTCCTCCCAGCTCTTGTTGTCCTGGATCCAGCTGGTGTTGACCTTCCCCTCCTTGATCGCCTTCACCATGTACTGCTGCAGCCTGTGCGAGAGCTGCTCCAGCTCCTCGCGCGCCGGGAGCTGCAGCTGTGCCCCGGGCGGCTGGTTGGGCCAGACTCCGACCAGCGTCTGGAAGAAGAGCATCAGCTCGTTGCGGTCCGGCGCCTTGCGGCCGTCCACCTCGCGGAGCAGCGGCTCGAGGCGCCGCGTCCAGGAGGACAGCGCAGCCGCCCAGTGCCGCGGAACCTCGCTGAGCGCGTCGATGCGCGTGCGCGTGTCCTCGCCGCGCTTGGTGTCGTGGGTGGCGGTGGCGAGCAGCGTGCGCGGCCAGCTCTTGGCGCGGAGCTGGTTCCAGGCGTGGAACTGCTGCGGCGTGACGCCGAACTGGCGCGGCTCGCCGCCCACCTCGTTCAGCGAGAGCAGCCGGTTGTAGACGTAGAAGGCGGTGTCCTCGAGCCCCTTCGCCATCACCGGCCCGAGCATCTGCTGCAGCTTGATGACGAACGCGAGCTGCGCCGGCCGCTCCTCGGGCGCCACGTAGGCGGCGAACTTCTGCAGGAGGATGTCGGCGATGAAGTCGTAGATGGACTCGTTCTCGACGGGGTTCTTGCGCTTGGCGGAGGCGACCGCCTGCAGGATGTACCGGCGGTCGCGATCGTCGACTACACCGTCGCCGGAGATGTACGTGCGGTACACGGGGAAGCTCGCGATCACCTCGATCAGCGCGGCGCGCAGCGAGTACAGGGTGAAGTCGCGCGTCCAGCGGTTCGCTTCCGAGATCCGGTTCAGCTGCCGGGCGAGGAGGTTCATCTCGGCGGCCATCGCCGTGTACAGGACCAGCTTCTTCTTCTGGTAGACCAGCTCGTCGAAGTCGATGCGGCCGCCGATGTAGCGGGTGTAGATGCGGTCCATCAGGTCACGGGCGGCGGGATCGACGAACAGGCCGTTCACCTGGTTGAGGAAGTCGTAGCCGGTGGTGCCGCGCACCGCCCAGCTCTCCGGCAGCTTCTCCGTCCCGCCGAGGATCTTCTCCGCCACCACGAACATGGGCCTGAAGAACGGCGAGGTGGGCCCGCGCTTGCGCAGGTCGACCGCCATCTGCTCGCGCACGGCAGGCTCCAACTCGTCCCACTTCTCTCCCCGCCGCTCCGCGATGGCCTGGGCGCGCTGCAGGATGTGCGCCTCCTGCAGCAGGCGGAAGTAGCGCGACGGGTAGGCGAGGCCGTCGGGGTGGTCGACGCGGAACCCGGTCACCTTGCCTTCGGCGAGCAGGCGCAGCGGCAGCCGGTGCGCCTCCTCGAAGACCACCGGGTCCTCCACTCGGATGGCGGCGAGCGAGTTGATGTCGAAGAAGCGCCGGTAGTTGATCTCCTCTGACGAGACGCGCCAGTGGGCCAGCCGGTAGACCTGGGCCGCGAGCAGCCGGTCGAGCAGGTCGAAGCTGCGCGGCTCGCCCGGCTTGCCGTTGAAGATCGAGACGTTCTCCTCCAGGTGCTCGCGGATGCGCGGGTCGGTCGCGCACAGCGCCGCCACGCGGCGCTTGACGATCTCCTTCTCGCGCCTGCGCTCCTCGCGCTTCTCCGGATCCTGCTCGTGGCGCGAGGGCAGGTTCGAGACCGCGGTGACGATGCTCTTCAGCTCGTCGAGCGACGGGTCCCCCTCCGGCAGCTTCCGTTGCAGCTCGTCGAGCCGCCAGGCGAGCACCTGCCCGTACGAGCGCGGCGACACCGGGAAGACGTGGTCGTAGTACCGGACCTGGAAGGCGCCGTTCACGAGCTGGAGCTTCAGCTCGCCGCGCTCGAGCACCGCGCCGTAGCGGTCGCCCAGCATCGGGATGAGGACCTTGTCGGCCAGCTCCTCCTTGACCGGGTGCCACTCCACGTCGAAGAAGCGCGCGGCCCGCGCCGAGGGCCCGTTCTCGAGCAGGTCGAGCCAGAGCGTGTTCCCGCTCCCGATCCCCATGTGGTTGGGGACGATGTCCAGCACATACCCCAGGCCGTGCTCGCGCGCGGCGGCGGACATCGCGGCGAGGTCCTGCGGAGTCCCCAGCTCCGGGTTGAGCTGCTGGTGATCCTGCACGTCGTAGCCGTGCATCGAGCCGGGCGCGGCCTTCATCACGGGCGAGGTGTAGATGTGCGAGAGGCCCAGCTCCGCCAGGTACGGCGCCAGGTCCGCGGCGTCGCGGAAGCGGAAGCCCTTGTGCAGCTGCAGCCTGTAGGTCGCGAGCGGCTGCGGAACGGCCGCCAGCTCGGCCGCCACCTCGTCGAGCAGACGGCGGGCCCGTTCCTCCGCTGCCGCGGGGCCGAGCTCCCGTTCCTGGCGCACCCGCGCCTCCCCGGGAGTCGGTGTGACCTAGCGCACTCTCCCGTACCGCTCGGCAAGATGCGTCAGCAGGCGCGCCGCGGCTACCGGCTCCGGAGCGGTGTCCATCTCTCCCAGGCGCCAGGGCAACCTCCACGTCCAGTTGTGGCGGCCGACCGTGCCCGGCGTGTTGAGGCGATCGCGCCGGCCGAGCGCGTCCGTGATCGGCGTGAGGACGGCGTCGGACGCGGCGGAGTAGAGCAGCTCGAGCAAGGCGTTCTTGGTGGCCTCGGTGTAGTGGCGTGGATCCCCGCGCAGGTCGCGCAAGAACGGCTGCTTGAGCTGCTCCCGGCGCTCGTGCTCGGGCAGGCCCTCCCACCAAGTGTATAGCGATTCCGTGTCGTGCGTCCCGGTCACCGCCAGCGAGATCTGGGGGAACTTCCGCACGTCGCGCGGGACCCCGTCGTCCACTTCCCAGCGCAGCACCTTGGTGCCCGGGATGCCGATGTCCGCGAGGGACTGGCGCACGAAGTCCGGGACGGTCCCGAGGTCCTCCGCGATGACTTCCGCCTTCTCCCCGAGGAGGCCCAGGATCCGCTCGCCCTGCTCCTTCTGCTCCCGCTCTTCGGCCGGGACGAAGAAGGGCGGCGACTTGTCGATGGGCCGCGCGTAGGTGCGGTACAGGCCGACCACGTGGTCGACGCGGAAGGCGTCGTACAGCTCGGCGGCGCGCATGGCGCGGGCGTGCAGCCAGGGGTCGCCTGCCTCGCGCATCTCGTCCCAGCGCGGCACCGGCAGGCCCCAGTCCTGGCCGTCCGCGCTGTAGGCGTCGGGCGGAACGCCGACGGTGGCGTCGAAGCGGAAGAGGTGCTGCAGGCCCCAGACGTCGGCCGAGTCCTCCGCCACCATGAACGGCACGTCGCCGAGCATCTTCACTCCCAGCGAATTCGCCTCCGCTCGCCCGCGGCGGAACGTAGAGTCGGCGATCCACTGCGCGTAGCTCAGCCCGGCGATGGCGTCGCGCAGCTGCTCCCTCGCGCGCGCCAACGCCTGCGGCTCGCGGTCTCGCAGCGGCGGCTCCCAGTCGCGCCAGCTCTTCCGGCGCTGGTCGTGCAGCGCGCGGTACAGCGCCCAGTCGGGCAGCCACTCGCGGTGCTCTTCCTGGAAGGCGGCGAACTCGCGCGCGCGCGGCGAGCCGCCCCGCAGCTCGCCGTCGCGAAACCGCTCCCACGCGCGCCGCAGGGCCGACCGCTTCGCCGCGCGGACCGCCTCGAAATCGACGCGCTCGTCGCGGCGATCCGCGTCCAGCTTGCGCTTCTCGTCGTCGGTGAGCCGGCCGTCCAGGTCCTCGACCGAGTCCAGATCGATGTAGACGGACTCCAGCGCGCAGGAGCTGGACGCGGCGTACGGGCTGTCTTGCCCGGGCGATACCTCGTTCAGCGGCAAGAGCTGCCACATCGTCGAGCCGCCCTGGCGCAGCCAGCGCGCCACCGCCCCGGCGTCG
>DASWGI010000274.1:0-21200 GCA_036393835.1 Myxococcales bacterium | reverse complement strand
GCGCATCTTCCTCCCCGTTGCAGCGTCTACCCGGAACGGGGTCCGGCTCGGAGGCGACGGTGAAGATCGCGATCATGGGGAGCGGCGCAGTGGGGGGATACTTTGGTGCTCGGCTCGCGCAGGCCGGGGAGGACGTGACCTTCATCGCGCGAGGACGCCAACTGGCCGCGATGCGCCAAGCTGGGCTGAGGGTCGAAAGCCGACGCGGTGACGTCCACCTGCTGCCCGTCCGCGTCGTCAGGGACCCAGCCTCGATCGGCCTCGTGGACCTCGTCCTTTTCACCGTGAAGCTCTGGAGCACCGAGGAAGCGGGACGCCAGCTCGCTCCGCTGATCGGCCCCGACACCATGGTGATGTCGCTGCAGAACGGGGTGGACGCCAACGGCATGCTCGCCGGCATGGTCGGACGCGAGCGCCTGGTCGGCAGCGTCTGCTACATCGCGGCGGTGATCGATCGACCGGGCGTGATCCAGCATACCGGGCAGATGGCGCGGCTTATCTTCGGAGAGCTCGGCGGCAGGAAGAAGACGCGGCGCGCGGAGAGGTTCCTGGAGGCTTGCGCGCCGGCAAAGGCGGGTTTCGACGCGGAGCTGTCGGGCGACATCGAGCGGGCCATCTGGGAGAAGTTCATCTTCCTGGTCGGGTTGTCGGCCATGACCTCGCTCACGCGGCGCTCGATCGGCGCGGTGCGTTCCGACCCGGACACGCGCGCGATGCTTCTCGATCTCCTGCGGGAAGCGGTCGCCGTGGGGCGGGCGAAGGGCATCCACCTGGACCCGGAGGAGGCGGAGAAACAGCTCGCCTTCGCCGACACGCTGCCGGCAGGGATGACATCGTCGATGTACAGGGATCTGGAGCGGGGGAACATGCTCGAGGTCGGCTGGCTCTCCGGAGCGGTCGTGCGGCTGGGCGGCGAGGTCGGGGTCCAGACGCCGGCGAACCGGGCGGTCTACACTGCGCTCAAGCTACACGCGGACGACCATCCGCAGGCAGCGTAGCTCGAGGGCTGACCAAGCCAATGGCAGACCTGAAGTCCGGGCGGATCGTGGAGTGGCACAGGCTTTCGCCCAGCCTGTCCCTCTTCCGTTTGGTCTCTCTCGACGGCTCGCCGTTTCCCCCCTACCAGGCCGGCCAGTACATCGCGCTGCGCCGAGACGACTGTCTCCTCACTCGGAAAGTGAAGGAAGGGAACGAGGTGCGCTACGTCCCCGACCTCGACGCAGAGGGAAGGCAGAAGCGGGGCCCGGTGACCCACTCGTACTCGATCTCCTCGGCGCCTTTCGAGACCGCGCAGGGAAACCATCTCGAATTCTACGTGGTGCTGGAGCGGGGGCGGGACGGCGTGCTTGGCCGCTTCACGGAGTCGCTGTTCCGCGGCGTGGAGGACCACACGAACGAGCGGCTCGCCTTTCTGGAGCGGATCGTCGGCGATTTCACGCTCGCCCGGCGGGCGGCCGGCTTCGAGCACGTGCTGATGGTGGGGACCGGAACCGGCCTGGCCCCCTTCGTGTCGATGATCAAGCAGCTGCACTTCGAGGCGCAGCAGGGCGCGGCGCCCCCGGCGCGGTACACGCTCCTGCACGCCAACCGCACCTGGGAGGAGCTGGCCTACCACCGCGAGCTGCTGAAGATCGAGAAGGCGAAGAGCTTCGATTTCGTCTACGTTCCCTCGGTGAGCCGGCCCACCGCCCGCGACCTCGCGGACCCGCAGGTCGGCTCCGGCCGGGCGAACAACCTGCTTCGCCACGTCTTTGGCCTGCCTGCGAAGGAACCCGCTGCTTCCCCGCTCGCGGTGCCCCGCGAGCGGCCGCTGGCCGTGCTGCGGGAGCGGATCGAGCCGTCGCGCACTGTCGTGCTGACCTGCGGCAACCCGAACGTGATGGCCGACATCGCCTGGATCGCGTCGCAGGCCGGGATGCGATTCGAGAAGGAAGATTGGTGACGGTGAACTTGGTGGCGGCGGGTGGACTCGAACCACCTACCTACGGATTATGAGACCGTCGCTCTAACCGATTGAGCTACGCCGCCGTCGAGGGCGCGCGAATCTAGCGGCGCGCACCCGGTCCGTCAAGGCGAGGCGGGGGCCGGAAGATCGGTCTCCGAAGCCGATTCCGGGCTCGGCTGCAGGAGGCCGCGCAAGGAGACGTGGCCGAGCAGCATGAAGAGCAAGCCGAGGGCCACCTGGACGCCGAAGTTCAGCATCCAGAGGGCGTTCGCGTACCCAGCCGCTTGCACCGCGACGGGTGAGCCGCGGGTGAACGCATCGGGAACGAAGAGCGAGAGCCCGACCTGGCTGAAGAACTGCATGGTGCCGATCATCCCGGGTCCCGCCGGCACCATCACGCCCACCACCTGGACGGCGAGGATGGTCGCGACCATCAGCGGGGCGAGATGGAAGCCGAACGCGGGGGCGAGGAGCGCCAGCCCGAAGCCGTTCAGCGACCAGTACACCGCGGTGAGCGCGAAGAAGGCGAGCGCCTTCCATCCCGAACCGAGGTGGAGCGCGGAGATGAACGCGTCGAGCATCGACGAGGCGCGCTGCGCCAGGCGGAGCGAGAACGGGCGCAGGAGCACCGAGGTGAGCTGGACCGCGCGGTCGCGCAGGAAGAACGCGAGGGTGACCGCCACGCAAAGGGTGAAGAAGCCGAGCGCGACCAGCACCGAGGCATGGCGGGCGAAGTCGGCGTAGCGTCCGCTGGCGTTCGCGCCGAGCATGCGCAGCGCGCCGATCCCGAGCAGGCCGATGGCGAGCCCGTCGACGATGCGCTCCACCACGATGGACGCGAACGCCCCGCTCCGCCGCAGCGTCGCCCCTCCCACCCCCGGCGGAGGGCGCGCGATGAGCAGCGGCCGGGCGAACTCGCCCAGCCGGAACGGCAGCACGATGAGCAGCATGAAGCCGACCGCGCTGGCCGAGTTGAGCCGCTTGAACCCGACGCGCCCGAGCGGCTCGAGCAGGATCCCCCAGCGGACCGTGCGCACCAGGTGGACGCAGACGAGGATCGCCGCGTAGCCCGCCATCCGCCACGGGTCGGCGGAGGCGATGGCGCGCCCCACCGCCCGAAGGTCGGCGTTGCGCAGCGAGAGCCACATGAGGACGGCGCTCACCCCGAGCGACAGCAGGAGCCGGACGGTGAGCTTCAGCGCGCGCATCGGGGCCGCACCGGGTAGCACGCCCGCGGAGGGGCGATCAATGCTTCTCGGGATCCTCGTCGCCGCGCTCGGTGGCCTCCTCCGAGGCCCGCTCGCCGGCCATCCGGTACTCGCCGGTGAACCAGCGGCCGAGATCGACGGCGCGGCAGCGCGGCGTGCAGAACGGGAACGAGGGGTTCTCCTCGCGTAGCTTCACCTCCGCGCGGCAGGTGGGACAGCGGCGCATGCCGTCGTTGTAGGTAAGGATGCCCCCGACTTCAAGCGTGTTGCACGCGACGATTGGGCGAGCGAAACATTGACGCCGATACGCGAGATTTTTATACCCGTCCAGAATGGCGCGATCGCGGGCAGGGGAGCGGCTGGTGCTCGTGGTCGACGACGACCCGGACATCCTCCAGACGCTTGGCCTGTGCCTGTCCAGCGAAGGGTACCGGGTGCTGATGGCCGCCAACGGCAAGGAGGCGCTCGACATCCTCGACCGCGAGCACCCCAGCGTCATCCTGCTCGACCTGATGATGCCGGTCATGGACGGCTGGCAGTTCGTCGCCGAGCTCGAGCACCGCGGCTGGCGCGACGTGCCGCTGCTCATCCTCAGCGCCGACCGGTCCGTGCAGGGCCACGCGAAGCAGCTGCGCGCGAACGCGCACCTGGCGAAGCCGTTCGACCTGGACGAGCTGCTCGGCAAGGTGCAGCAGCTCACGGGCGGCGCGCTGGCCAATTAGCGGCCATCACGGTGAGGCGGCCGTACACCGCACGCTGATCCAGCCGATCCCGCCGCGGCCGTCGCGCGCGACCACCCAGATCGAGCCGCTGCCGGCGCCAGCCGTGAACCTCGCGATCCCGTTCGCCGGCTGCGGCTGCCCGGGCAAGGGCTCGTCCGCGCCGTCCCGGTCGAAGTCGATGGGCACCGTCGAGAAGAACGAATAGCGCGGCGTCTCGCGCAGGTGGATCGTCTGCCCGGTCAGGTCGACGGCGTCGTACTCCTCGATCCCCGAGGCGCCCGGGCCGAGCAGCGGGCGAACGCCGTACTCGACGCCCGGCGCGACCGCAACCGTCTCGCCGGGAGCGACGGTGGCGACGTGCGCGCCATCGCGGGTGATCTCCAGACCCACGACGTCGGGATTCTGGTTGCGCATCGACTCCGGAGCGGTGGTGTAGAGGAGGATCTTCGAGGCCATCACCGGATCGTGCGGGTCGCCGTCCGACGCCTCGAGCGAGAGCTGCACGCGGATGCCGCCGAACCCCTTCAGCCGGTCGTCCTGCTTCGCCAGGGCGACGAAGTCGGAGGGAACGTCCAGCGTGATTTTCGGCTCGCCGCTGGCGGTGGGGAGATCGAACGTCGGAACGCCGTCGCAACGCCCCGAGTCCGTCGGCGCGCAGAGGCTTCCGTGCACGACCGGGTCGCGCGCGTTCGGATCCACGACCAGCGCGCGCACCCGCACCGGCTGCGCCGTCAGCGCCTCGAAATCGACGGATGCGTCGGCGAATCGCGAGGTGTCGCCCGGTTCGTCGAGCGCCTCCTGCCGGATCGCCAGCACGCGCAGGTCGGTGACCTGCCTGGGCGACTGGAAGTCCGGCGTGCACGCGGCTGCCGTCACCAGGCCGCAAGCCGCCAGAATGCGTGCCACGACGCCCGCGCCATGGAAGAGCACAGCGCCGCCGAATACGGCGGCGAGTGGCCGCGAGCCGCAACCCGGCAAGGTCACCACCTCACCTTCACGCCCAGCGTGGGGAGGACGGGCAGCCCGGAGATGCTGCCCTGCTGGCGGTACCGGTAGTCCCAGACGTGCAGCTCCTCGTTCGTGTGGTTGAGCACGTTCTGCACGTCGAGGTACGCGGAGACCTGCCACAGGTTGCTGGTCCAGGTGTACTGGGCGCGCGCGTCGAGCTGCGAGAATGCCGGGAGACGCGCGTCGCCGAGGTTCCCCGAGTCCGGGTTGAAGCGCCCGCTGTCCGCGTCGAACACGGCGGAGGTGACGGGCGCCGTCGGGTTGCCGGAGACGAAACGGTAGCGCGCCGAGAGCTCCCACGCGGGGCTGGGCCGGTATCCGGCGACCACGATGAGGTTGTGCGGCTGGTCGAAGTTGAAGGCGCGCCAGTCGACGTCATTCCGCGGCAAGAGATCGCTGCGGGAGAGCGTGTACGCCACCCACCCGTACAAGCGCGCGGAGAGATCGCGGCGGAGCAGCACTTCGACTCCGTACGAACGCCCGAGGCCCTGGTTGAGGTAGAGCGGATTGGACACCGTGCCGTCGGGCAGCTTCTCGGCCGGCACTCGCGAGGCCAGCGAGCCGCGGCGGTCGTAGAAGCCCTCGACCGACAGGCTCCAGCCGGCGCCGAAGCGGTGGTCCACGCCCAGACCGACCTGAAAGGCACGTTGGGGCAGGAGCGCCGGATTGCCCAGCGCGGGGTCGAGCTGGAACGGGCTCGGCGCCTGGTGGTAGAGGCCCGCGTACCCTTTGAGGCCCGTCGCCTCGGTCAGGGCGTACCGCGCCCACAGGCGCGGATCGAACGTGCCGTAGGTGTGCTCGCGCCAGTGGAATTGATCGAGCCGCACCCCGGGGTGCAGCTCCCAGCGGCCGAGCTTCAGCTCCGCCTCGGCGAACTCGCCCAGGTTGCCGAGCGGCTGGGTGTGCGAGATCTGCTGCTCTTGCGTGATCGGCGGACCGAGCTGCCGGATCTGCAGGGTCGATTGGATGTCCGCGTTCACCACGTACCGGTCCCAGGAGAGGTCGACGCCGGCGCGCAGCGAAAGCCAGGGCCGCGCCTGCCAGCGGGCGTCGGTGCGAAGCGCGAGGGTCCAGTCGAAGATGCGGCCTGCCTGGTTGAGCCCGAACGACCCGGTGCCGGCGCCCGTGGCGTCGAAGGACTGGACGGTGAGCCCCAAGAGCGGCGCGACGCTCAGCGTGACGGCGTCCGATACGGCATGGCGCCAGCCGAAGCGGAGCTGGTGCGCGCCCGTGTGCGAGCTCACCTCGAGCGGCTGGTTGCGCGAGCCGCCCCTCTGGATCAGCGCGAGCGAGTCGTCGGTCCCGAAGGCGAACAGCGTCAGCTCGTCGCCGTTCAGGAGCTTGTGATCGAGGCGGGCCTGGTAGTCCCAGTACACCGGCGTGATGCTGGTGACGCCGTTCTTCGGGTCGTTGGGAAGGAAGAGCGGCAGGAAGAAGTCGATGTAGCTGCGGCGCGCGGCGATCGCGACCTGGGTGCGCTCGCCGAGCGGCGCCTCGACGAAGCCGACCGATTGCAAGAGGTCGACCGAGACGCTGCCGTGGAACCCTTGCGGATCTCCCTTGCGCGTGCCCACGTCGATCGCGCCGGTCAGGTTGCGCCCGTAGTAGGCGCCGTATCCGCCCGGGTAGAAGTCGATGCGGTCGAGGAGCTGCTCGTTGATCACCGAGGGCCCGCCGAGGAAGTGGTAGAGGATCGGGATGCGCTGCCCGTCGAGGTAGATGCCGGTGTCGGCCGGCGGCGTCCCACGCACCAGCAGCAAGCCTCCCAGGTAGGGGGCGCGGTTGATCCCGGGGAGGTTCTGGACCACGCGGATCGGGTCGTTGAGCGACCCCGGCACGTTGACCAGCTCCTCGTGCCGGAGCGTGCGGCGCGTCGGCGCGTCCTCGGGGCGCGACCCTTCCACCACCGCCGAGTAGTCGCCGACCTCGGTTCGCCGCAAGTAGAGGGTGACGTCCGCGGAGCCGCGCGCCTCGAGGCGCATCCGGCGGCGCGACTCGCCGAACCCCGGAGCGCCCGCTCGCAGCTCGACCTCGCCGGGCGGGACGCGCAGCTCGAATCGGCCCTGCGCATCGGCGGCGGCTTGCGCGCCGCCCGCGAACACGTCCGCGCCGGCGACCGGCCTGCGCGTCCCCGCTTCGAGTACGCTCCCGCGCAGCGTCGCCTCGTCCGCGGCCTGCTCCGGCGCCGGCGCCGCCTCCTTCCGCACCACGAAGTGGTAGACGTAGCGAATCCGCACCGCCGCCGGCTTGCCGTCGATCTCGGCCGGCGAGAAGCGGAACGAGCGGATCGCCGCCACGGCGGCCGCGTCGAAGTCGGGCGCCGCGGACCGCTCCACGACCACGTCGACGACGCGCCCCTCGGCGTCGATGTCCACCAGGCAGGCGACGTCCGCTTGCTCCCCGCGCGCGAGCCGGTCGGGGGGATAGTCCGCCGGATGGAACTCGACGAGCGACGGCGCGCGCGTCAGCTCGGGCGCGTGAGGCGGCGGCTGCGGCGGCGCCTCGCGCACGTTCTCCCCCGACTGCGCGAGGGCGAGCAGCAGCAGGGTGGCGACGGGGCCGTGCACAGGGCGCGGGAATCTCCGCCTCGCCGGCGGGTCGGGTCAAGGAAGCGCCGGAGTGACTTCCAGGGTCAGGTACCCGGCCACGGCGAGCGCATCGCGGGCGCGATCCGCGGCCTGTCCCCAGGCGAGCACGATGGCGCAGTCGCCTCCTCCGGCGCCGCTCGGCTTGCCCGCCGCGCCCGCGGAGGAGGCGATGGCGCAGGCGCGGGCCAGCTCCTGCGTCACGATCGGAACCTGTGCCTCTTCTCCGAGCGCGCCCATGGCAGAGGCGGCGCGGCGCACCGCATCCAGCGCCGCGGGCTGGTCGCCGCGCTCGAGGGATTCGCGCAGCGCCGCTTCCTGCGCGGAGAGCGCCTGGACGTGGTGGCGCCACCTTCCCGGCCGCGCGCGCGCGAATGCGAGCACCTCGTCGACCAGGCGGCGCGTGTCCGCCGGCGCGCCGGTCCAGGCGAGCAGGAAGCGGAGGCCCGCAGGGACCGCGATGGCGCGGCCCTCGAGGGGCGGACGCGCGAGCAGGTCGCGCGCGCCGCGGCGCAGCGGTGCGTCGGGGTCCGTCCAGTCGTGGATCCTGCGCACCTCGACCAGGCCGCCCAGCGCGCAGGCGGCCACGTCCGCCCCGCTGCCCCGGCCGCCCTGCTCCATCCAGTGCGCTGCCGCGGCCAGGCACATCGCCTCGGGCGGAGCGACCTCGCGCCCCTGCGCCGCGCAGGCGACGCGCACCGCGAGCACCGAGACCGCGGCGCTGCCGCCCAGGCCGAGCTTGCGTCCTTCGCGGGACAGATCGTCCAGGAACGCCGCCTCGAAGCCGCGCGGCTCGCGGCGCTCCTCGGCGCACAACCTCGCCGCGACCTCCACGGCCCGGGCCGCGAAGCGCAGCTCGCCTGGGATTCCAGAGTCCCAGCGCAGCCCGCCGCCGGTCAGCTCGCCTCGCACCGACTCGCCGCCGGGCCGCCGGAGCAGCTCGACCGCGCGCCCGGGCAGCTCGCGGACCTCCGCGCGCAGGCGCACATCGACCGCCACGACCAGTGCCGGCTCTCCGGGCTCGAGCACGGAGTATTCCCCGGCCACGAACGCCTTCGCCGGTACGGAGAGCTCAGCGGGGGCGGGCATCGGACGATCGTTCGACCACGCGCGCTCCTCCGGCGGGTGCGCACACCAGCGCGTCGCGCACGCCGGGGACCGAACGCAGCACCGCCTCGACGCGCGCCGCGTCCTCGGGCGCGCAGAGCGCGACCACGTGCGGCCCGGCGTCGATCGTCGCCCACGCCCCGGCGCCTTGCTCGCGGAGCCGCCGGAGCGCGTGAAGGCAGCCGACCGTGGCGGCCTCCCAGTAGAGGAGCGGCGGATCGGCCGCGAGCGCGTCGGCGTGCATGCGCAGCGCGTTGCGCTCGGCGAGCGCTCCCAGCCCCGGGAGGTCTCGCGCGCGGAGCAGGCGCAGCGCCTCGGGGAGATCGCGGCGGCATTGCTCGATCCACGCGGCGTGATAGGGCGACGTCTCGCGCGACCGCTTCATCCCGTCCCGCGACCCGACCGGCTTCGGCCCTTCCCCGCAGACGGCCACGACCAGGCGAACCGGCAGGTGGTCGGGGGAAGCGACCTGTCCGGCGTCCTCGTCCTCCCACACGGCCCATCCGCCGGGGACGCTGCGCGCCGCGGAGCCGCTCCCCAGGCGGGCCAGCGCGGACAGCTCGCGCTCGGTGCGCTGCTGTCCCGCCGCGGCGCAGGCGGCCACGGCCAGGGCGGCGAAACCGCTCGCGCTCGAGGCGAGCCCGGCGGCGGTGGGGAAGTCGTTGCGCGACTCGATCCGCGCACGGTCGCCGATCCGGGCGGCGTCGAGCACCGCGCGGGCGCGCCGCAGCTCGGCTCCGGAGGCCGGCCGCCCGTCGATGCGCAGCGAGTCCTCCGCGACGCCCAGCTCGACCGTGGTGGTGGTGACGAGCCTGTCGAGCGCGACCGAGAGCGATCCCGCCTCGGGCAAGAGCAGCGCCTCGTCGCGCTTTCCCCAGTACTTCACCAGCGCGATATTGGCGTGCGCGACGGCGGTGGCCTTCACGGGGCGATCTCCTCCGCGAACGCGCGCATGCCGGCCCCTTCGGCCGCACGCACCAGCACCGCCGCGTGGGCTGCGTCGCGAGCCAGGCCGATGGCCGCCCCGCCGCCACCCGCTCCGGTCAGCTTGGCGCCCAGCGCTCCGGCGCCGCGCAGCGCCGCGACGGCCTCCTCCAGCTCGGGGCAGGAGACGCCCAGGGCGCCCAGGACGCCGTGCGCGGCGTCGAAGCGGACGCCCAGATCCTGGAGATCGCCCCGCTCCAGCGCTCGGGCCCCGCCGCGCGCCAGCTCGCCGAGGAAGGCCAGCATCGGGTCGTAGAGGTCGGGACGCTCCGCGCGGCGCGCGGAGAGCGGCAGCACCGTCGAGCGCGTCCCGCGCACCACTCCCGTCAGCACCACCGCGAGGTGGAGCGGCACCCGGGGCGAGATGCGCTCGACCTCGGCCGGCTCGCCGCGGCGGAAGAGGATCACGCCGCCGCGCGCGCAGATGGCGGGGTCGACGCCCGAAGGAGCTCCGTGGAACACGCGCTCGAGCTGCAGCGCGAGCTGTTCGGCGCGCTCCGGCGGACAGTCCCGGCCGGCGAGCTGCGCGAAGGCGCGCGCGAGCGCGACCCCGAGGGCGGCGGAGCTGCCCAGCCCTCCTCCCAGAGGCAGCTCGCTGCGGACGCGCGCGCGGAAGCGTGGCGGGGCGCCGGCGGCGGCGGCCAGGTCGGAAGTAGCGCGGAGCAGCTCGGGAGGGGTGGCGACGGCGGAGAGGGCCGTGCTCCAGGGGAAGGGTGAGGTTGAGGTCGCGGTCGGGGTCGAGACCGGGAATGTCGCCGGCGCGAGCAGCTCGATCGCGGGACCTTTGGGGTCCTCCTCCACCTCCACGGCCACGCGGCGCCCCAGGGCGGCGGCGAGGGCCGGATGACCGTACACGACCGCGTGCTCCCCCAGGAGCAGCACCTTGCCCGGGGCGGACGCCTTCACGGAGGCGGCTCCAGCTGCGCGATCCAGGAGGGCAACGGCTCCAGCAGCACCGGGCGGGAGGCCCGCAGCGCCTGCACGTCGCGCGCGCCGACCAGAAGGCAGGCGGCCCGGAGCGCGGCGATCGCGCCGCGCAGCTCCGCGCGCGCCGCCTCGATCCCGCCGCGCTGGTGCGCGCGCACCATCGGCAGCGCGAACCCGGCGACGTCCGCGCCCAGCGCGAGCGAGCGGGCGACGTCCACGCCGCTGCGCACTCCGCCGGACGCGATCAGCCGCACCCGCGGACCCTTCTTCGGCGCCAGCACGCGCACCGCCGCTCCGATGCAGGCTGCCGTGGGAAGTCCCCAGTCGCTGAGCAACTCGCCCAGCGCGCCGGCCTCCGCGGTGTTCGCGCGCAGCTGCTCCACCCGCGTCCAGCTGGTGCCGCCGCTGCCGCTCACGTCGATGACCCGCACCTTGCGCGCGATCAGCTCGCGCACCACGTCGGGCCCGATGCCGCAGCCGGTCTCCTTGACGATGAGCCGGTCGCCCAGCTCCTCGGCGAGGCGCGCGATGGCGTCGAGGCAGCCGGTGAAGTCGCGGTCGCCGCCGTCCTGCACCAGCTCCTGGGCGGGGTTCAGGTGGATGGCGATGCCGTCCGCGCCGATCAGCTCGATCAGCCGGTGCGCCGCGTCGCGCCCGCGCTGCACGAGCTGCTGCGCGCCTAGGTTGGCGAACAGCCGCGCCGGCCGGGCCGGGCGCACGTCGAAGGTCGGGAGCAGCTCGGGCTGGTCGAGCAGGACGCGCATCGAGCCCACGCCGAAGGCGATGCCCTCCTCCTCGGCGATGCGCGCCAGGTCGCGGTTGATCTGGCCGGCGCGATCGGTCCCCCCTGTCATTCCCACCACCATCAGCGGCGCCCGCAGGCGCGCGCCGGACAACTCGGCGGACAGGTCCACGTCGGCGAGGCGCAGCTCTGGCAACGCGCGGTGCACCAGCCGGACGCAGCGGAAGAGGGGGTCCGTCTCGGCGGGTTCCACCTCGTCGCGCAGCGCCAGGTCGAGGTGCTGCGACTTGCGCCGGCTCAGGTCGTCGTGCACTCCCGAGGGTCTAACACACCACCGTCCCGCGCGTGGCACGCACCGTGCGGTGAAGCGCCCACTCGCATCCAGCGCGCCCTGGCAGTTTCCGGGCCTCGGCGCCCGAGCCGCTTTACAACTGCAGGGACATGTCGGTCTTCAGGGACGAATCGGGACGGAGAGGCGCCGCGGTGCGGCTCGCTTCGGTCATGGCTGGCGTGGCGGCACTGGCCGCCGCCGGGACGTTCCTCGTCTCCGTCTTCCCTGCACCGTGGACGCGCCGGGGCGAGGTCCTGCCCGAGCCGGCCCCGCGCGCGAAGGCGGGTGCGCTGCCGCCGGGGCACCCGCTCGAAGGACGCGCGCGGGAGGCCGCGTACCACCGCGAGGAGGGGCGGCTGCGGTCGCTGCTGCAGCAGGCGCAGGCCGCCCAGCGCAAGCGGCGCGCCGCATCGAGCGCCGCGCCGGTGCTGGCGGGCTTCGTGGTGAACTGGGATCCAGCGAGCCTGCGCTCGTTGCAGCAGCACGCCGACCAGCTCACGCACGTCATGCCGGAGTGGATCCGCCTCCAGCCGGGCGGCGACTTCGCCGTCGAGGAGGACGCGCGCGTCCTGCAGGCGGCACAGCGCCTCGAGGTGGTGCCCACCGTGTCCAATTACGGGCCGGGAGGGTTCTCGGCGCAGCTCGCGCAGGCGGTGCTGGCCACGGACGCCCTGCGCCAGGACGCGGCGCGCAAGCTGGCCCGGATCTGCGAGGAACGCGGCTACGCGGGCGTCAACGTCGACCTCGAGGACCTGGGAGCGCAGGGTTTCCAGAAGCTCGCGCTGTTCGTCGAAGCGCTGTGGGGCGAGATGCACCCCCGCGGCTTCCTGGTCACGGTGGACGTGCCGGCGGATCCCAAGGAGGTCCCGGTCGAGCGGCTCGCCGCCTCCAGCGACTTCCTGGTGCTGATGGCGTACGACGAACACTCGGCCGACGACAATCCGGGACCGATCGCCACGCCGGAGTCCGTCGCCAGGAGCGCGGGCGAGTACCTGCGCCGCGCTCCGGCGGAGAAGCTGGTGCTGGCGATCGGCGCCTACGGGTACGACTGGCCGCTCGACGCGGACGGCGACACCGCGAGGCCGGCGGAGGAGCTGTCGTACGCGCAGGCGCTGGTCCTGGCCCGCGAGAACGAGGTGCCGATCGAGTGGGACGCCCAGGCGCGCGGGCCCTTCTTCGAGTACGACGACGACGAGGCGCGCGAGAAGCACGCGGTGCGGTTCCTCGACGCGCCGGCCGAGGCGGCGCAGCTCGAGGCGGTGGCGGCGCTGCACCTGCGCGGAACGGCGCTGTGGCGGCTCGGCGCCGAGGACCCCAAGCTCTTCGAGCTGTTCACCCGGCCGCCCACGCCCCGCGCCTTCGATCCAGGGGGCGCCCGGCAGCGTCTCGACGGCCTCATCGCCAACGACCCCGACGACGTGGAGACGGAAGGCAGCGGCGAGCTGATCTCCCTCAAGGCGGCGCCGCAGCCGGGCCGGCGAGAGGTGACCTGGAGCGCCGCCGGCGGCGTCGAGCGCGTCGCATATCTACAATATCCGTCGGGATGGATCCTGGAGCGCAAGGGCGGCAAGCCGCGCGGGCGGGTGACGCTCACCTTCGACGACGGGCCCGATCCGGCCTGGACCCCGCGGATCCTCGACTTGCTCGCGCAGCGCGGAGTCCACGCAGCGTTCTTCGTCATCGGCGGCAACGCCCAGTCGCACCCCGAGCTCGTGCGCCGCGAGTTCGCCGAGGGGCACACGGTCGGCAACCACACCTTCACCCATCCCGACCTGGCGCGCGTGTCCCCGCTGCGCATGGAGGTGGAGCTGAACGTCACCGAGAAGCTGCTGGAGTGGATCACCGGCCGCCATCCGCGGTTGTTCCGGCCCCCCTACCATTCCGACCAGTCACTCGACGAAGCACCCAACGCGCAGGTCATCGCGCGCGCCTCGGCGATGGGCTACCTGACGCTCGGACACGACATCGATCCGGAGGACTTCTCGCTGCGCGATCCGCAGGAGATCGCCCGGCGGGTGCTGGCGAAAGCGCGGGACGGCAGCGTGATCCTGCTGCACGACGGAGGCGGGAACCGGCAGGCGACGCTCGATGCGCTGCCGCTGATCCTCGACGGGCTTTCGCAGCAAGGCATCCAGGTGGTGGGTCCCGAGGACGCGGTCGGCCTGCCCCGGGACCAGCTCCTGCCGGCGGCTCCGCGCGCTGCGATTCCCTCGCTCATCTCCGGCGCCGACACCCTGGTCTTCGGAGTGCTGGGCGGGATCGCCCGGCTGCTCGGACCCGCCTTCGGCTTCGCTCTGGCGCTGCTCGGCCTGCGCGCGGTGATCCTGGCGGTGTGCGCGCCGGTGCAGGCGCGCCGCGCGCGGCGCAAGCGGCCGGCCCCGTTCGGCGGGACGGTGTCGGTCGTGGTTCCCGCGTACAACGAGGAGCAGGTGATCGCGCGCACGGTGGAGACGCTGCTCGCGCAGGAGCCGCCCGTCCTGGAGGTGGTCTGCGTCGACGACGGCTCCAGGGACCGCACGCTGGCCGTGCTGCGCGAGAAGTTCGACCGGAACCCGCGCGTGCGCATCCTCGCCAAGCCGAACGGTGGGAAGTCGTCGGCGCTGAACCTGGGCTTCTCCGAGGCCCGAGGCGAGGTGGTGGTCGCGCTGGACAGCGACACGCTCTTCGCCACCGATACCGTGGCCCGTCTCACGGCCCCGTTCTCCGACGCGCGCGTCGCCGCGGTGGCCGGGAACGCGAAGGTCGGCAACCGCGTGAACCGCCTCACCCGCTGGCAGGCGCTCGAGTACGTCACCGCGCAGAACCTGGAGCGCCGCGCGTGGGACCTCGCGGGGGCCGTCCCGGTGGTGCCGGGCGCGGTGGGCGCGTGGCGGCGCGACGCGGTGCTCTCGGAGGGCGGCTTCCACGAGGACACGCTCGCGGAGGATACCGACCTGACGCTCCGCCTGATCGCGCGGGGCTTCCGCGTGGTGTACGCGGAGGACGCGCTCGCCTACACCGAGGCGCCGGAGACGGCCCGGGCGCTGCTCAAGCAGCGCTTCCGCTGGACGTACGGCGTCCTGCAGGCGTGCTGGAAGCACAAGTCGCGCCTCTTCCGCCCTGGCGGAGGCGTGCTGGGCTGGCTCATCCTCCCCGCCTTCGCCGTGTACCAGTTCGCGGTGCCGCTGGTGGCGCCGCTCGTCGACCTGCTCTTCGTCGCGGCGCTCGTCCGCGGGAACGCGCTCGCGACCGTCGGGTACTACCTCCTGTTCTTCGCGCTCGACCTGCTCCTCTCCGCCGCCGCCGTGCTGCTGGAGGGCGAGGACCTGGGCCTGTTGCCCGGCCTGTTCGTCCAGCGCGTGCTCTACCGGCAGCTGCTCTGGGTGGCGCTGGTCCGCTCGCTGTGGAACGCGCTGTCGGGGTTCGCCGTCGGCTGGGGCAAGCTGGCGCGCACGGGGAGCGCGCAGGTCGCACCCGCGCGCCGCTGACGGGTTATGCTCCGGGCGACGATGAAGATCGCGCTCGCACAGATCGACACCACGGTCGGCGCGTTCGCGGACAACGCCGCGGCCATCGTGCGGCAGGCGCGCGCGGCGGCCGACGCAGGCGCGCAGCTCGTCGTCTTCCCGGAGCTGACCCTGTGCGGATACCCGCCGAAGGACCTGCTCGTTCTTCGCGAGTTCGTGCAGCGGCAGCTCGCCTCCCTGGACCAGCTCGCAGCCGACCCGGTCTTCGGACGCGTGCCCGCCCTGGTCGGGTTCGCTGAGCCCCACCGGGGCGAGGGCGCCGGGCTGTTCAACGCCTGCGCGCTGCTGCGCGACGGGAAGATCGCCGCCCTGGCCCGCAAGTCGCTCCTCCCCACCTACGACGTGTTCGACGAGGCGCGCTACTTCGATCCCTCGCCGGAGGTGACCGTCGTCGAGGTGGCGGGAGTGCGGGTCGGCCTGTCCATCTGCGAGGACCTCTGGAACGACAAGCTCTTCTGGCAGAAGCCGCGCTATACGCGCGACCCGGTCGAGGAGCTGGCCCGGCAGGGTGCGCAAGTCCTGGTGAACCTCTCCGCCTCGCCGTACGCGCTGGGAAAGACGCAGGTCCGGCGCGACATGGCGGCGGCGGCGGCGCGGCGCCACGGGATGCCCGTCGCGCTGTGCAACCTGGTGGGCGGGAACGACTCGCTCGTGTTCGACGGCCACTCGCTGGCGGTGTCCGCGCGCGGAGAGACCCTGGCCGAGGCGCCCGGGTTCGAGGAGCGGCTGATCTTCGCCGACCTCTCGCCGAAGCCTTCCCCCGCCGCCGCGCCGCGGAGCACGCCCCCGCTCGGGCGCGAGAAGCCGGACCCCTCGTGCAGGACCGACCACGTGCTGGCGCCCAAGCCGGACCTCGGGGCCCTGGCGGTCGTGTCCGCGTACGAGCTGGACCTCTCCGACGCCGGCTGCGCCGAGCTCGCCGCCGCGCTGACGCTCGGGATCCGCGACTACGCGCGCAAGACCGGCTTCCGCACCGCGGTGCTCGGGCTCTCCGGGGGCGTCGACTCGGCGCTCACGGCAGTGCTCGCGGCACGGGCGCTGGGACCGACGAACGTGACGGCCATCGCCATGCCTTCGCGCTACACGGCCTCGATGAGCAACGAGGACGCCACGCTCCTCGCCGAGCGGCTGGGCATCCACTTCGACACCATCGCCATCGAGCCGATCTTCCAGTCGTACCTGCTCGCCCTCGAACCGATCTTCCGCGGCCGCAAGCCCGACGTCACCGAGGAGAACCTGCAAGCCCGCATCCGCGGCACGCTGCTGATGGCCTACTCGAACAAGACCGGCGCGCTGCTGCTCTCCACCGGGAACAAGAGCGAGCTGGGCACCGGGTACTCCACCCTCTACGGCGACATGGCCGGCGGCCTGGCGCCGATCGGCGACCTGAGCAAGACGGCGGTGTACGCGCTGGCGCGCTGGTTCAACCGCCAGGGACGCGAGGTCATCCCGGATCGCATCCTCACCCGGCCGCCCACCGCGGAACTGCGGGAGAACCAGACCGACCAGGACACGCTGCCCCCGTATGACCAGCTCGACCGCGTGCTACGCGGCCACGTCGAGGAGCACCTCGGCGTCGGCGAGCTGACCGAGCGGGGCATCCCGGAGGACCTGGCGCGGCGGGTGCTGAAGCTCGTGGTGCAGAGCGAATACAAGCGCCGCCAGGCGGCGCCCGTGCTGCGCGTGACCGCGCGGGCTTTCGGCGAGGGTTGGCGCTTCCCCATCGCGCACGCCTACCGACATTGACTACAAGATCAACGCGGAGGCGCGGAGACGCGGAGTTTTCGTTTTGCTGTACCCAACAAGTTCCTCCGCGCCTCCGCGTCTCCGCGTTCGTCTTTCAGGCCGATCACGCGGCGCGTTATAAGGTGGTCGGAGTGGGGCGTCCTGGGTCGCCTGGTCGTGGAGAATGCGGGCGTGGGCGGGGCGGTTCTCCCCAGGGCAGCCTGACCGGGCGTTCATTTCCGGCGTCCGGCTGGTGTCTTCCCGCCGACCGGCGCATCCTAGCGACGGCGGCCGGCCAGGCAGGTGCCCGGCGCGTGAATTGCTTCAAGGATCCAGGCGTCCAAGCAAGGGAGCGGAGATCGTCGCCATGATCACCCCAGGAAAGCTCCTCTCGGTCGGCGCGCTCGCGGCAGTCGCGGGCAGCGGCTGCATCTACCAGCGCGAGGTCGTGCGCGAGCCGCCCCCGGTGGCGCAAGCGGCGCCGCCTCCCTACCCCTCGCGCCCGCCTCCACCGCCGGACGACGATGCCGGCGGCCCGCCGCCCGCGTCCGCCCAGGCCGGTGACGACATCCCGCAAGCGGGCCAAGATGTCGCCGACGAGCAGGTCTTCTACGAGCGCCTCGCGCCGTACGGGCATTGGGAGTGGGTCCCTGAGTACGGGCGCGTCTGGGTGCCCGCGGTCGCGGCTGGCTGGCGGCCCTACGTGTACGGCCGCTGGGTCCTGACCGACTGGGGCTGGACCTGGGTCTCCGACGACCCGTGGGCCTGGGCGGCGTATCACTACGGCAGCTGGGGCTTCACGGTCGGGGTCGGTTGGTTCTGGGTGCCCGGCCGCATCTGGGCGCCGGCGTGGGTCACCTGGCGCTGGGGCTTCGGTTTCTGCGCCTGGGCGCCGATCGGCCCGCACGGATTCGTCGGATGGGGCTTCCGCCATCCGGGCTGGGTGGCGGTGCGCGCCGAGCACTTCACCCAACCCATCTCCGTGCACGTCGTGGCGGTGCAGCAGACGAGCGTCATCGTGCAGCGCGCTTCGCCGCTCGCCGGTCCGCGCGCGGCGCCTTCTCGCGGCGGCGCCTTCGGGCCGCCCGTCGCGCAGGTCGCCTCGGCGACCGGCCAGACGTTGCGCCCGGTGAGCGCCCGGACCGTGGTGGGTCCCCGGCCGCAGTGGGTCCGGAGCCGCGAGGCCGGCGCGACGTCGCCGGGTGCGCGCGCCTCCGGCCCGCCGGCGCAGTCGCCCCGCGCGCAGTCTCCGATGCAGTCGCCGCGCGTCCAGCCGTCGCAGCCGGCGAGGAGCAGCGGCTGGAAGCGGAACTGGTCGCAGTCGCCGGGAACCAGCCGCGCGCGGGCCGCCGCGGGCGGCTGGGGCGCAGCGCGAGCCGGGTCGGGCGCCCGCTGGGGCGGCGTTCCTTCCGGCGCTGGCGGGTCGCGAGGAGCGCCCTCGGCCGGCGGAGCGGTCCGCGCGGCTCCGTCCGCGCCGCGCGCGTCGGCCGCCCCGCAGGGCGGAGGCGGTGCCCGCTCGAGCGGCGGCCACTCCGGAGGCGCTCGCGCTTCCGGCGGACACGGCCGCCGGTAGGGCGGCGCTCAGGGCCGCGCTCCACGCTTTCGCAGCGCGGCCACTGTGAGACGCGCTCTGACCGCGGCTTCGGGTAAGATGCGCGCATGCTTTCGCGGAAGGGACGCGTGCTGCGCGCCACGTTTGGCTGCAACCCGAATTCCAGCTCGCTCGGCGTGGACGTCACGTTCCTGCTCTTCGGCGCGACCTTCGCCAGCGCGCTGGCGCTGGTGCTCGGCGCGCTCTTGCGCCGGCCGCGCGCCCCATGAAGCTCGAGGTGGTCCGCGCGCGCGCGGAGCGCTTCGGCGGCATCGTCGAGGTCGCCCGCCCGCGCGCGCTGCTGCACGTCGACCGCGAGATGATGCGCGAGCTGGGCCAGCCCGAGTCGCCGCTGTGGGACTCGGCGGCCGAGAGCGATGCGCCGCTGGTCGCCCCGACCGAGGTCCACGTGGTGCTCTCCCGCCGGTGCGCCGCCGGCTGCACCGGCTGCTACGTCGACGCCACGCCGCACGGCCCCGCGCTCTCGCTCGAGGAGGCGCGCAGGATCCTCGATGAGCTGGCCGCCATGGGCGTCTTCCATGTCGCGCTGGGCGGCGGCGAGGCGCTCGAGCTCGACTACCTCTTCGAGGTCGCCGCCCACGCGCGCGCGGTGGGCATCACGCCGAACCTGACCACCAGCGGGCTGGGGCTCACCCCTCGCGACGCGGAACGCTGCCGCGTGTTCGGCCAGATCAACGTGAGCGTCGACGGCGTCGGCGAAGGCTACCGCCGGGCCCGCGGATTCGACGGCTTCCCCCACGCCGAGCGCGCCCTGCGCCTGTTGCGCGCGGTGAAGGAGGAAGTGGGCGTCAACTGCGTCGTGAGCCGCAGCAGCTTCGACGGCGTGAACGACGTGGCCCGCCTGGTGCGGAGGCTGCGCCTGAACGAGTTGGAGCTGCTCCGGTTCAAGCCGGTGGGCCGCGGCGCGCGCCTCGACGAGGAGCTCACCGCCGATCAGGCCAGGCGCATCTACCCCCTCGCGCGCCGCCTGATGCTGCGCCACCGCATCCGGGTGAAGCTCGACTGCTCCTTCGCCCCGATGGTCTTCTGGCACCGCCCTTCCGCGCGCGCCGCGGCGTTCTGGGGAGTGCAGGGGTGCGTGGCGGGCGACGTCCTCGCCGCGGTCGCGCCCGAAGGTCACCTCATGGGCTGCTCCTTCGCCGGCCCGCCCGAGGCGGATGCGCGCGTGCCGGGCGCCGTCCGGGCGGCGTGGCCCGAGGGGTTCTCCTCCTTCCGCGGCTTCGTCCGCGCCGCGCCGGAGCCCTGCGCGAGCTGCGAGTACCTGCGCTTGTGCCGCGGCGGCTGCCGCGCCGTCGCGGGCGCGCACGGCGCGTTCTCCGCTCCCGATCCCGGATGCCCGCGCGTGCAGGAATGGAGCGCCCGGAGGGCCTCGGAGCGCCAGGTGCCCCGCGCCACCGGCTCCTTCGCGCTTCCGGTGGTGCGCGGGTGACCGTCGTGTTCGAGGGCGGCGCGCGGGCGCTGCTGCTCGTCCATGCGGTGCTCGGGTTCACCGCGGTGTTCGCGACGACGCACCACGCGGTCTCCGCCTTCCTGGCCGCCCGTGGCCGCTCGGTGCAGCGCCAGCTCCAGCGCTTCGGCTGGATGGCGTCCGCCTCCATCGTCGCGCAGGCGCTCTTCGGCCTGGCGCTGTATCCGGTGTACCGGGTGCGGGTCCGCTTCGCCGATCTCGAGCGCAGCGCGCCCGCCGTGGTGCAGCTCTTCGACCTGAAAGAGCACCTCTCCGCGCTCGCGCTGGCGCTCGTGCTGGGCGCCTCGTTCGCAGGCCGCGCGCTGCAGCCGGATGCTCCGGCCGCGGAATCCCGCGCGGTGGCCGCGCTGTCCGGCTGCGGCGCCGCGCTGGTCTGGGCGGCGGCGCTGATCGGCCTCTACGTGACGGCGCGCCACCCGGTGGGCGCGCCGTGAGGGAGCTGCGGGCGGCGCTGTGGGGAGTGTCGGCCTTCGCCGTCGGCTATCTCCTCCCCGGAACGCTCCGGCTGCCGACCTTGGCGTACGATCCGGTCGCGCGCACCATCGGCTTCACTGCCCAGGTGAGCGGCGTCGCGATGCGCTACTACGGCGACTTGCTCTGGGCCTGCGCCGCGGGGTCGTGCGCCGCGGCCGCGGTATGGACTTCTCGACGCCGGGCGCGTCCGGTGGCGGTGCTCACCGGTGCCGCCCTCTCGCTCGTGGCCCTGGACGTGGTCTTCTACCTTTCCCGCTTGCTCGCCCAGGTGTAGAGGAGCGGCGATGCCCTTCGGCCGCGCCGTCTTCGCGCTCTCGCTCGCCGCGCTGGCCGTAGCGTCGGCGCGCTGCGACAACGCCACCTGCATCGACCAGAACCCCGACGTGGGAAGTCTATGCCTGCCCGCGACCGTGCAGGCGGGCCAGACGTCGGTCATCGAGGTGCGCGAGTCCTGCGGCCTGTGCTCCACGCGGCCGCAGTGCGAAACGACGCTGATCGACGGCGCGGTGCAAGTCGACCTGCACGCGCAGTTCTGCAACGACGGCTCCATCTCCTGCAATACCAACTTGTGCCTGCAGCGCATCGTGCGCTGCACCCTGCCCTCGCTCCCGGAGGGGGACTGGCCGCTCGTGCTGCCCGGCAACCAGACGCGCCTGATCCGGGTCCGCGAGGGAGGCCTGAGCAGCTGCCGGCTCCCCGCGCCGTGACCACCGGCGCGGCGGCATGGTAGGAGACGGTCGATGTCCGTCTACCTCAGCGTTGCGCCGCCCGACGGGTTCACCCGCTGGGGCGACGCGGACTGGGACCGCTGGCTCCGCGAGCACCCGTGGGAAGCGGCCGAGCGCGTCTGCTCGCG
>DASWGI010000273.1:0-3083 GCA_036393835.1 Myxococcales bacterium | reverse complement strand
CCGGTCGCCGTGCGACAGCTCGGCGGCGGGCCGGTCCGCCCGGTCGGAGAGCCCCACGTCGGCGAGCATCCGGCGCGCGCTCTCGTGCACGTCGGGCATGCCGTCCAGGGCGCGCAGGGCGACCAGCGCCCTGCCTTCCTTCGCGAGGAGCGGGACCGCCACGTTCTGCTCCGTGGTGAGCTGCGGGAAGATGTTCGTCACCTGGAAGGTGCGCGCCATGCCGGCGCGGACGCGCGCGCTCGGAGGCAAGCGGGTCACGTCGGCGCCGTCGAGCAGCACCTGGCCTGCGTCGGGCAGGAGCTTCCCCGTGAGCAGGTTGATGAGCGTCGTCTTGCCCGCGCCGTTGGGCCCGATCACCGCGGTGATGCCGCCGGGCGGCAGGGAGAGGTCGACTCCAGCGACCGCGGTGAAGTCGGCGAACGCCTTGCGGACGCCGCGCGCTTCGAGCAACGCGCTCACGCGGCGTCCTTGCGCGGCGCCACACTCGGCCCCGGCGCCGGCCTGGAAGACCGCCTCGACCAGAGCGCCTCGACCGCGCCGAGCAGGCCGCCGCGGAAGGCCAGCACGATTCCCAGGAGCACCAGCCCGAACACCAGCAGCCAGTACTCGGTGAATCGGACGATCAGCTCCTTCAACCCCAGGTACACGACCGCGCCGACGATCGGTCCCGCGAAGGAGAACGGGCCGCCGATCAGCGCGGCCATGACCGGCTCGGCCGACTTGGTCCAATGCGCGGCGGTGGGCGCCACCGTCTGCTCGAGCGGCGCGAGCAGGGCGCCCGCCAGGCCGGCGAACGCGCCGGCCACCACGAAGGCGAGGAAGATGGTGCGGCGCACGCGGATGCCGCTGAACTCGGCGCGCTCGGCGTTCTCGCGGATGGCGCGCAAGGCGAGCCCCAGCGGCGAGCGCGAGAGGCGGTGCAGCAGGCCGGCCGAGACCAGCACCAGGACGGCGGCGAACCAGTAGTAGTTCCTCAGCGGGGCGAGGTTCACGTCGAACGGGCCGGGGAGGCCGAGGCCGCGGCGGGGGATCCCAACGAGGCCATCGTCGCCGCCGGTCACGTCGGTCCACTTCCACACGATGGCATAGACGAACATGCCGAAGGCGAGCGTGAGCATCGAGAAGTACACGCGGGTGTGGCGCACGCAGAACGCGCCCACCACGGCTGCCAGCGCCGCGGCGCACACCGCGCCGGCGATGACCGCGGGGAACAGCGGCGCGCCGGCGCGGAGCAGAAGCGCGGTGGCGTACGCGCCGGCGGCGTAGAAGGCGGCGTGACCGAACGAGAGCAGCCCGGTCATGCCGAAGAGCAGGTTGAACGACAGCGCCAGCAGCATGAGGAGCAGGACGTTCAACGCGAAGTACTGCGCGAAGGAGCCGAACAGCGCCGGGACCGCCAGCACGGCCGCGCAGAACAGCGCCGCCGCCCCGGTCCGCCCCACCCAGCTGCGCGCCGCGTCCGCCACGCGTCAGGCCTCGCGCACGCCGAACAAGCCCCACGGCCGGACCACCAGGACGGCGGCCATCACCAGGTACGCGAGCGCCAGCTCGAACACGGGCAGGAAGACGATGCCGTACGCGTGCAGCAGGCCGATCGCGAGCGATCCGAGGAAAGCCCCCCGCAGGCTGCCCAGCCCGCCCAGGACCACCACTACGAAGGCCTCGATGATGATCAGCTCGCCCATGCCCGGCGAGATGGAGCGCACAGGAATCGATAGCGCGCCTCCCAGGCCGGCGAGCCAGGCGCCGAGCATGAACACCCCGGTGAAGAGCCGCGACGAGCGGACGCCGAGCGCGCGCGCCATCTCTCGATCCGCGGCGGTGGCGCGCACCAGGAGGCCCCAGCGTGTCTTCTCGAGAAACAGCCAGAGCCCCACCGCCACCAGGCCGCCGGCGGCCAGGATGAACAGGTGGTAGGTGGGCAGCACCGACCCGAACACCGAGACCGCTCCCGACAGCGACTTCGGCGTGGGCGGCGACTGGTACACCGGCCCGAAGACCAGCTTCACGAGGTCGTCGAGGATGAGCACGAACGCGAAGGTGAGCAGCAGCTGGAAGGCCACGTCGGCGCGGTAGACGCGGCGGAGGAAGAACACTTCCATCGCCCAGCCGATCAGCGCGACCAACACCGGACCGATGAGCAACGCGATCCAGAAGTTACCGCCGCAGGCGCGGAAGACGGCGTAGGTGAGGTACGCGCCCATCATGTAGAGCGCGCCGTGCGCGAAGTTCAGCACGCGCAGCACGCCGAAGATGAGCGAGAGCCCGGCGGCGACCAGCCACAGGTACATGGCCTCCGTCAGGCCGACGAGACCCTGGAAGAGGAGCACGCGTCCCATGCCGCGTCAGCGCGCGCTTCAGGCCTCGACGGGTGGGAAGGGCGGCTTGCGGTAGTATTCGTCGGTCGAGGCGACCCGCAGGTCCCCGAGCACCGGCATCGGGTATTTCGGGTCGTGCTTGATGCGGCCCCAGGGCACGGCGTAGACGGCCTGGTGGTCCTCTTTGCGGATGGTGCACGGGCCGGCGGGCCGGTCCACCTGCATCCCTTCGAGCGCGGCGATCACCGGGTCGATGTCTAGCGTCTTGGCCTTCTCCACTGCTTTCTTGATCGCGTAGAGCGCGGCGTAGGAAGTCTCGGAGACGTAGCTCGGGTAGCCGTTCCACCGCTTGCGGAACGTCTCCACGAACTTCTTGTTCTGCGGCGAGTCCGGATACCCGAAGTAGTAGCGGCCCGAGGCCCACACTCCGTCCGGGTAGTCGGCGCCGAGCCCCTCGAGCACGTCCATGGCCGAGCCCATCGCGATCATGAAGGCCTTGGTCTGGTCGAACACCTTGAAGAGCTTGGCCTGCTTCACCATGGTGACGGCCTCGCCGCCCCACTCGGTGGAGAAGATCGCCTCCGGTTGCGCGCCCATGACCTTGCTGATGTGGCTGGAGAAGTCCACGGTGCCGAACTTTGCGAAGCTCTCGGCCACGAATTCCACCTCGGGCTTCAATCTCTTCAGCGTGGCCCGGAACATCTTCCAGGAGGTGTGGCCGTACTCGTAGTCGGGCGAGATGGTCCCCCACTTCTTCACCGGCAG
>DASWGI010000272.1:0-5002 GCA_036393835.1 Myxococcales bacterium | reverse complement strand
GGGATGACGAGGAACCAGAAGAAGGCGAAGGGCGTCACCACCAGCGCGACCAGGAAAGTGACGAACAGGGCGCGCGGCAGCATGTTGCGCGGGTTCTTCGGCGAGACCAGCGCCACCGCCCCCATCACCACGATGGCGTGGGTCAGCCAGCGGACCAGCAGCACGCCGATCGTGCTCATGCGCACACGCTACCACACGGCCGGCGAGGATTCGTGATCTGCGCCCCCGGATCGGCTAGATCCCATCCATGACGCCCGACGTGCCGGTCACCGACGCGCTGCTCCATGCGCTCCCCAAGACCGACCTGCACTGCCACCTCGACGGGTCCCTGCGGCTGCGTACCATGCTCGAGCTGGCGGAGGAGCAGAAGGTCCGGCTTCCGGCCGACACGGAGGAGGGCCTCGCCCGGGCGATGAAGATCGGACAGCGGCACGGCAGCCTGGAAGAGTACCTCAAGGGATTCGAGATCACCCTGAGCGTGCTGCAGACCGAGGCCTCGCTCTATCGCACCGCGTACGAGCTGGCGATGGACGCCGCCGCCGAGAACGTGCGCCTGCTGGAGGTGCGCTACTCCCCGGTGCTCCACTTGCAGAAAGGCCTCAAGCCCACCGTGGTGGTGGAGGCGGTCCTCGAAGGGCTGCGCAAGGCCGAGCGCGAGACCGGCATCATCGCCGGCGTGCTGGTGTGCGGCATCCGCAACATGAGCCCGGAGACGTCGCTCCGCCTCGCCGAGCTGTCGGTCGCCTACAAGAACAAGGGCGTGCTCGGGTTCGACCTGGCCGGCGCGGAGCATGGGAACCCGGCCAAGGACCACCAGGAAGCCTTCCAGCTCATCCTCAACAACAACGTGAACTGCACGGTCCACGCCGGAGAGGCGTACGGGCCGCCCTCCATCGCCCAGGCGCTGCACTACTGCGGCGCGCACCGCATCGGCCACGGCGTCCGGCTGCGCGAGGACGGCGACCTGCTCAACTACGTCAACGACCACCGCATCCCGATCGAGTGCTGCCCGTCCTCGAACGTGCAGACGGGCGCGGTGGCCGACATGGCGGCCCACCCCTTCAAGTTCTATCTGGACTTCGGCCTTCGAGTGACGGTGAACACCGACAACCGGCTCATCACGAACACGACCGTCAGCAAGGAGCTGACCGTCCTGGCGCGGCAGTTCAACCTGACGGTGGCCGACGTGCGCAACGTGCTGGTGGCGGGGTTCAAGAGCGCGTTCCTCACCTTCCACGACCGCGCGCAGCTCGTCCGGCGGGCGCAGCAGGAGATCGGCGAGGTGATCGAGCGGTTCGGCAAGGGCGCCGAGCTGCCGCAGGAAGGACAGCGCGCGGCGGCCGTCCCCGCGCGCGCCGCCGCCCGGACCGCGCGCGGCTAGAAGCTTCGCCGGCTGTTGCAGCGGGCCGCGCCCGGGTCTAGCGTCGCGACATGTCCGCCAAGACGCTCGCCATGATCCTGGCCGGCGGCGAAGGCCGCAGGCTGGCCCCGCTCACGCACGAACGCGCCAAGCCCGCCGTGCCGTTCGGCGGGCGGTACCGGATCATCGATTTCGTCCTCTCCAACTTCGCCAACTCGGGCGTCCTGCGGATGAAGGTGCTCACGCAGTACAAGTCCGACTCGCTGAACACGCACATCTCCCGGGGCTGGCGCCTGAGCTCCATGCTCGGCCAGTTCGTCGAGGCGGTGCCCGCGCAGCAGCGCACCGGGCCCGAGTGGTACCGCGGGTCGGCCGACGCCATCTACCAGAACCTGAACCTCGTCACCGACGAGGAGCCCGACTACGTGTTCGTCTTCGGCGCCGACCACATCTACCGCATGGACGTGCGGCAGATGCTCGACTTCCACGTCCGGCAGAAAGCCGACTGCACGGTCGCCGCCATCCCGGTGCCCATCGAGGAGGCGTCGTCCTTCGGCGTCATCACCGCCGACGACTCCGGCCGCATGATCGACTTCCAGGAGAAGCCCAAGAACCCCAAGCCGATGCTGGGCGACCCGACCAAGGTCCTCGCCTCGATGGGCAACTACTTGTTCACCACCGAGGCCCTGGTGCGCGAGATCGTGCGCGACGCCGGGAAGGACTCGGCCCACGACTTCGGGAAGTCGATCATCAGCGAGATGTTCAAGAAGTCGCGCGTCTCGGTGTACGACTTCGCCCAGAACGAGGTGCCTGGACAGGGCCCCAGGGAGGTCGGCTACTGGCGCGACGTCGGCGACCTGGACACGTATTACGAGGCCAACATGGGCCTGTGCGACGTGGACCCCGCGTTGTCCCTCTACAACGAGCAATGGCCCCTCCTCACCGCCCCCAACCACACCGGCGCGCCGGCCAAGTTCGTCTTCGCCAACGTGGCCGAGAAGCGCGTCGGGACCGCCACCGACTCGGTGATCTCCGAGGGCTGCATCCTCTCCGGCGGGCGCGTGAACCGGTCGGTCCTCTCCCCGCTCGTGCGCGTCAACTCCTTCGCCGACGTGGACGAGAGCATCCTGTTCGAGGGCGTGAACGTGGGCCGGCACGCGCAGATCCGGCGCGCGATCATCGACAAGAACGTGGACATCCCGCAGGGCCTGCGGATCGGCTACGATCCGGAAGAGGATCGCAAGCGGTTCTTCGTGAGCCCGCAAGGCATCGTGGTGGTGCCGAAGGGAATGCGGCTCTCCGACTGACGAGGTGAAATGTCCGTCCGCGCCGTCTTCCTCTGGCACCTGCACCAACCCGAGTACCGAGATCCGCAGACAGGCCAGCCCATCCTGCCCTGGGTCCGGCAGCACGCCTCGCGCGCTTATACCGACATGGCCGCCGCGCTGGAGCGCCATCCACAAGTCAAGGCGGTGGCGAACTGGGCGCCGTCGCTCCTCTCGCAGCTCGAGGCGTACGTGGCCGGGACGCAGGACGCGGACGAGCAGCTCGCGCGCAAGCCGGCCGAGGCGCTCACGCCGGAGGAGCGCGCCCACGTCCTGCGCGAAGGCTTCTCCGCCGACTGGAACGTCTGGGTGCGGCCGGTGGCGCGTTACTCGGAGCTGCTCGACAAGCGCGGCACCGACCTGCGGCAGATCGACCTGCTCGAGCGGCAGGCCGCCTTCACCGCGCAGGAGCTCCGCGACCTGCAGGTCCAGTTCGTGCTCGCCTGGATGGGCTTCACCGCCCGCCGCGAGGAGCCGCGCATCTCCGAGCTGGTCGCCAAGGAACGCGGGTACACCGAGGAAGAGAAGATCGCGGCCGTCGATGCCCAGAGGCGGATCGCGTCCCGCATCGTGCCCCGCTGGCGCGCGCTGGCCGAGCGCGGGCAGGTGGAGATCACCTGCTCGCCCTTCTACCATCCCATCCTGCCGCTGATCGTCGACAGCGACTCGGCCCGGCGCGCGATGCCGGCCGCCTCGCTGCCGCCGCGGTTCTCCTATCCGCAGGACGCGCGCGAGCAGGTCCTGCGCGGGATCGAGCGCGCGCGGGTGGAGTTCGGCCAGGCTCCGCACGGGATGTGGCCCTCGGAAGGCTCGGTCTCGCCCGAGGTGATCGACCTTCTCGCCGCCTGCGGCGTGCGCTGGTGCGCGACCGACCAGGGCATCCTGGAGCGCAGCGAGCTGGAGCTGGGGTCCGCGTTGCCCGACGGCTACCCGGCCCATTACCACCCGTATCTCGCGGGGGCCGACCACGCCGTCACCGTGCTGTTCCGCGACCGCGAGCTGTCCGACCGGATCGGCTTCCGGTATGCGAAGAGCGACCCGCGCGAGGCGGCGCAGGACCTGATCTCCCGCATCGCCGACACCGAGCCGGAGGCGCTGGTCACGCTCGCGCTCGACGGGGAGAACCCCTGGGAGCACTACCCCAGCTCGGGGGAGGGGTTCCTCGAGGCGCTCTACCAGGGGCTGTCCGGCGGCGAGGTCCGCACCGTGCTGCCGCGCGACGAGCTGCGCGAGCGTCCGGCGCGGACCCGCATCGCTCTCCTCCACTCGGGGAGCTGGATCGATTCGAACTTCCGCATCTGGATCGGGCACCCGGAGGACAACGCCGCCTGGACGCTGCTCGGCGAGGCGCGCGCGGCGCTCGCCGAGGCGGAGGAGAAGGGCGAGCTGCCGCGGCAGCAGCTCGAGGAGGCGCGGGGGCACCTCTTTGTCGCCGAAGGCAGCGACTGGTTCTGGTGGTACGGCGACGACTTCACCACCGAGAACGCGCCCGAGTTCGACGCGCTCTTCCGCCGCCGCGTCGCGCAAGCCTGGCGCGCCCTCGGCCTGCCGCCGCCCGAACGGCTCGGTCGCCCCATCATCGCGCCGCACAAGGACGCCGCCCAGGCTGCCGCGGTGGTCGTCCAGCCCTCGCGGCTCATCGAGCCGGCCATCGACGGGTACGCCAAGGGGTACTTCGAGTGGGCCGGCGCCGGTTACTACCGGCCGGGCACCACCAGCGGCGGATCGATGTTCCGCGGCCAGGGTGCGTTCACCCAGGTGTGGTTCGGGTTCTCCAGGACGCACCTCTACTTGCGCCTGGATCCGGCGAAGGGCGCGGATCTCACCGGCGAGCTGCGCGTGCTCCTCGCCAGGCCCGGCGGCGCCGGCGAGAAGACGGTGCGGATGCGGCTGGTCCCCGGCGGAGCGGAGACGCCTGCGACCGACGAACGGGGCGCGCGGTGTGGGTCGGGGCGGACCGGTGTCCTGCTGGAGCTGGCGCTCTCCCGCGAGGCGCTGGGCCTGAAGCCGGGCGAGCGGATCGCGCTGACGCTGCGGATCTTGCGCGACGAGGTGGAGGTGGACCGTCTGCCGCGCTACGGCGAGATCGCGCTGACCGTCCCCGATCGCAAGTTCGAGCTCGCCAACTGGCGCATCTGAGGGCGCGCAGCGGGGCGCCCCCTGAAGTCGGGTCTGGTATGGTGCGCGGCCATGCCGGAGCTGCGCAGGGACCCCGTGGTGGGCCGCTGGGTGATCGTCGCACCGGAGCGCGCCGACCGGCCGAACGCGCTGGTGCGCATGCCGCCCGAACGGGACGATCCCGCGGGCTGCCCCTTCT